>DASXUZ010000197.1:0-20515 GCA_036504555.1 Prolixibacteraceae bacterium | reverse complement strand
AGCTACGACGTTGGCAGTAGCCAATGGTCATTAAGGTACCCTTGGAAGGAAGATAAAGGCTTAATCAGGTGATGAATGAAAAAGCAAATCCCCCTCATCGTGGCAGTGGACAGGAATATCCACTACAAGTACGGTAAGCATGGGGTCAAGGCCAAAACCTCTTTTGCAATATAATTTCAATCAATACTATAAATTTTCAATGACTTGTAGAATTTTTCATGCTTAAGATGAATAACTTCTATGTACTCCCTTTCATTTTGTTTGAAATTTGAATGATTAATTCAGTGGAATTTTTCAACATTCAAATTGGTTATTGATGGTAATTGCCACCAGTCAATAGGCTTTGAAACACAACCTGGCAGTTGGTTTTGCAGGGTTGATAACTAAAAATGATGGTTTAACCGGGTCAGGAAGTGGTAAGTCCGAAGCCCACAACATGTGTAAATGTATGAAAACAATATCAATGGTTTTAACAATTGGTTTCACCTTGCTTACTTTGTGCTTAACGGGCCAGATTAAAATAATTAGCAATGGAAATGTGGGTATCAATACCTCAGACCCTGCTTATAAACTGGATATAAATTCGATTGAATCCAGGTTTTATTATCCTGGAAGAAGTTCACTTTCCATTAACCACCAGGGACTTGACCCTCGCCTTAACAGCAATGACAAGATTGTATTCTTCCAGACCAATGGTTCAGGCCATGCCAAAATTGAATGCCAGGTAGTTTTGCAGAATTCTGATATTTCAACCAAAGAAAATATTGCGTCACTTCAAAATAAAGGCCTTGAGACGGTTGCGAAACTGAAAGGGGTTTCATTCAATTCAACCAATGATCCAAATAAAAGAAAGGAATTCGGATTCTTGACTCATGATATGGAGCCGGTAATCCCTGAAGCGGTATTTAAAAACGACAGTACAAGCGATCAATCCCTGGCCTATTCTTATGTCATCCCGTTCCTTGTGGAAGCAATCAAGGAGCAAATGGTCAAAATTGATGAACTGACTACCACCATCGCATCGTTAAAGGAAGAATTGGTATTGAAAGGGATCATCACCTCCTCCACACTTCGAACCATTCAGAATTCATCAGAGAACAAGGCCCGCTTGGACCAGAATATTCCCAATCCATTTACAAAGGTCACTCAAATTGGATGTTTTATTCCAAGGGATTCAAATTCTTCCTATATCTATAATTATAGTATAAACGGAACTCCATTGCAAAGATATCCCATTCAAGGAAAAGAGAAACAGGTAGTTACAATTGACGGGACCCATCTTGTACCGGGTATATACCTCTATAAGCTGATTGTTGACGGACAGGAAATTGATACAAAAAAAATGATCCTGGCCAAGTGAAACGTGACCCGGACATTTTAAACATACAAGAAAAACAGAAGGATATGAAAATTAGATTGTTAATGCTCTCGTTGATGATTTCACTATCGACCTATTCACAAACAGGAAAAGTGATATTTAAAATTGAGGATATCAATCTTGTTCCAATGGTATCACGGGATCTTAAGCGTGCAAGGGGGATCGTAAAATCCGGAAATGAGAAATTTAATCTTACGCTTGAAAAGTATAATATCCATCAATTCAGGCAGTTATATCCATCATCAAAACGAGAGGAATTATTGAAATATTATATCCTGGAAGCGGATGGGTATCAAGGGCTTATGGCAGAGCTAAAAGAGAAATTTCAAGGCGTAGTTTCGCATATCAGCCAATATTTTGATCCCAAACCATTGTATGTTCCCAATGATTACAGTTTCAATGTGCGCAGTGGGAATGATGCCTTGAGGGATGTTGGGCTTACTTATTTGGACCTGATCAATGTCCGCGATGCCTGGAACATTACCAGGGGTGATCCACAGGTGGTTATTGGATTCATGGATAGTTACTTATACACCAGTCACGAAGACCTGGCGGGCAAAATCGCTAAGATTTATGATGACAATATCAGGATTCCCTTGTCGATTGATGTGGATCACGGTACGATGGTGGCAGGTATTGTTGGTTCTGATACAAACAATGACAAGGGAATTTCATCCGTTGCATTCAATTGTAGAATGGCCAAAACCTCCACCAATAAGGATGATTTATTATTGATGGCGCAAGATGGGATCAAAGTCATCAATATTAGCCAGGACTGGAGATACAGCAATGAGGCTGACTCTCTTTTACTGGAGGAATTGACAGTGGATTATCAAGTCATTGTCATTGCAGCGGCAGGAAATAAAAATTCTACCGCTTATATTTATCCTGCATCCTATGAAAGCGTATTCTCTGTTACTTCCGTTGGCCATGAATTTGACCTGGGTTCTACGCTGAATGGAATTCAGTTTAACTGGAAGGATTGCCATAGGAAGTACTTAAATATTCCGGACAATGCTTATTATACCCATACCCACAATGACAGGGTGGATATATGTGCACCAGGATATAATATCCTGACGACCTGTCATCCTGATTCGTACAAGAATGGTTGGGGGGCATCCACGGGCCAGTTATACAGCATCGAGGATGGTACTTCATTTGCAGCCCCAATCGTTGCCGGGGTATGTGCATTGATGTATTCCATAAATCCTGGGTTGACACCTCTGCAGGTCAAAAATATTATTCAAAGGACTGCATTCGATATCTATTCCATACCTGAAAATGCTGAATACATCGGTTTGCTGGGAGCGGGGAGAATCGATGCTTACAAGGCTGTAAAGGAAGCCGGAACTACTTATTTAACAGGATCTCAAGATACGAAAACATGGTCAGCTGGCTATGGTTTTATCTTGAAGGATGTGACCATCAACAACGATTCCTATGTTTCACTAAAAGCCAGGAAGGCTGTAGAAATAAATGGAGTATTTGAAGTCCCCCTTGGGTCAAGCTTTGAGATTACAATTGATCCATCGGCTGTAACTACTGGTCAGTGACTGTTTTAAACCCACCATACAGGACACTAAACTTCATGGGAAGGTTTAAGATCCTGGGACAGGGGAAAAGTTGCCAACATTGCAAGCTGTTGGATTTGTGATGGAAATATATTTCAATGCCCTCATAGCCGAAGACAAAGAATTGGGTATTCTGAAAAGGATCCTAACAAACTAAAGTTGGGGAGGAAGCCAAAATGAAACTGAAATTGCAAATAATCCTGGCTTTAAGTATTTTAATTTTAAGCCTGAAGGCCCATGGTGTGATGGTAAGAAATTTCCCACAGACAATCACTCAGCCCAAGGGTCAGGTTATCCATTGCTTTGTTAGCGGTGATGAATATTTCAGCTGGTTACATGACAAGGATAATTTCACCCTTGTACAAAATCCCAAGACTGGCTATTACTGTTACGCAATAAATCAAGATGGAGAACTCGTTGCCTCCAGCTACATCGTTGGGCTTGACAATCCGGTTGCGGCAGGACTCCAACCCAATGTCCAATTATCAATGGAGCATATTTCAAAGAACGGTTATCTTTCTAGCCAGGATGAGCCTGACAAAACGGACCTGCGACCAAAGAGCGGCAAAGATGAATCGCAGCGCACCCTTAACAATATTGTAATTTATATCAGATTTTCAGATCAGGATGAATTTGATGCTAAACAAGTTAAATATACCAATTATTTTAATTCTACAGCAGATGGCGCCAACTCAATGATTAATTATTTCTTGGAGGCTTCTTACCAAAAGCTTAAGATTATAAGTTCATTTTACCCAACAAACAATGGCAACAATATCTTGTCCTACCAGGATTCACATACCCGGAATTATTATTGTCCCTGGACTTTGAAAAATGATTCAGGGTATTCAGTTTCTGATGCAGGGAAAATGATGAGAGGCAGAAAATCTAAGTTGATCGGAAATGCCATCAGGTATATTGAAAATCAATTGCCATCAACCGTAGACCTTGATACGGATAAGGATGGGAAAGTGGACAATATTTGTTTTATTGTACGTGGAAATTGGGAAATCCCCAAAGCTCCAAATACCACTTTTTTATGGCCTCATTCCTATCGATGGTACGAAAACTCCGAGCTGCGGTTAGGTTCCAAACTGGTAGTTCGTTATAATTTTCAGATTGAAGATTACCTGGATTATAAACAGAATGGAGTACTCTGTCATGAAATGTTTCATACACTTGGGGGAGGTGATTTAGGTCGTTATGATAGTAGGCCGGTAGGCCCCTGGGATTTGATGGCAGAGCCCTGGAACCCACCACAATCCATGTGTGCGGATTATAAATACAGATATGGAAGGTGGATTGATTCAATTCCGAAAATAACCTTGTCAGGCCACTATGTCCTTCATCCAATCACATCTGCCTCGAACAATTGTTATAGCATTGCTTCCTCAAAAAAAAGTGAATATTTTATTTTTGAATTCCGTCAGAAGGCAGGAACTTTTGAAACTTCCATACCGGGAACTGGTTTAATCATTTATAGAATCGATCAATCGGAGTGTTGCCAGAATGACAACCCTGATCCAACACTGAACTGGATTTATATTTATCGGCCAGATGGTACAAATAAAAGTGATGGTAAAATATTGGAGGCCAATTTTGATGCCTTGGTTGGAAGATCAGCCTTCCACAATTCAACCAATCCCAATTGTTTGCTAAGTGATGGTTCACTGGGAGAAATTTATATCAAAAACATCCAGGTTGCTGGCGATACGGTATCCTTTGATGTGAGGTTTTGTAATTTGCCGGATGAAGTATTGGTTTCAGCGACAAGCCCATTGCCTGCGATCGCAAATGCGAAGAAAAAGATTGAAACTTCGGGCCCTGTGCTCATAAAAAATACGGATCATGTTATTTTAGAAGCAGGACAGCAAATCATACTTAATCCAGGTTTTGAAGTACAGCCAGGAGGGCAATTCGAAACAAATATAAATAGTTGCGGTAAGCAATAATTAAACTGAAGCATTAAATAGCCAAGCGACAGCTCGCAAAAAATTCCAGTAATTGGGCAAATAAATATCATTTTTTAGCCTTTATATAAAACTTCCTTGCAATTTTATTCGTTATCCCCCTACAGATGAATCTGAAAATAATCAAGATATGGAACCTGTTAAAGTCAAAGTTTCCCTGGGTTATTTTACGCTCCTTGTATTGGCCTCGCTGATCATTTGGGTCATTTACGGTGAAATACGTCAAAGTTCGATGGAAAAGTCGGATGTCAATCCGGCTAATAATCAGTTTTTGTACCTCAATAACATTTTAACGAACCTCTACCAGGCGGAAGGTCTGGAAAGGAGTTATGCGCTTACGGGGCAAAAGATCCATTACCGGGACTATCTCCAGTTAATGGATCATATCACAGTGCAGGTTGATACCCTGGCCCATCTATTAAATAACCCTACCCAGCAACTGCACACGGACAGTATCAAGAAACTGTTGCAGATCAAGCGGCAAAATGTGAAGGAACTGGCTTCCATTAAGCAGAAAAACACTTCAAAAGCCCGTTATCAGCAGGCAATCAGGAAACTGTCATGGGTCAGTGATTCAATACAAGAACCTGTGAAAGTTTACAAGAATATTGTTACCAATCGTGATACGGTCTTCCAGAAGCAAAAAAAGAAGAAGTTCTTTGAACGACTGGCGAATGTTTTTGCCGCCCAAAACAAATTAGATTCAAACCTGCATATCAAGACAACCGAGTCGGTACAAATTGACAGCCTGGTGGCCCCTGTTAATCAGATTGATTCGATGGCCAATTATATCACATCCATTGTGACTGAAATCAGGGACGAAAACAGGAATGCAGAAACACGCTTAAATAAAAAGGAGCAGGAGATATTGACCAATGACCTTACCCTGACTGTACAATTACGGCAAATGTTGTCCAATATTGAAAATGAAACCCTGAAAAACTCCTACGAGCGGGTTCAGGCACAGCAGAGCCGTCTTCAAAAAACAACTTTCCAGATCCTCCTGGTGGGTAGCTTCGCCTTGATCATCATCATCTTCTTCCTGGTAAATATACTGAAAGACATCACCAAAAGCCAGCATTACAGGCAAAATCTCGAAAAGGCCAAAGCTTTTTCAGAATCGCTGCTCAAGAGCAAGGAACAATTTATGCTGAGTCTTACTCACGACCTTAAATCACCCCTGAGTTCGATCATCGGCTTTACGAACCTGATGGAGAATGATGACGACGTTTCACCGCGACACCAAAAGTACCTGGAAAATATCAACAAGGCCTCTGAGCATATCCGTAAACTGATCAATGACCTGCTGGATCTGGCCAGACTTGAATCCGGGAAACTGACCATTGAGCGTCTGCCGTTCAATTTGAAATCATTGATTCAGGACATTGTGGATGGATTTCGTCCACAGGCAAGGGCAAAGAATGTAGATCTGCAGCTGCAATTCCTTGTTTCATCCTCGGCCACTTACCTGAGCGATCCTGTTCGTATTACACAAATAGTGGGTAACCTGATATCAAATGCCATTAAATTTACTGAACAGGGGACTGTAACGGTCAAGGTGTCGGCCACTGTATTTTCAGGAAAGATTGATCAGGTTAAAATGCAGGTGATTGATACTGGGATCGGCATTTCTGAAGCTAACATTCAGTTGATTTTTGAAGAATTTGCAAGGGTGAGTACGCCCCTCAGGCAGTATGAAGGCACTGGGCTTGGACTGACTATCACACAACGGATCGTACACTTGCTGCATGGTACCATTACCCTTGAAAGCAAACCGGGAGAAGGCAGTCTTTTCACCATCGTATTACCGCTTGAAAAGACCGAGCCGTTGAAGGAACAGGCAGTCGAAATCGCAAGGGGAAAAGGACCATGGCCACTGGCAGACCTGGCGGGTAGAAAAGTTTGGGTCATTGATGACGATCAAACACTCCTGGAGATGACTTCCGCCATCTTGAAATCTGCTGGTATGGAAGTATACTCCTTTAACGATCCCCGCAAAGCCCTCCTTTCATTTACAAAACAGGCCACCGATCTATTGATCATGGATATTCAGATGCCTGGGATGAACGGCGTGGAGTTGCTTCAGGAGATTCAAAAGAAAAACGGGGGACCTGTTACTGCCATTGCCATGTCGGGCATGAATGGTGGACAACATGGCTTTCCGGGGTTCGCTGCATTCATACAAAAACCATTTCTTCCCCAGTCCCTGATTGATGTTATTTCGGGAAAGCAGCAGGCCATCCCGGCGAATATGCACAGGGAACAAGCCTCCGAGAATACCCATCAAAACAGTTACAACCTTGAGTCATTTGAAGCTTTTGCAGCCGGAGACCCCGAGGGCCTGAAACAAATATTGGTGTCCTTTATCCATTCTGGAAAGGAAAATGTAACACTTTTCAGGCAATATATCCAGGATGAAAACAAGGAAGCGCTTTCTGCACTTTCACATAAAATGCTCACTCTTTTCCGTCAGATGGAAGCTGCCGATATTGTGGAACTACTGTCCAGGCTCGAAAAAAAAGAGGCTGAAGGGCTGAACAACCAACAATATTATATGCTGGGACGACTGGCCCTTGAAAAGATTGAAGCATTGCTTCATGTTCTTGAAACAGAAGAACATATTGAGATCAGTTAATCACCTGGGATCATTGGAGTTGATCTTGTCAGGGATCTCAATCCGGTAAAGTTTAAGCTTGTTGTATAAAGTTTTGCGATCAATCTTAAGCAGCCGGGCGGCTTTGCTTTTGTTGTAAGCCACTGTTTCCAATACCTGGCGGATCAGCACATCTTCATTCTTTTCATTGAATAGCCGAAACCGGTCTTCATTCTTTCGCAGATTATTGATTTCCGAAGGTATTTCATTCAAGCTGATTTGTGGGCCCGTTGCAAGCAAGGTAGCACGTTTGACTACGTTTTTCATCTCCCGCAAATTCCCCGGCCATGAATAGTTCATAAAAACGGCTTCCACAGTTGGTTCAAATCCTACAACTGATTTGTTTAGGTCTGTATTGGACTGATCGAGAAAATGATGTGCAAAAAGCAGAATATCTTCTCCGCGTTCGCGAAGGCTGGGCACCTCGATCTGGAACTCATTGAGCCGGTGGTACAAATCTTCTCGAAAGCTTCCCTGATCGATTGCAGTATGAAGGTTTTCATTGGTGGCTGCAATGATCCGCACGGTCACTGGAATCTCCCGGTTACTCCCTACTGGTTTTATTAACCGTTCCTGCAAAGTACGCAGCAGCTGAATCTGGGTATCGTAGGAGAGGTTTCCGATTTCATCTAAAAATAGGGTTCCACCATTGGCGGCCTCGAAATGTCCCATCTTGTCAGAGATTGCTCCGGTAAATGAACCCTTGACATGACCAAAGAATTCGCTGGCTACCAATTCTTTGGGGATGGCGCCGCAATCAACGGCAACAAATGACTTATGGGCACAGGCACTTAAGGCATGAATGGATCTTGCAATGTTTTCCTTGCCCGTTCCACTTTCACCTGTGATCAATACCGACAAGGATGTCGGAGCTACCAAGGCAATCATTTCTTTTAATCGTTTGGAAACAGGGCTGATCCCATCCAGGTAATTGCCTGGGCTCAGATCTTTCCCGGGTTTTTTTGCTTCCTGTTTTTTTCCCTCTACCTCCAGGGCTTCGCGAATCATGTTTAATACCTCTTCGGGTTGAAAAGGTTTGGGGATATAATTAAAAGCACCTTGCTTGATCGACTGGATGGCCGTTGAAATATTGGCATATCCGGTCATCATGATGATTTGCGTTCCCGGGGATTCCTGTTTGATGATTCCGATCAAATCCATCCCACTTACATCGGGCATCCGCAGATCAGTTAAAGCAACCTCGTAAAATACCTGACGGATTGTTTTTTTTACTTCTTCTGCAGAGAATAAAGTAGTTACGTGATATTGATGCTTCTCAAGCAGCTTTTTCAACATCAGGCAAAAAGTGACATCGTCATCAACCAGGAGGATATTTGCCATTTTCATAAAGTTTGTTCCGATGTTCATGAAACGTCTTCCATGCTCAGATCATATAAGCATTGATCCCCCGAAATTGTTTAGGGAATAAACAAAAACCTCTGTCAAAAAATTATTTTGACAGAGGTTGCAGTTCACAATTGTTTCTTTTATTCAATTGTTGAATAAAATACTCCCGAAGTGTTGCATATATTGGTTTTAAAGGCGCTTCCTTATTTTACAGGAACTTTTTCACCTTGATTGGTAGGATACTCGCTCTTGTTGACAGGAGTCTGGCTCTTGTTGACAGGAGTCTGGCTCTTATTTTCTGGTTCCATACCCTTTGAAGGAACTGGTTCTTCCAAACCCTTGGCTGGTTCCATTCCCTTTGCGGCGGCGTCTTCTACCTTAATAAGTTCACCTTTGGCATCATAAAAAAGCTGATACTTCAGATCACCCATTGCAACATTCACTTTGTAGGTATCATCTGCACCAAGAAAAGCTTTGTCAATTTTATATCCGGTATATGCATTGGATATCGATTTGGTAACTGCTGCCGGAAGTTCTTCGACTTTAATTTCCTTATATTGTGCATCTTTGTCTTGAACGATTGCAGTTTGATTCTGTAATTTCATAGCCTTGGCCACCTGTGGTGTCACAAAACTAAATGCCATGATGGCTGCACCTAAAATCATTACTTTTTTCATCTTTTCTGTTTTTGAATTTATAAATCATTGTTTGTTGATTCTCTTTAGAGTCAAAACCATGCCACAAATTCAAAGTGCCTATTCTGAATTGTGTAATTAGTATTCGATCAAATAGTTATAAGAATCAAAGGGAATGATCACTGTACTGTGGTACCTTAAATAAAGGTGTGGAATCCACGTGTACACTGTGGAAAAAATCCACAATGTTGGGTGGTGGTGCTTTCTTTTGATGGATCTTTGGGCTCTGCCAAGCTCATTTCAGGAGGATGAAATGAATGAGATGTTGCCATGGACTGAATCTCATGCCTCCCGTCGCGGAATGCTGAAATTTCAAGCACAGACGGCACAGATGACTCGAATGACTCAATTGCGGTATTGGCGGTATTGGAGGTATTGTCGGAAAAAGTTCAAATCAGGACCTGGTAAAATCTCCAACAGAGCATCCTTGTACATATAGGACAAGGCTTTATTAGTCCTTGTTAAAGTTGAAATACAAGGTCATATATTTTTCATACAGGAACAGATTGGGCTGGCTATTTGGGCCCATGGTTTCAGGTTTGGTAAATTTAGTGCCAATGGGATCAATGCCATGCATAAAAGAAATATTACCTGCCGGGAATTCGGGCGATGTGTAATCGTTGTTGGCTCCCTTGGGCTTTTCGGGGGTAAACAGGCGAAGGAATACATCTTCATCTGGACATACAATGGTGAAATCTTGTTCCTTTGATTGGATGGTTGCCCAGTTGAAGTTGCGATGGTAGCCCTTGAATTCCGGGTATGTCCAGCTTTCGCCCGTAATAGTATTGTTGTAGGCCTTGCTCCATACATTGAGCGTGTTACCCTTCATGCGGTTTTTCCATACCCTGTAAGGCCCGTATCCCATCCAGCGAACCCCTGTAACCTGGTCTTCGGGGTAATCAAAACTGAGCCCCATCAGTTTGTTTTGGTAAGGAGATTTGTACAGTACCTCCAGTTTTAGCCAACCGGATGAGAGAACCGTCCATTTTACTTTTTTCAGGTCTCCCTTGTAAATATTTTCAACTACCTGGTTGGTTCCCTCCACATAGCTTTTTAATTCCTTGAATTCGGAAGATCCGCCAGCCGTTTGTGGTCCATTGAGAAAATGAATCTCCTTTTCTTTGCTTTTAACCCCCGATAGATAGCCTGTTTTTTTATCCCAACTAAATGAAAGATCGTTGATCCGGGCAGTCAGCGCCTGCGCATCCTCAGTGGTAATTACTTTTCCCGGATGAGCGTCACGAACGATCTCTTCGGCAATTGTTCTGGCTTTCTTAATGGGCCAGCTCCAGGTGTATATTTCCCGTCCATAGGGATCCGTTGCCTTGATGTACAACACATCACTGTTGCTGAAATCAGTTGGATCCGATAGTTTCAGTTTTCCCTTCTGACTGGGAGCAAGGTCCGGTGATTGGATCGTACCTGATCCCTTGACTTTTTCATTGATTTCATTGGGTTTGGGCAAATCCACCAGCCGGTAAGTAAACTGACAGTCCTTTAAGTTGGTGTATAAGTATCTGTTCGTAATGGGGAACTCGCCGTTGAAATTGGCGGTGATGTATCGGGTTTCAAAGAACACGGGCGACCATATTTCCTTGATGGTATAATAACTGCCTTCCTTTTCAAGGTATGGTCCCACAATCCCGTCGGCAGCCTGGTTCCCTTTGGTATCCAACATGCCGCCTTTATCCGTCCTTACCACCGCTTCGTCGGCATAATCCCACAGAAAGCCTCCGGCCGATAAAGGATTATTCAGCATCATGTTCCAGTAGTCATCCAATCCTGCCCCGTGTCCGCCGTCGTACAGGCCATGCAGAAATTCAGTGGGGAAAACCACCATACGGCCCTGCTGATGCGTGCCCACCCCGTAGTTGTAATCTTTGTAGTGCTGGGTGTCTGTACCCCTGAATTCTGCCCAGGGATGTATCAGCGGACGCTGTTGCAGATCAAGTTCATCGAAGAAATGATCCAGTTCTTTGTTCCAGCCACCCTCATTCCCATTGTCAAAAATTACAATGGAAGGATGATTGACATCACGGACCAGCATTTCCCGGGCAAGGATGGATCCAACGGGCGTATCATAGGCAGTTTGCCAGCCTGCAAGTTCATCGAGTACAAACAACCCGAGCGAGTCGCATACATCCAGGAAATGAACATCTGGCGGGTAATGTGACATGCGCACTGCATTCATGTTCATGTCTTTGATCGTATTGACATCCTCAATGCTGACCTGTTTGTTCAATGCCCTGCCGGTATTGGGGCGGAATGAATGACGACATACTCCCTTGAATAATACCTTTTCACCATTCACATAAATGCCGTCGCTTTCACGCAGTTCAACGGTACGGAACCCAAATTTTTCCCTTACCTCATGAATCACGTTCCCCTTGACGAGCTGAATGTCAAGCTGGTACCTATTCGGAAATTCGCAGGTCCATGGATTTATATTATCAGCAATAGTTTTAAGGTGCGCAACGGGATTGTTCTGATCAACATTTACCGAAAAAGATGAACCAACAGGCTCTCCTAAAAGGGTTTTTATTTGAGCCTTAACTTCCATCTTATCCTGAATGTTGTTCAGGAAAACATCCATCTGCAATGAACCGTCTTGCTTTGCATCGATTGCAATGCGCTCAATGTTGGATTTGGGCTTGGCTTCCAGGAATACCGGCCTGTAAATACCTCCAAATATCCAGAAATCGCACCTGCGTTCAGCCTCATTGACCCCTTCATTTGCTGAATGTTTGGCAACGGACACCTCCAGCAGATTTTCCTTCCCGTATTTTAACAATGAACCAATATCGTATTTAAACCTGTAAAAGCTGCCCTGGTGCAGTGCGCCCGCCGAAATGCCATTGATCTTCACCTGGGTATCGGTCATTGATCCATCAAATACGATGTTGACCTGTTTGTCTCGCCATTCTTTGGGTACCCGAAACTTATATTTGTACAGGCCCGATTCCTTTCCCCGGATTCCATCCTGATCGCCCCCGTAATTGTAGGTACCGAAACCCTGAAGTTCCCAGTTGGAAGGCACCGCGATCGTTGTCCAATGGCCCGAGTTGCGTCCTGCAGTGCAGAAAAAGTCCCAGTTAACCGTTTGGTCGCTGCCTGTTCCTGATAAATATTGAAGTTCGGTTAAGTGCGTTTGACTGTTTGAAATACAGAATGATAGCACTGCAAAGAGGGTAGATAGTAGTCGTTTCATGGCCCGTTCATATTGGTTGTAGTTGGTTTTCAAAAGTAGGAAAAATCTTTCTATTTGTTCAGTCCTTCAAGGTTTACAAAGCAATCAGGACTTAAAATCTTGTACCATCTCATAAAAGACCTTCATCTTCACCCTGCGGTTAGCAATTGCTTCGGGATCGATCCTGGTAATGCTTGCCTTCACGGTCATCCCCTGGTCCATGACCCGCGCAATGAGTTTGTTCTCGGCCCGGGGTATATAGCCCAATTTGTGGTCTCCGCGAAAGACCTCGATGGCATTGTAGTCGTGCCGGTTTTGTGGTTCCCTTTTCAGGCTGAGCGTTTCATTTTCTTTCAGCCTTTGTTCCAGTTCAAGGCCCTGGTAATACTGGAAACCGGCAATGTAAGGAGTGATGAACTTAATTTCCCGGGTCTCCCTGGGGGTGTTTTCTGAAGAATGTTTGGGGACAAATAACAATGTGCAACCCAAAACTAGCTGTTTTAAAAAGTCTATTCTATTCATGGCTTCAATGTTTTGATGCCCTAAATATCTTAAACCAGACTCCCAGAATCGCGGAGCCTAATCAAATAAGTTGGATTTTATTCATTTTTATTTTCAGGAAATCGAGGAACCCATGGTCGCCCATCAGGTCGATATCTTCGGCAAGTCCGAGCACAAAACGCCCGGGGCCTTCGTATTGGGCAACCGGGGCCTTCAATCGATATTGCCTGGTATTGATCATTGTAAGGAACCTTTCAGCCATTGGATATTCTTCAATTAGCAGGTTTTTAGCCTTCAGGTTTAAGCTGAATTCAACCTCCTTATCCAGGTCTCCCGAATTGCGAAAGATATCCACCGGCTTTGACCGGTGCGATCGTTCATATTCCCAAGTTAGCCTTGTTTCCTGTACATCCTCTATGCGGCAGACCTTGAATTGACGGTTTTGTTTCAAGGCCGTATCGAAGGCCCACACCAGGTTAAAATCATCCTTGAATTCAAAGGGTTCCACCATCCGGTTTTTCACCGTTTCACTGTTACCCGAAGCATAGTTGATCAGCAGGATTTGTTTTTTCGCCTGTGCGGCTTTTCGAAGCGCCTGAACAATCGTCGGTTTTTCTTTCCGGATATAAGCATCCGTGGCTTTGTCCTGGTTCAAAAGCGAAACGAGTTTTTGCTTTAGATGAGTCATTGATCCAGGTTTTTCATCCACCTGGTCCAGGCTTCTGGAAAGCAAATAGGTTTCTTCTTCCGACAAATGCAGCGCGTTTCTGAGCACCTGGTAATCCTCATCAGGATAATCAATCCAGTATTTGCCATCCTTTTGTTGCAGATCGAAACCAGTGTCCAGTAAAACATTGCGGTAATTGTAAAATGCCGTATCCTTCATTCCCAGGAATGAATTACACTCTTCTTTCGATTTGGGGTAACTGTTCGAAAGAAATAGAATCAGGCGAAGAATCCGGTGCGTTTTGGTTTCTGTTGACATGGGAATAGGTAAAACATAAAGTTAAGTATTTATCCATAAAGACAAACATTTATGCACTTATTTTTTTAATTAAAATGAAGTAGACCCACTCATTTGATTGAGGAAATAAATAAGTACCATCAGTTAAATCAGTGTACTTATGGATGGGTCTTTTATAACTTAAATGAAGTCTTGGTATGGAGGTTATTCGAAGATTATTCGAAGGTTATTCGAAGGTTATTCGAAGACTCTTCGATTATACTCGATAAATCTATGAATAATCTTCGAATAATCTATGAATAACCTTCGAATAATTGCCATACCTGGCAGCCATCCTTGATTCGTCAAACAACAATTCAACATTGAAAGTCCAGTTGCCTCATTACAGGGATTATTTGTTCGATACGGTCAGAAATGTAAGTTGGAAGGCCGTTTGGCAAGGTAAACAGGAATATCAGGACTCCTATGGAATAGCCTCGATGGCTAATCGATGAAAAGTGGACATCAAATTTTCCATTTCCTGAAAAACCTGTCAATGGTAACCTCAGGATGAATCGAACCTGAATGGCCAGTGAGGTATTCAGCCAGTTGACGGGCGAAGTAGGGGCCGAGCAATGCACCTTTGGAGCCCAGTCCGTTGAGGATGCCTATTTGTGGATGTTCTGGAAGCAAACCCAGCACTGGTTTGCGGTCGTGCATCGTGGGACGGATGCCTGCCTTTTGAGTGATCACTTCGACTGGAGCGGATACAAGGGACTTTAGCTTTGTCAGAAGCTCTTCGCGGGCCTCCGGGCTTGTGTTCCAGCTCAAATTATCCCAGCTATAGGTGGCGCCCACCTTGTAACGATCATCGCCTAGGGGCATCACAAACACTTCATGGCTGATGATCTCATCCAATTGGAGGTTCGGAATTCGGACTTCCAGCAATTCGCCCTTTGAATGCTTAAATTTTAGACCCGTGAACCAGGGGTTTTGGGAAACTGCAGGCCCTTCGCAAAAGATGATCTTTTCAGCCCTGACATCTTTGTAGATGATGCCCTGCGGATTGGTAACGAGCTTTTCAAAATTGAATTTCTCCTTGCGCAGTTGGTTTCGACGGTCCAGCAATCCCCCGAACAAGGAAACAAGTTGATGAATGTCCACCCGTCCGGCTTTAACGACATGTCCTGCGCCAAAAGGGGAGTGGATGCCTCGATGCCTGAAGTTGAGATCAGGGCTCACTTCCAGGTAGTTTTCAAGCTGGTTGGTATGTACCTTTTCATTCCATCGTTGGGCACTTTCTTCATGGAGGATTTTCAGAAGTTGGCAGGGATCATACAGCTTTTCGCTAAGCAGATCCTCCATTTCATGGTAAGTCGATTCCATTTGAGCAAACACCGTATCCACCAGCCAGCTTTTGGTCATGCGGCGAAATACCACCGGGTTGATGATGCCCGCTGCCACCGATGAAGCGCTGGCTTGGTCGGGATCATCAAAAACAAGGATGGATTGATGTAATCTCAATAGTTCAAAAGCCAGTAAGCTACCAGCCAGTCCCTGGCCCACGATGATGAAATCTACCTTCATGGCATTGAAAGGAATAGAGGGTTCAAATTGTTCAGAAATTTAAAGATAACAAAAGGGGCGGACAGCAGCGTCATCTTTTACACCTTGTCGCTCACCAAAAAGGCATTTAATTTCATGGCTATGATATTTCTTTTACGCTGTAAAAAGCTTTAATCATTTGTATTTCATGAAGATTGCCATCATTCATGATCTGCTCAATGACTAATCTGTTGGATTGGGTTTCAACCAGTTTGTTAAATTAGTATCCTATAAATAGACTTTGTTTAATCGTGCCGGTTAAGCCATCCATTTGTTGTTGATTACTATTTTTTCTTTCCCTGCTTGAGTTCCAGGACTACCAGCACCGGCTGATGGTCAGAGGGGAAGCGTTGGTCTTTTGAATCGGTCAGCACGCCATATCTCTTGACTTCGATTTGGTCGTTTACAAATACATAGTCGATGCGGTCTTTCATGGGAGCATCAAACTTGAATGAATTGAAGGTTCCTTCAGGGCCGTAAGGTGCTTTTTTTGTGATGGCGCGTGAATCCTTCAGTACACTGGTAATGACCGCAATGGGCTCTTTGTCAGGGGTGAGGTTAAAGTCACCCATCAAAATGACAGGTAATTTATCTGTATTCAGTTCCTTGATCTTTTGAAGAATCAGCTTGGCTGATTCAGTTCTGGCCTTGTTGCCGATGTGATCGAAATGGGTATTGAATACCATGAATTTACCACCTGATTTATTATCCTTCAACACCAGCCAGGTGCAGATACGGTTACAGGCGGCATCCCAACCCAGGCCTGGTTTTTCAGGTGTTTCAGATAACCAAAACCAGCCTTTTTTGAGGGCTTTGAACTTTTCTGAATTGTAGAAAAGAGGGGAGAATTCGCCAGCCTTTTTACCATCATCACGACCAACGCCCACCCATGTCATGTTGGGAAGTTGGGCCTGTAGATCTTCGATCTGGTCATACAGGGCTTCCTGGAGTCCGAAGATTTCAGCCTGGTGGAAGTCGAGCAAGGCAGCCACCTGGCTACTGCGGTTGGGCCAGGCATTGATTCCATCAGAGGCAATGTTCAGGCGAATGTTGTAGGTGATTATGCGAAGGTTTTGTGCCATGGCCAAATTGCATGCAAATAAGAACACGACAAAGATAATACGTTTCATTCTGTACAAAAATTAAAGGTTTGGTATTCACAGGGTTTATTGTCGGTCTTTTTGACTGTCACCCGTTGTTCAGTTGCGTTGTGAAGGATAAAGGTATAACAAAAATCGATGATGTCATTGAAGTTGGCGGTCATAGGATAGCCTGCAATCTCATGGGAGGCATTGCAATAGGTATACAACCAATAGGGGGTTCCTAATTTCCGGAGCTTTTGTGCAATGGTATATGATCCGTGAAATAGAAGATACCCGGCTTGTTTTTCCGTACAGTGCCTGTGAGGAGCGGTAGCATAAGGCACCAAATTGTCGCAGGTTCCATGAAAGAGCAGGGAGGGAACGGCTGACTCCTTGTAAATGCGGGCGGTATCCGGAATGGCCCCGGCGAAAGATATTACACCTGCATAGGATACCGGACCGCTGTCGAGTCCATAGCAATAGGGAGCCTGGTAGGCGGTATTCAAAACTGTTTCAGCGCCTGCGCTGCTGCCTGAAAGGATGATTTTCAGAGGATCAATCCCCATCTTATCACGGTTCTTGATCATGAAAAAGGTCGCATCCTGGAGATCTTCAACCGCTGCATTCAAAGTATTCAGCTTATCAACAGCCGGGCAGTCGCAGCCAAAACCGGTGGTTGTTCCTTTACGGGTTAATCGGTAGGAGATCGAAGCAACGACATAACCGTGCCTGGCAAGCTTGCGGCAGTATTCCTTGATACCGGGGTCATTGCGCTTTCCATCTGTAAAGCCACCACCATGTACATAGAATATTAAAGGTCTTTTGGTCTGGTTGTCAGATGCTGGAAAGTAAGCGTCAAGGTCGAGCGACTGATTGTCCTTGAAGGCGTAGGTATAGGTTTCCATCCTCACAGAATCTGTAATCTCTTCCTGGTAGCGTTCCTGGGTAAAAGCATTGAGGCTCACCGTCAGGAGGAGAAGGGTAACTTTTAGAAAAAATATAGAATTTTTCATGGATGGTTAAATTGTTAGATGGTTAGATGGTTGCGATAAATCGTAAATCGTTATAACTTCACTTTGATAACTACCTTTTTTACCTTCTCCGGACCATCCACCTGCATCCCGGGTTGGTGGATATCTTGTGGAAAGAATACAACGAAGGTGCCTGTTTCAAGAATCAGGGGAGTTGTTTTACCTGCGAAGAACACAATATCTCGTTCAGGGGTATAGGGACTTGTAATTTCCTGGTTATTCAGAGTTGTAAAGCCGATGGCTTCTCTTCCAGAAACAATGTACTGGATATCCGCATACGCCTGGTGGGCTTCCAAACGGCAAGCCTCTGGCCCTTTGGTTTCAAATTCACTGACCAGGGCAAATATATCTTTACCGACTATTTCGTGGAACCCTGGTTCGAGTGCCTGTAAATCAGTGTTTACAAGGTATTCAAAACCCGTTTTCAGCTCATTGCTGATGTTCATGTATATTCCGGCGTTTTCAAGTTTATCAAGTATCATGATGCAATTGATTGGGGTACGATTATTTAAATGTAGCCAGCTGATAACATTTGGCGGGGTAAATATAAGATTTGGTTTTTTAAATCAGAAGTTATCAAGTAAGTAAGTTTCTATTAACTTCGCATATTGTATAATTACAAAATTACCACAATATTCCCAATACTTAACCCAACTAACCCAATGGAAAATAACCCTATCAACCGGAGAACTTTTATCAGGACCACCGGTATCGTAACCGCAGCCACTGCTTTTGCAGGGAATGCGGTACTTGGATCCACTTTTACACCGACAATAAAAAACGTCCTTCCGCGCTGGAGGGGATTTAACCTGCTCGATTATTTCGGGGCCAATCCTTCGAAAAATGATGATCGTTCGAAGACTACACCGGATGACTTGAAATGGATGGCTGACTGGGGATTCGATTTTGTACGTTTGCCCATGGCATATCCGCGTTACATCAACTATGATCCTCAAAAGAACGTAACTCCTGCTGATGTATTGAACATCAATGAAAAGGCGGTCGATGAGATTCAGGAATTTATATTCCGTGCACAGGAAGCCGGTTTGCATGTGAGCATCAATCTGCATCGTGCCCCGGGTTATTGTGTCAATGCGGGATTTAATGAACCATATAACCTGTGGAAAGACAAGGAAGCATTGGATGCATTCTGTTTTCACTGGGAGATGTGGGGCAAGCGGTTTGCAAATGTATCATCTAAGAAAATCAGTTTTGATTTGGTCAATGAGCCCAGCTGGCGTGAAGATATGAACGATCAGTTCGCCTCGCGCACCACCATTCCCGGTGCTGTATACCGGAAAGTGGCATTGGCAGCTGCCAACGCTATCCGTACATCCAATCCCAATCATTTGATTGTTGCCGATGGGAACGATGTAGGATCATCTGTCATTCCTGAAATTACAGATTTGGATATTGCACAAAGCTGCCGTGGCTATTTCCCGCATTATATTTCGCATTACCGCGCTCCCTGGGTGTTTAAGAATCCTGATGATGCTCCCAAGCCGGTGTGGCCGGGGGTGATTGATGGTAAAACATTTGGTAGAAAAAACCTGGAGGAATTATATCAGCCCTGGATTGACCTGGTGAAAAAGGGCGTAGGGGTCCACTGTGGTGAATGCGGCTGCTGGAAGGAAACACCCCATGAGGTATTCCTGGCCTGGTTTGGAGATGTACTCGATGTACTGACAGAGAACCACATTGGTTATGCGCTTTGGAATTTCAGGGGCGACTTTGGCGTCATGGATTCAGGAAGAAAGGATGTTCAGTACGAGGATTGGCACGGTCATCAGTTGGATCGAAAGATGCTTGATCTATTGAGGAAGCATTGATAACCTGAGTTCGGAATGAGAAGCATGTTTTTCAAATGAAGGTAGCAAAGTAACTGAATGTCTAAGTACCTAAGTAACAGAGTACCTAAGCTGTTCAGCCCATTTTAGGAATTATTCCTTATAAAATAGTACATAGAAATTGTTCATTGAATCCTCTTCTGCTTTGGGACTTTGCTACTTTGGGACTTTGGAATCTAAATTCGTTTAATTTCTTTACCATATAAACATCTCATTCCACAATAGTTCAAACTGGTCTTTATACTGTTTTACGATGTCAAAATTGGTGGTTACTAACATGTTTTCCTGGTTATGACTGGTGGCTGTGTAGGTCCAGTTAAAGCTTCCGGTGAAAATAATGCGTGAATCAATGACTCCGAATTTGTGGTGCATGTGGTAGCGCGAATGATCAATTTTGATGGGGACTCCGGCGTTCTTCAGGTCTTGAATGGCCGAACCATTGTCGTACATTTTATCATTGTCAGTAATAATTCTCAACTTGATTCCTCGCCGCAGGCACTCCAACAGGTCGGAAGCCAATCGTTCATCGGTGATAGTAAAAATGCATAAATCGAGCGATGTCGTTGCCTGGCTGAGCAAGGCAGAAATAGATTCAAGAATATCTGTTCCCGGGCTAAAGTATACCTTGTGAATCTGAAACATGTATTTGTCGATCAGCTCGAAACAGTTCTGTAGCCAGAATATCGCCTGTGGTCCATTGGT
>DASXUZ010000196.1:0-6515 GCA_036504555.1 Prolixibacteraceae bacterium | reverse complement strand
AATGAGCCCAGGCAATTGGCTGAGGCGCTTGGTTCACTCATTTTGAATGATGAAAAACTCCAGGAATTAAGTATGGCAGGACTTGCCGGGGTGAAACAACATTTCGACATCCATGCACAGGCCAAAAAGATGGTGGCTGTGTATGAAGGGCTTAAACAATTTTCATAAACCAGATCTTATGCAAAGATTATTGAAGCTCCTTAGCGTAATGCTGTTAGCCGGTTTTATTTCCCATTCATATGCTTCTCAGGCCCATTCGATTAATCCCCGCATCCTGAAAGGAAAATGCAGGTCTTTGGTGATCAAATACTTTTGCGATATCAACAGGAACGACACGCTAGTTCAATGGGAAAGATGCTACTACATTGATTACGACTCTTTAACCTATGATCGCAAAGGAAATCTGCTGAGCGCCTGCGGTTTTGATTCAGATTGGAAAACTCACAAGTCAATTTTCGAATATGATAGCTTGTCGAACCGGACAAGTACCAAATCGTACGATTCAAGTGGAAGTTTGGCAAACCACACAAAATTCAAGTATAAGTTGGATGATCAGGGGCATGTTGTTGAGGAAATAAGTGATGAGAGTTTTTCCGTTCCTGGTGATTCTATTTTAAACCGGATGCTTAATACCGGAAAGTCAAAATATGATAAAAACGGTCATAAAACTGAACTTTGTCTCAGTGCAGCAAATGGCAAGGTGGCATCAACGATTGCATATAAATACAATGAAAAGAACCAGCTGATTGAAGAAAACTCAATTATTTCAGGAACTTCTATCACCAACACGGACTATTACGAATATGATGAACATGGTAACCGAACGCTTTGGGAGCATTACAACAAAGGAAAATTATCTTCAAGGAACCTGTCTAAATATGATGACAGAAACAACCTGATTGAGCATATTGCGTTTGATGGGAGGGATGGTCAGTTGTTGTTTGCATTCAGATCGGGGTTAAAGTATGATCAGAACAACAATCAAACGGAGGTGAATTTTTACAATGAAAAAGGTGACTTGCTTTCACAAATATCATACAGCTATCGATATGACAATCAGGGCAATTGGATAGAATGCATCACACGCGGACAAAAGATTGTCAGAAAGATTGAGTACTTTTGATTTCAATTGATTGTTTTGCTGTGTAACCGATCAAAAAGGAATAATCACCCATTATCTAAGCCAATTTCAGAATGCTTCTAAGACTTAATCAAATATCCAAAACCTATCACTCAGGAAACAATCCTACAGGAAGAATAATTCTCGATCGGCTTGTTCTGGAAGTCAATGCCGGAGAGCGGATTGCCATTGTCGGGCCATCGGGCTCTGGCAAAACCACTTTATTGAACCTGATCGGTACGCTTGACCGGCCTGACTCGGGTGAAATACACTTCGACAACCAGGATTTGTCGGTATACAACGATCAGCAATTGGCTGGCTTTCGCAATGAGAAAATTGGATTTGTTTTCCAGATGCACCATTTATTGCCTCAGCTAAGCCTGTTGGAAAATGTACTTTTACCCACACTGGCCCATAAAAAGCTACAGGGAAAAGAGACATTTGATCATGCCCAAGGTTTGATTGCCCGCATGGGATTGACTGCAGTTGCCCATCAAAAGCCCTCCCAGCTTTCGGGCGGTGAATGTCAACGGACGGCAGTTGCCCGTGCCCTGATCAACCGTCCGGGATTAATTCTGGCTGATGAGCCGACAGGGGCACTTGATCATCAATCAGCTTTTAATCTCACTGATTTACTGGTTGAACTGAATAAAGAAGAAGGGCTTACGCTGATTGTGGTTACCCACTCGATGGAAGTCGCCAGCAAAATGAATCGGATTTATTCACTGGAAGACGGAAGACTGAAGGGTTGAATGGTTGGATGGTTGGATGGTTGGATGGTTGAATGGTTAAATGGTTGGATGGTTGGATGGTTAAATGGTTGGATGGTTGAATGGTTGAATGGTTGAATGGTTGGATGGTTGGATGGTTGAATGGTTGGATGGTTGAATGGTTGAATGGTTGGATGGTTGAATGGTTAAATGGTTGGATGGTTGAATCATTAATTATTTAATCTGTAATCGTTTAATGGCTAAATGGTTAAATTGCAAATAGTAAATTGTAAATAGTAAATAATAAAATAGTAAATAATCCCATAGATGTCCCTCACCAAGCTGATAATACGATCCATCTGGTTTTACCGCAAACTGAATCTGACCATTGTTTTGGGGATTGCCTTAAGTACCGCTATTTTAGTGGGTGCACTGATCATTGGCGATTCGGTAAAATACAGCTTGCAACAAATTACAGTTCAGCGGCTGGGAAATACTTCACAGGTAATTACCGCCGGTGAAAGGTTGTTTCGACAGCAACTGTCAAAAGAATTGGCCCAAAAGACAGGTGTTGAAACATCTGCCCTGCTGCGTGCCAATGGTATAGGAGTAATCGGTGGAGGTGAACTTCGGATCAACCAACTGGCTGTTTGGGGTGTAGATTCCACCCTGGGATCCCGAGTACTCGGGGCCAGTCATCCGCAAGCCTTTGTGCTGGTCGACAATGAAGCGTCCATCAACGAAAACCTGGCTGCCTTGTCAGGTCTGAAAGTAGGAGATGAACTTTTGCTTCGGGTCAATAAACTGAATACATTTCCAGCCAATACGCCTTTCGTTTCGGTGAAAGAAGCCACTGTATCGTTTCGTGTAAAGATTGCCAAAATCCTGAAAGCAAATGAACTGGGCAATTTAAATTTACAAAATATTCAATCCGCTCCCCGCAATGTTTTCCTAAACCTGGCATGGCTGAACCAACAAATGGAGCTTCAGCAAAAGGCCAATGTGCTTTTAATTGCCGAAGGTGTTTCAAGGGATGAATTAATTACCAAATTACAGGAAAGCTGGACCCTGGAAGATGTAAACCTCCAGATACGGGAGAACAAGGCGCTCAATTACACCGAACTGATATCTGACCGCGTATTTGTTGAACCGGTTGTTGAGCAGATTTGCACCTCTACCCTACCCGGAGCACATCCTGTGTTCAGTTATTTTATCGATGAGATTTCGCTCCATGGAAAGCAAGCACCCTATTCGTTTGTCTCAACGGATGAATCATTGTCGGGTCAGCAAATAATTGTCAGTCAATGGCTGGCTGATGATTTGAAAGTGAAAGTGAATGATACCATCCGGCTATCGTATTTCGAGGTGGGTCCACTGCGGCGCCTGGTGATGAAAGATACCATCTTCACTGTTGAACGCATTTATAAGCAGGCAGGAAGCCTGGCAGATCAGAACCTGATGCCTGTGATTCCAGGTCTTTCAGATGCAAGTAATTGCCGGGATTGGAAAACCGGCGTGCCGGTTGATCTTAAGAAAATACGTCCGCAGGATGAAGCCTATTGGAAGCAAATGAAAGGTACCCCCAAGGCATTTGTATCGCTTGCAACAGCACAAAAACTCTGGGGGAACCGATTTGGCCAGTCAACTGCCATCCGCATGGAAGGACAAAAAAGCGCTGAGCTCAGGAAAGCGATCCTCTCGGGCCTTTTGCCCTCACAAATGGGTTTTGATGTGAAGGCAGTGAAAGCGGAAGGACTCTCGGCAGCCAGCAATGGTACCGATTTTGGGCAATTGTTTATCGGCTTAAGCTTCTTTGTATTGTTTGCCGCAGTCTTGCTGGCTTTTCTTTTGTTCAAATTGTACCTCGGATTTCGCAAAACAGAGATCGGAACCTTCTCTGCACTCGGATTTTCATTTCAAACCATACGAAGTTTGTTTGTGGCCGAGGCTTCGGTATTTGTACTATTGGGTATCTTAATTGGAATTCCAATTGGGATATTCTACAATCACCTGATTTTAAAGGCCATCAATACCATCTGGGTCGATATTGTCAGGACATCCATTGTCAATATTTACATCCGTCCAGTTTCTCTTATTACGGGCAGCCTGATTATTGCCGCACTTTCCATGATTTCGGTGTATTTTATCCTAAGTCGCTTCCTCCAAAAGGAAGTCATTGCTTTACAAAGGAAATCTTCTTCCAAAAATGGGAAAGGTGGAAGTAGATCGCTGATAGTTGGACTTTCATTCATTGTTCTTTCCCTATTGACTTTATTTCTGAAAGGGTTCCAGCGTGGTGAAATCAATCCTGAATTCTTTTTTATCAGTGGTTTCGGGATGTTGCCCGGACTCATTTTCCTTTTCAATTACTCGCTGCAGAAATTATCAGTTTATGAAAACCGAAGTGCTTTTTCGTTTCGCTCACTGATTCTTAAACGTCTGGCGGGCGAACGCAAGCGGACTGTTTTAATTGTCAGCTTCTTGTCGGTTGGTTTTTTCATGGTCGTATCAACAGGGTTGAATCGCAAAGATTTGACTTCCAATGCTGAATTGGCTTCATCGGGAACAGGAGGCTATGACTATTTTATTGAAACCACCATGCCCCTGCTGTTTGATGCAGGCAGTCAGCAAGGCCAGGAGGACCTGGACTTAGCTGATCGATCAACGATCGTACAGTTCCATGTTCAACCGGGCGACGATGCCAGTTGCCTGAACCTGAACAAAATCGCCCAGCCCCGAATCATTGCGTGCAATGTGACTCAATTCAATGAGCGGTCGGCATTTACTTTTATTACCCGAACCAATGAGCTGGATGCCCAACATCCCTGGTTATCACTCAATAAAACGCTGCCTGATGGGGTAATTCCCGCCATCGCTGATCAAACGGCTATTCAATGGGGACTGGGTAAAAAAGTCGGCGATACGCTCATCTATCAGACAGAGGAAGGAAAAGATTTAAAATTGAAATTGATCGGTGGATTGGACAATTCCATCTTTCAGGGCAATGTGATCATTTCTGAAGATCATTTTGTCCAGGCATTTCCATCGGTCAGCGGTTCGAATTTATTTTTGCTTGATGCACCCACTAGTTCACTAAATTCCAGAGATCTGCAGAACAGCTGGCGAAATTATGGCCCTGAAATCAGTAGCACTACCGCTCGTTTGCTGGCTTTTTACCAGATTGAAAATACCTATTTAAATATCTTCCTGATGCTGGGTGCCCTTGGACTTTTAATCGGCACACTTGGATTTGGAATCCTCATTTTCCGCATCACTTTTGAACAGATTCCTGAATATGCGCTACTTTTATCAGTGGGCTTTAAAAAATCCACCATCCTTCGCCTGGTCATGAATGAGAAGCTTTTCCTAATGTTCGTTTCAGTTTTGATTGGTCTCATACCAGCTGTTTTGAGTGCTCTGCCCTCCCTGATTTCATCACTCTATTTCAACTTGTGGATTTGGATTCCCGCCATTTCTGTATTGGTTATTTTGAGTGGTGTATTATTTAGTGCCGTGGCAATTCGGATGGCTTTCAGGCAAAATCTGGTGGAGTCCTTGAGGAATGAATAGTATTTACCAATTAATAATTGACGATTTACTATTTGGCAAATGAAATATAATTTGCCTATTGCAATCAAAAGATTGCAAAAATATATCTGACTTCATTTATTGTTCTTATCTTTCATCGGATTTATAGAAATATCAATCCAATTTGAATGGAAGAATTTAACTTAAAACCAAGCAAAGATGAGTAAAGTGATCCGTTTTGGAGAAGTCGTGGAAGGATATGAGATTCCTGTTTTGAATGAACGGGAAGTAAGAGCAACGGCTGGAATACTGTTTGTATTTGCTTTTATGGCCATATTATTGGCCATTCTAAAAGGGAATTTCATCCTCCTGAAGTATTTTATTATTTCTTTCCTGATTGATTTTATCATACGCGTATTTGTAAATCCCAGGTTCTCCCCTACCTTAATTATTGGTCGATTAATTGTAAGTCGTCAGGTGCCTGAATATGTAGGCGCTGCTCAAAAGAAATTTGCATGGATAATAGGCTTGGTTTTGGCAAGCGTCATGTTTGTTTTGATTGTCTTGGTCAATTCATATAGTGCAATGACGGGTTTGATCTGCCTGACCTGTCTCCTCTTCCTTTTCTTTGAATCAGCATTTGGTATTTGTCTGGGATGTATATTCTATAAATGGTTTTACGGAAAAAAAGCTCAGTATTGCCCGGGCGAAGTTTGTGACGTCAAACAAAAGCAAGACATTCAAAAGACTTCGGGAGTACAATTGTTTATTGTGCTTGGATTTATCGCCTTTATCGTAGTGGCAGTATTTTTATTCAATGACTCGTTTAGTGAAAAACCCAGTGACCTGTGGAAAATCATAGAAGTTGCAAGGTCTAAATAAAATATCAGGTGTCTGGTTTCATGTAAAAGCTCATAGGTGAATTCATGCTTCGCTACCATTGACGTTCAGGAATTTTATACCGAGAGTCTTCCATGTCTCTTTGTGATTATTCCAAATTATTTTAAAGCATAGCTGATTAGTCTACTTGAACTATTTTCTCCTTTCATCGTAGCGTTGTGTCCTACCCAGCAGCTCATACTTTTCTGATACCTTTCTGATACTTTTCTGATACCTTTCTGTAAGGTAAGGTTACAGAAAGGTATCAGATGAGTATC
>DASXUZ010000195.1:0-37713 GCA_036504555.1 Prolixibacteraceae bacterium | reverse complement strand
CGGGTATGATCCATGCGCCCAAACTCATACAACATGCACGATTTAAACTTCTGTATTTCCCTTGTGGTCAGGCGATAGCCAATTCTGACCTTTTGAAAAAGGGCATCAATTTCCTCGGCAGTATATTCTTCAGCAAAAGCGGTATCCAAACCATGATCCGACAAGCGGCAGCCATTGTCGTGAAAGTAGCGATGTCTTTTGTTCAGGGCCACCATCAGGTCATCAAAACTCTTGATTTCCATTTCGCAAACCCCTGCCAGTTGATTGATGTATTGGTTGTAGGAGATTACATTTTCAACCATCATGGCCTTATCGGGGCGCCAGGCGGGCAATACGGCAACTTCAAACTGATCGGCTTTAATTTTCTGATGGTATTCAAGTGAGTCAACCGGATCGTCGGTGGTGCAAATGGTATGCACATTGGCCATGCGGATGATGTTGCGGCAACTGTATTCAGGGGTCTGCAGCTTTGCGTTGCAGGCATCATAAATGACACGTGCATTTTTCGGACTCAGCACCTCATCAATGCCAAAGAACCGTTTCAATTCCAGGTGTGTCCAATGATACAGGGGATTGCGCAAGGTATAAGGAACGGTTTCAGCCCATTTTTCAAACTTCTCCCAGTCATTGGCTTTACCGGTAATGTACTTTTCATCCACCCCATTGGTACGCATGCCGCGCCATTTGTAATGGTCGCCAGCCAGCCAGATTTCAGTAATGGTTTTGAACTTCCGGTCCTCTGCAATGTCTTTTGGATTGATGTGACAGTGGTAATCGAAAATAGGCATCCTGGCAGCATGTTCATGGTACAATTTCTGCGCAGTTTCTGTTTGTAACAGAAAGTTTTCATCCATAAATTTCTTCATATCTTCTTTCTATTTCATTAATATCAATAAAAAAATCATCCCCAATCATTGAAATCACTCATAATCTGCGCATTGCATTTACCAACAGGGGCTACCGAAGCGGGTCGGCCAATTTGAATGAATACTTTATCCCCGTCAGGAGAAGACTTTTTCCCTGCCTCCTTTCCATCCGAATCCCGCCAGGGTATTGCTATCTGTAAGGTAACTGTAATGTATCTGTAATGTAACTGTAATGTGGGATACAGATACATTACAGATACATTACAGTTACCTTACAGATAGCAATACCTTGGCAGGGCACAAACCTGAATCAAGTAGGGAACGAGTAAGTCGAAAATGCAATTCCAGACTACCAGGAAGTCAAAGAACGATCGATTGAAAGACTGTTCCTTCAATCATTTTGAATGAAAATCAGCTTTATTTCAACTTGAACAATCGCTTCAAATGGCGGTCGTAGATGTTTTCTTCCACGCAGTTACCAATCACATCTGCATGTTTTTCAAGCAGATCAGTATAGGTGGTACCCATTTCGGCGGCTACCTTATACCCTACGTGGATTAATTGTCGGAAATTGGCATTGTACTGTGGATGACCCGGAATATGGCGAAGGGTATTGGCAAACGTTTCACTGCTCCAGCCAGCCACCTCAGCTGCTGAGGGCAGTTGTGAATCATCAATTTCGATCACATCGGCATAGGGGGCACAAAGTTCATCCTTTCGTCCCAGAGCAATAGAGTAAATGGCTTTGGCGACTTCAAGGGCTTCTCCCCCAGCCACTGCCAGTCCGATCACCTCTTCAAGCCAGGTGGTCCCGGCAGTCTTCACATGCAGGCCCTTGCCGTATTTTTGAATGATGCCAGCCATAATGGGGTAAATGGTGAATTTATCGCTTCCCGAATGAACGCTCAGCTTCAACTCTTCAGGAAGTCCGAATTCTTTCACCGCAAAATCAATCACCAGCACATCTTCTTCAAACTCTTTGGTAAACTGTTCCACATTGCCTTTATAATCAACGCCTTTATTAAATCGTCCGGTAAACTTAGGTGCAATCGTTTGGGCAGGAACGCCTTTATCAGCGAGCATTTTCAGTATAAAAAACAAATCGATGGGCGTTTGGGGACTTTCCACTTCATCCATCGAAACTTCGGTAATAAAATTGCCTTCCCCCTTGGCTGCTTTCAGGTACTGATAGATTTCAGAAGCCTGACCGGTAGCGGCAAGAAACTTGGCGGTAATGCTTCTGAGCAATTCCTCAGATACCTCCAAGGGAATTTCAATACCAGGAATGGCAAGATGCCCAAGATATTTCTTACAGGAACTGACGAAAGCTTCGACTTCTGCGGCAGAGCTTTCTTTTCCGATAAATGCAGCCACATCCAGGGTAAAGAAATCAGCTGTTTCAACAAACGGAGCAACATTTCCCAGGTTGATATGGTCGGCATCAACAAAATATTTACCCGTGTAACCCAAAGCCTTCACCGCAGCATCGGCTTCTTTCCTAACATCAGCCGGTTGAGAATGGACATAGATGTGTTCCCGGTTTGACTTGTTCCAGACAGGGGTAATCTCCAATCCGGATTGATTGGCTTTGACAATTGCCTTTAACTGTGCGACGCCCTGGTGAGAAAAACGGTCACCTATTCCCAGGCTAAATTTATTCAAATGCATATATTATTTTTTACAGATATAAATCAAAATAAACACTCTCCGTGTACGAACACGAAAATAGGTACTTTATCTGAAATCTGCAAAGTTGAACCCATAAAATCGGCTAAAAATGTTTTTAAATAGTTTTTCCGTGTTCGTACACGATGGTTTTAAAAAATTTCTATATTTTTGTTCCTGCGTTAAAAATTCATCTTAAATATTTGAGCCATTAAAGCAATTAACCGCACCAGAATCAAGGATATTGCACAAAAGGCCAACGTTTCAATAGGAACCGTAGACCGTGTAATTCACAACCGCGGCGAGGTATCAAAAGCGACACGCAATCGGATACTTGCTATTATTGCTGAACTCGAATATCAGCCCAATATGCTGGCCAGTACCCTTGCCTCCAAAAAGACCTTTTCGTTTGTCGTATTTATTCCTGAACCTATTTCTTCGGAAGCCTATTGGAATAAACCCCTGGTGGGTGTTCGCAAAGCATTTGAGGAAGTACATCCATACGGGGTAAATATAGAGATCCATCTTTTCAAGCAGTCTGATTCACAAACATTTATTGAAGAGGCCGAATTGATTCTTCAAAGCAAGCCCGATGGAGTTGTACTTGCTCCGTTCTTTTCCAGGGAATCCAAATTATTCATCGATGAGCTTCAAAAATGCAAGATCCCCTATGTCTTTATTGATTCGAACCTCAAAGAGAGCGAGAAATTAAGCTATATCGGACAAGATTCTTTTCAGTCGGGCATGCTGGCCGCTAAATTACTGGATTATTCCCTTCCTGAAAATGCATCGATCCTGATCCTTCATTTTGCCAAGGGAATGGACAACCTCAACCATTTGGTACAGCGTGAAAAAGGTTTTTACCAATATTTTCAGACCAATGATCCAGCTGGCAAGCGAAAACTGATCACCCTTGAAATTGCTGATCCTGCCTCCAGTTCGTTTACAGAAAAAATAGAACAAGCACTGGATATCAATCTGGCGGTGAAAGGAATTTTTGTAACCAACTCACAGGTGTATCACCTGGCGAAATTTCTCGAACAGACAGGAAGATCAGGTATCCGGGTAATTGGCCACGATTTGATCAGGGAAAACATTGCTTATCTGAAAAAGGGAAGTGTTGACTTTTTGATTTGCCAACGCCCTGAAGAACAAGGATATAATTCGGTATTTACCCTATTCGATCACATTGTTTTGAAGAAACCAGTGAAGAGGGACAATTATACCTCGATCGATATTATTACCAAAGAAAATATTGACTATTATAAATAAATAAACAAAATAGAAATGTCAACAATCAGTTTTAATGACCTAAAAGGAAAAGTTTGCGTAATCACAGGTGGTTCGGGTGTCATCGGTACTGCAATGGTTAAAGCAATGGCTTCGGTGGGTGTAAAAATAGCCATCATCAGCCGTCAACCACTTGAGATACTGGCAACTGAAATATCCAATGAATTTGGAAGCCAGGTGATTTGTGTTCAAGGCGATGTACTCGACAAAGAATCCCTGGTTCGGGCCAAGCAAACCATCAATGATAAACTGGGTGACATTGATCTGCTGATCAATTGTGCCGGTGGCAATCATCCCACTGCCACCACCAAAGTGGAACAAATGGATGAAAACAGCCTCGACCATTTGGAAGACACTTTCTATGGGCTCGAAATGGATGGATTTGACAAGGTGTTTGCCCTTAACTTTAAAGGAACGCTGGTACCAACAATGGTATTTACCACCGATATGCTGAAAAACAAAAAAGGGGTAGTACTGAATGTTTCATCCATGAATTCATACAAGCCACTGACCAAAATCCCTGCATATTCGGCTGCCAAAGCCTCGATCAATAACTTTACCGAATGGTTGGCCGTACACCTTGCCAAAGTTGGAATAAGGGTGAATGCGATTGCCCCCGGATTCTTTATTACTGACCAGAACCGCTTTCTGGTACAGGACCAGACAACTGGCAATTTCTCTCCCCGTGGACAAAAGATTGTAAACAACACTCCCATGGGCAAATTCGGCGAACCAGAAGATCTGCAGGGTGCTACACTTTTCCTTTTGTCTGACATTTCGTCCTTTGTAACGGGAATAGTCATTCCAGTGGATGGTGGGTTTAGCGCATTTGGGGGAGTTTAAAGAAGTTCAAAGTTCAAAGTTTAAAGTTTAAAGTTAATGGATGGTAGAAGTCGATCGGCACGCAACTTTAAACTTTAAACCCTGTAATATCTATTGTCTAATATCTTAAATCAAAATATGACTTTCGAATTAAAAAAAGACTGTAAATATGCCTTGTTGGTGCCAACCAGCATGGGCGTTCGGATTACTCCGGTCAATGGGCAACCGGTGCATAGCAGCAACTTGTTTGAAATGCAGGCCACCAGCGCTGAAACCAATGTAGCCAGCATTGCTTCATACCTGGGCTTACCGGTCAAAGTACTGACTACCTTTGTAAAAGACAGTCCCATTGCCCAGTTCATCAAAAGCAACCTGAAAAGTCGCCACATGGACTATGAAGGTCCGGATGTGCCTCAGGGCGACCCATGGGGATACCGTCACCAGTTTAATATTGCCGACAGCGGTTTTGGAAGCCGTGGTCCCCGTGTACAAAATGACCGTGCCGGTGAGGTTGGCCGTACCCTGAATGTAAAGGACTTCGACCTCGAACGCATCTTCGGACAGGAGGGCGTACAGATCGTTCACCTTTCAGGATTGATTGGAGCCTTGTCACCCGAGACCACTACCTTCTGTCTTGAAATTGCAAGGGCCGCAAAGAAATACGGAACCCGCATTGCATTTGACCTGAACTACCGAGCTTCATTTTGGAAAGGACGGGACCAGGAATTGCGTGAGAGCTTTACGGAAATTGCATCAGTGGCCGACATCCTGATTGGAAATGAAGAAGACTTCCAGCTATGCCTGGGCATTGAAGGCCCTGAAGCCGGGGGCAAAGGCATTGATGCTGAGATCGAAGGATTCAAGGGCATGATCAACCGCGTAAAGGAAGCATTTCCAAATGCATCGGTATTTGCAACTACCTTGCGCCAGGTGATCAGCGCCAACGAACACCTTTGGGGTGCCATCATGCTTGAAGGAAACGAGTGGCAGGTGATCGAGCCGCGCAAAATCACAGTGCTCGACCGCATTGGCGGTGGCGATGGTTTTGTAGGCGGAATGTTGTATGGCATTCTCAAAGGCTGGGAACCTGAAAAATGGCCACAGTTTGGATGGGCTACCGGTGCATTGGCTACTACCTTCCTGACCGACTATGCCCAGCCTGCCGACGAAGACATGGTTTGGAGCATCTGGGGAGGAAATGCAAGGGTGAAAAGATGAAATGATTTACTATTTGACAATTTACAATTTACAATTTTTCGCTGCTGACAATGCGGCGATTTACACATTGACTTTTATTGCTTTTAAAAATATTATATTAGTATATTAATTGTAAATGAGGAAATTAAATAGTAAATTGTAAATAATTAAATAGTAAATAATCCATCATGAATGCAGACGACTTAAAGAAAAGATTAAAAGTTTTTGCTTTGAGAATCATCAAGCTTTCTGAAAGTTTACCCAACAGCAATGTTGGCAATACATTAGGAAAGCAAATAATTCGCTCTGGTACATCACCCGGTGCAAATTATCGTTCTGCTTGTCTTGGGAAATCGGATAGGGATTTTTTGAATAAGCTTAAAATGGTTGAAGAGGAATTGGATGAAACAATTTATTGGATAGAATTAATAATAGAATCCGGTTTAATGAAAGCAAATTTACTGGATAGCTTACTGAAAGAAAACAATGAACTTTTAAAGATTATCATTGGTTCTATTCCAACCATGAAAAAGAAACTCAATGACCAAAAGAATACCTTCGAAATAAAAAAGGTTTAAATGAAAATAGTAAATTGTAAATAATTTAAATAGTAAATCATTCGATGTTATATTACGAGGTAGGTTCAGTTGAACATGAATTAAGTGCAGAAGATCTGAAGAAAGGCTTGTATGAGGCATTTGACAAAATGGGTGCAAGGGGAAAGGTTTTGGCCATTCCTCCAGATTATACCCGGCTGCCCAGTCGTGCCGGTGAATTGACTGAAATGACCTGGCAATATTACGGCGATGCCCTGACTGATGTACTTCCTGCTTTGGGAACACATACCCCTATGACCTCCCCTCAGATTGCCCACATGTTTGGTTCGATGCCAGCTTCTCTTATTCGTGAACATGACTGGCGCAATGATGTGGTAACCGTTGGGACTGTTCCTGCAGAATTTGTGAAAGAAGTTACGGGCGGGGCGGTAGAGTTTCCTTGGCCTGCGCAGGTCAACAAATTATTGATTGAGGGAAATTTTGATCTTATCTTGTCAATTGGACAGGTCGTACCACACGAAGTGGTTGGAATGGCCAATTACAACAAAAATATATTTGTAGGTACAGGCGGTGTGGAAGGAATCAACAAAAGCCATTTTATTGGTGCTGCCTTCGGAATGGAAAGAATGATGGGCCATGCCGACACACCTGTAAGACGCATTTTTAACTATGCTTCAGAGAATTTCACCAACCACATGCCCATTGTGTATGTGCAAACGGTGGTTGGACTGGATAAAACCGACGGCAAGATCAAAACACGCGGACTCTTTATCGGTGATGACTTTGAAGTATTTGATAAAGCCGCCAAGCTGGCACTACTTGTAAACTTTGAAATGCTCGATAAGCCATTGAAAAAAGTGGTGGTCTACCTCGATCCAACAGAGTTTAAAAGTACATGGCTGGGCAACAAGTCGATTTACCGTACTCGCATGGCCATTGACGATGATGGCGAACTGATTGTATTGGCCCCTGCCTTGAAAGAATTCGGGGAAGACAAGGAAATAGACCGGCTAATTCGTAAATACGGTTATTTCGGAACACCTACGACCTTGAAGGCCTGCGAGGACAATGAGGAATTACGCAACAACCTGAGTGCCGCGGCTCATCTGATCCATGGATCCTCGGAAGGGCGCTTCAGCATTACTTATTGCCCCGGCAAAACATTGGGGAATTTAACGCAGGCAGAAATTGAAAGCATCGGATTTAAATATTCCGATTTTGATGAAATGATGATTAAATATGATCCTGCCAAATTGCGGGATGGGTTCAATACCATGGCTGATGGAGAAGAAATATTTTATATTTCAAATCCTGCATTGGGACTTTGGGCATTTAAAGACAGGTTTAAATATTAATAACTGTGAACGATATCAATTGGGGAATTATTGGCTGCGGAAATGTAACCGAGCTGAAGAGTGGGCCTGCCTTTAACAAAGTAGCACATTCGAAGCTGCATGCGGTTATGCGCCGCAATGGAGAAAAGGCAGCCGACTATGCCAAAAGGCATGGTATTCCTGTATGGTATTCAGATGCCAGTCAACTGATCAACGATCCTGATGTAAATGCTGTTTATATTGCCACTCCTCCCGATACCCATGCTTCTTATGCCATTGAGGCCATGCTTGCAGGAAAGCCGGTGTATGTGGAAAAACCAATGGCCCGAAATTACCAGGAATGCCAGGAGATGATTCGCGTTTCACAGGAAACCGGAATGCCTATGTTCGTGGCTTATTACCGGCGCACCCTTCCTGCTTTTTTGAAAGTGAAAGAACTGGTTGATAATGAAATAATAGGTAAGCCATTAACTGTCAATATTCGGCTGCACAAATCGTTTGGAGAAAAAGACCAATATACTGAATCGCAATCATGGCATGTGAATCCGGATATTGCCGGAGCAGGATACTTTTTTGATCTGGCCTCCCATCAGTTGGACTACCTTGATTATTTGTTTGGCCCTGTAGTGCAGGTGCATGGGATCGCCGTTAATCTGGCCGGATATTATAAAGCAGAAGATACGGTTATGGGAACTTTTCTTTTTGGAAACGGTGTAATTGGAACGGGAAGCTGGTGTTTCGTGGTTGCTAAGGGAAATGAGGAAGACATCATTGAGATTTCTGGAACGAAGGGAAAACTTACTTTCTCAAGTTTTCAGCATGGCGATGTAAAACTAACTACCCCAGAAGGAACTATTAACTTTAGCTTCCAAAACCCTCAAAACATTCAAAATCATTTGATCCAACAGGTGGTGAATGAATTGCGTGGAGAAGGAAAATGTGTAAGCACAGGACAGACTGCAGCCCGAACGAGTGGTGTGTTGGATGAAATGGTGAAAAACTATTATAAAAAAAAGAATTAAACACATAGGCACATAGGACACCTAGAAAAGAAAATCATGAAACTTATTTGCCTAATTAATTCATAAAATGAAAAAATAAAAAAAATAAATTCTATGTATCCTATGTGCCTATGTGTTTAATTTTTAGAAACTATGAAATTTATAATCGACGATAAAATACCATACATAAAAGGGGCTTTAGAGCCATTTGGCGAGGTTGTTTATCTTTCGGGACCAAAGACTACTCCCGAGATTGCACATGATGCAGATGCTATTATTACCCGAACCCGGACCAATTGCAATGAGCAATTACTGGAAGGCTCCTCGGTAAAATTCATCGCCACTGCCACTATCGGCTATGACCATATTGATACCGATTATTGCGCCAAAGCGGGCATCCAATGGACCAACGCCCCGGGATGCAATAGTAAGTCGGTAGAACAATACATTGCCTCTGCCCTCTTTGTTTTGGCCCAACAGAAAGGCTTTGAGCTAAAGGGAAAAACCATCGGCGTTGTCGGTGTCGGACAGGTTGGCTCTAAAGTGGCCCATGTTTGCGAATTACTGGGAATGAAGGTTTTGCTGAACGACCCTCCGAGAGCTCGTGTTGAAGGAGAGGATCAATTTTGCAGCCTGAGTGAAATTATGCAGCAAGCCGATATCATTACCTTACATGTTCCCCTAAATATGCAGGGAGAGGATGCCACCTTTCATTTGGCTGACTCGCACTTCTTTGAAGCCTTGGAACGACAACCAATTGTCATCAACTCGTGCCGCGGGGAAGTACTTGATACCCACTCTGCAAAGGCAGCTTTAAAGAAGGGTCAGATATCCGGATTGGTGATCGATTGCTGGGAACATGAACCCGACATTGATCTGGAACTTCTGGCAATGGTTGATCTGGCAACTCCCCATATTGCAGGTTATTCGAAGGACGGTAAAGCCAACGGTACCAGCATGAGCATTAAGGCCATCAGCCGCTTTTTTGGCCTTGGAATTGACAATTGGCAAGCTCAGGAAGTGGAACTTCCGCAGAATACTTTCATTGAATTGGATGGGCTGAATCTTTCCCTGGAAGCAATTGTAGGGAAAGCGGTATTGGCTACCTACGATATTAGAACTGATGATGCAGCCCTTCGCAAAAACCCTGAAGCATTTGAAAAGCTGCGTGGTGACTACCCAGTGCGAAGGGAATATCCGGTGTATACCATCCTGGCAAAGAATGTAAATCAGCAAACGCTTGAAACATTGAAAGCACTTGGATTCAAAACTGAATAAAATGATTAGAAATTAGAAACTATAAAATTAAAGAATGAAAAAATTAGCAGACATTGGGCTCATCGGGTTAGCCGTGATGGGCGAAAACCTGGTATTGAACATGGAGAGCAAGGGCTTTACGGTAGGCGTTTTTAACCGCACCATAGCGCGTGTTGATGAGTTTATGGCTGGTCGTGGTGCAGGTAAAAACTTCATCGGGGCACATTCAATTGAAGAATTGTGCGCCTCGCTTGAAAAACCCCGCAAGGTGATGATGCTCGTAAAAGCCGGTAAGCCTGTGGATGATTTTATTGAGTTGATTATTCCTCATCTTGAAGAAGGCGACATTATTATCGACGGTGGCAACTCTCACTTTCCCGATACCATTCGCAGGGCCAAATATGTTGAGAGCAAAGGTCTTTTGTACATCGGAACCGGCGTTTCAGGCGGTGAAGAAGGCGCTTTGCTGGGACCATCCATGATGCCAGGCGGATCACCTGCTGCATGGCCTGCAGTGAAAGAAATCTTCCAAGCCGTGGCTGCCAAAGTGGAAGACGGAACACCTTGCTGTGACTGGGTAGGCGAAGGCGGTGCAGGCCACTTCGTAAAAATGGTTCACAACGGCATTGAATACGGCGATATGCAGATCATCTGTGAAGCGTACCAGCTGATGAAAGAAATGCTGGGCATGAGCGCTGATGAGATGCACGATGTTTTCAAAACATGGAATGAGGGCGACCTGGATTCTTACCTGATCGAAATTACCCGCGATATTCTGGGGTTCAAAGACGAAAACGGGGAGGCTTTGGTGGAGAAGATACTTGACACAGCCGGCCAAAAAGGAACCGGCAAATGGACAGCCGTTTCTGCCCTTGACCTTGGCATCCCATTAACCTTGATCGGAGAATCAGTATTTGCACGTTGCCTGTCAGCTCAAAAGGACATGCGCGTTGAAGCCTCCAAATTGCTGAACGGTCCGGCAGTTGACAAAACCATTGACAAGGCACAAATGATTTCGGACCTGAAAGATGCATTGTTTGGAGCCAAGATCATTTCCTATGCACAAGGTTACAACCTGATGATGGAAGCAGCCAAAGAATATGGCTGGAACCTGAACTACGGCGGCATTGCCCTCATGTGGCGTGGTGGATGTATCATCCGTTCGGTATTCTTGGCTGATATCAAAAAAGCATTCGATATAAACCCAGATTTACAAAACCTGCTGCTCGCGCCTCATTTCAAAGAAATCGTAGAAAAAGCACAGGCCGGATGGCGTCGTGTTTGCGCCACTGCCCTTACCAATGGGGTTCCTGTTCCAGCACTGACTTCTGCACTCTGTTATTTCGACGGAATTCGCAGTGAACGCTTACCAGCCAACCTGTTGCAGGCCCAGCGCGATTATTTTGGTGCCCATACCTATGAACGCATTGACCAGCCTCGCGGTAAATTCTTCCATACCAATTGGACCGGAAGAGGGGGCGACACCGCTTCTTCAACGTATGTTGTTTAAATGAAATAGAATATTTAAACCAATAAATAAAAGGCCATCTCCTTATTCCGGAGATGGCCTTTCTATTTTAGATTGTCTGATTCAAGGATTTTCTTTCCTAGCCCGCTATCTACAGGTTTTCAACAAATCAAACCTGCCTATTTCATCTTGACCATACGTTTCATTTCACTTAATCCCTGGGCTTCAAGCCTATAGAAATAAACACCTGTCACAACGGATTTTCCTGAATCATCTTTTCCATCCCAATAAATGGTGTGATCGGTTGACAATTGATCGTCGCCTTCAAGAATCTTAAGTGTACGGCCATTCACATCGATTATGGAAACCCTGTATTCACCCGGTTTGTCGAGCTTAAATTCGATGTATGTTCCATCACTGAATGGGTTGGGGTAATTCTGCAACAATTCAGAAGTGGTTACTGCAACTGGCAAATCATCAACCGCATCTGGAATGTAGGGTGTATTGCGCAGTCCGGGGGTCCCGTTATTGATTGATAATACCCAGTTTAATCCAGAATTGTTGTCCAGTGTAGGATCAGTCAGTTCAAGCGACCAAAGTTCATCCAATGGCGCAGTCTTCCATGGGTCTGTATTCCAATAGTTTACTTCGTCAACCAATTGGCCTTCGAGCGAATACAATTTAACTGCATCAAGTGTGTTGCTTAGTCCGAAGTTAAAAGGTCCAAACAGGTTTTTAACTCCTGCAAAAATATTATTAAACATCGTAAGGTCACTGGACACTACCAGGTATTCATTGGCTTTGAGCAAAGTGTTGGCAGCAAAAATATACTGATGATTGGGATCAGAATCTGTTATTTTCCATCCTGAAATATCAATATCGAATGATCCCTTGTTGGTGAGTTCAATCCAATCACCTGGATCAGCCGTCGCAGCGTTGTTGAAGCTGATTTCATTGATCACGATATCTTCGTAATGATTGCCGTCCTTTTCAAATACCGCCGTTATAATCAAATTGGCCTGTGGAGCTACTTTCACTGTTGCCAAACTACTTCCAGTTGTAATTCCTGTCCATTTTACAAACTTATAACCCACCTTGGGAAGTGCAGTCATTGTAATAGGAACATCTGGAAAATAAGATCCCTTCCATGGGAAATTGGACAATTTCAGTGAATTCAACTGGATTAATCCTTGCATGGAGTCAGCCTGCGCAGTGATGACTTGCTGATTCTGTAGGCTGAATTTTAACCGGATATGACCAAACACATTGGTTGCCCTTGCAGTGGCAAAGTATTTCATTTGCTGAACGTTTGAAAGCCAGTAGTCTTTCGTACCGCCATTCCATTTTTTCAAATGATTGGCAATCTCATCAGTGATCGCCTCACTTTTCTGGTCTATCGCCTTGTTCACATTGTCAGCACGAAAATTGGAATTGAGCAAATCAGCAAAACGGTTCACAAATTGGTTGCGGAATACGCTATTTTCTAACAACTTGCGCAACATCAGCGTAGACCAGGGTGGATTTGGCCATCCAGGTCCATTGGGATCAGTTGCAAAGGCCAGAGAATTTTCGGCAGGTGAAGCACCCCAGATGCCCATGCCAAAATCCGTATCATACAGGATCCAGCGCCACCGTCCGGTAGAATCATTGGCTCTCCAATAACGGATATTATTACCAGGCCAGTCGTGGTTTCTGAAGTAAATCTGTGAGGCAAAATAGTCAATGAAACTGTTCACATCAATCCAATCAAGCATTTTTGTGTAATTGGTTTGAGTGGACAGACTATTATTTTCAAGAAAGCTGAACATCGCCCAATAGTCATCAGCCACACCCAGAATCGTGGTTCCATTATTTTCAAGGATCGTTATATTATCAGCATCTACATTCTTATTGTGCTGGGCGAGCATATGTTCATTGATCTTTTCACGGATATTTTGAATACCCCAGTATTCGCCATTCAAAAAGATTGTTGCAGGGCGAAAAGCCTGTTGTTCAAGGTTCAGCCCAAAAGTCAGCTTGGTCATTAACCCATCCCTGAACATCGAGTTGTTCCAGTCATTTCCTGAATTACGCAAAACAATATTCTTATACTTGTCGTATGGCCTGTCATTGAATATTTTATATTTAATTTCCTCGTAACCATAGCCTTTGCGACAATAAATAGCCAAGGATCTCTGGGCATTGGCCCTTGACCAGTTGCCGAATATACTGATTCCGGCATCCACATCAACGACCTTGCTTCCATTGGTTTCCATCAATTCAAAATGACAAGCTCGCTCCCAATCCTCCCAGTAATTGGCACCAAAATGTGGATTTTCAGCAGTCCAATTTGGACCATCCACATAAATTCCTGTATTATAATCCCACAAATCGGTAGGGTTCATCGATATGGAAACAACAGGCATTTTTTTATTCCCATAAATGATATAGGAATTGGTAACTATTTCGCCGGGCAACATTCCCGCTTTTATTATTCTTGCCTTGATAACTTTAGACGTTGTAATGCCAATTTCACCAACAACCTTCGCTGATGATTTCATAGGAACTGAGCCATCTGTGGTATAATATATGGTATCACCTGCATTGGGAGCTGTGATCGCAACACTCATACTGACCTGATAAATTCCACCTGGCACACTGAAAACCGGTTTTTCAGGCATGTCTCCCGAAACTTCATCCCCGGAATTAATTACCCCTGGAGTAGAAGCACTATAAACCACCCATGCAGTTTGATCTTTCGACGATCGACCAAAAGAATAATTGATCGGTAAGCCCACTGCCTGTACACTGTCAGCCAAAACACCCGAGGAATTGGTCAGATAAAGCGATTCTCCATCGGCATCCAATTTAAAGTTGGTATGAAACTCATTCCTTCCCAGATTTAAAATATCAACTGTCCGGGTAGCTGCAGGTTTCTCAGTGGTTTCTATCGACAAGAATGGAATGGCCGACAAGTCTGATGAAGTGACATCAGAATTATGTACCTGAATGGACAATATATTTTCTCCAGTCTTTAGGATAAGGCCTGGATTGGTGATTTCAAATTTTTCAGGGGCCTTCCCCTGGTACATCAAAGCCTCATGCTGAGCTGAAGCAAGTACGTCAAATCTTGGAGCAGCACCCTTTCCCACCATTTGTGCCCGTGCAATTTCAACCCCATTCAAGTAGGCGATAAACCCATCATCATAATCCATGTGCAGGATCATTTGCCTGACAGATGCCGCATTGGCGATGTTTATCTTTTTGCGCAAAAAGATCGATTTAGTAACGGTAACCACGGTTGCATCATCACCATCGCTCATTCCAAAACCACTTTTGCCTGTAGCCCAGGTTGAATCGTCAAAACTGCTCACACGCCAATTGGTGGTCGGTTCAGCGGTGGGGACCAGGTATTTCCATTCATCGCCACTGGCCACGATGGTATTCCAGTTAACCGGTGGTTCCCTCCGGTCTTTTCCTGATGCAAAAACAAGCAGGTAACTACCTGGATTAACAGAGTAATCAGGAAAAATCCATTGAAAGGGCTGGTCTTTTTTATCCGACAAACCATATCCGTTGAGGTTGACTGAAGTCGTTCCCCCGTTGAATAATTCAATCCAGTCGGATGTCTCACCATCCATGTCGGTGATCACTCCTCCGTTGGAGCTCATAACTTCATTGATCCGAATTGATTGTGCAGTAGAAAGCAAGGCAGTGAAGACCAAACAAATGGCCAATAGGAAGAGCTTCATGTTCAGCGAAAAATTAGTTTTAGTTAAGCGGGTACAAAAATAACAATCGAACCGACAGTCAAGCTATTACTTCCAAAAATGGTTGAATAAAGGTATCATTGAAAGATATGTTGAAATAGCAATTTTATGTGGATGGACAAAAACCAGGGCTACCTAAGTCACAAAGCCTAGGAATACAGCCGCTTTGGAGCATTCAGAAATATTAACCAAACCGATAGAATTATCGTAAAGTCATCAACAATTCATGTATAAAATTGTTCTTCACACACTGTCAAACCTATGAATAAAAAACTGGAACAATTATTATTCCTGATCAAGGAAGACCGGAAGCTTTTTCTTAGTATAAGTTTTGGGGTATTCCTGTTTGTGCTTTTCTTTCAACCTTTTCCACTCGACCAATTTGATTTTAACAACCGGCTGTTGATTGTAGCAGGCTTAGGGGCCATCGTTTTTCTGTTTATGGCCTTGACCCGTGCAGCTTTCCTGTGGATCATCCGCTATGAGAATCCGCCACCCGAAGAAAGGGTCTTCCTCTCCTATTTAGGAGGGTTTATAATCTTGGTACTGAGTGCAGTATCATTCGCATTCTATTTACGGTATGTGGGTTCGGTCACCATCTCATTTTACACCATGTTTAAGGTAATATTAATTTGCCTGTTTCCTCCCGTGGCCTTGGCAATCGCTGATGAATTCAAGGACTTGCGGCAACAGAATGAATTGCTGACTATCAAAAAAGAAATCAGTCAGGAGCCCGTTAAAAAACTGCAGGATGATTATTTGCATCAATCCATTGAGTTTGTTTCAGAGAACAATACCGAAAATTTATCGCTGCTCATTTCAAATGTTGCCCTGATCAAATCAGCGGATAACTATGTGGAAATTGATTATATGGAGGATAAAAACCTTCGCAAAAAGCTCATCAGGAGTACCTTAAAAAATATCGAACAACAGCTGAAGCCATACGCCAATTTTATTCGTTGCCACCGGATTTGTATAGTGAATACCCATTACATCGAAAAGCTCAACAGGAGATTTAACAACCACTGGTTGACCATTCGTGGATCACAAGAAGAGATCCCGGTCTCACGCCAATATTTACTCAAACTCAAAGAGTCCATCTAAGCGCTCAGGGGCGAATGCCACTGGCCATATCCGATTGATATTGACCACAAATATGGTCTCCTTACCACTCAACAAGGCCCATTAATCCCTTCTCTTTTCAAAGTAGATAAATGTTCCCCTATTTTGTTGCATGCGAAATTTCATCCTGAAACTATATCGAGCATTTAGAAGGCCGGCGGTAGTTAATTGACCGAAGTCCTGATGAATGCAATGGTTTGTGAAATTTCAGCAGAAGAACAATAATAGCAACATTTTTAATTTTATTTTTACAATGGAAACAGCCATCAACAATCAGGCAAATGATCGGACCTGGCAAAAAGTAGTCATGAACTACATCCAGCCCGATTTACGTAAAAGCATTTGGCAAATCTGCAATTCAGTCATACCCTATTTCATACTCTGGGTATTAATGGTACAAAGTTTAAAGGTTTCTTACCTGCTCACTCTTTTGCTGGCCATTATCGCCTCGGGATTTCTGGTCAGGATATTTATCATTTTTCACGATTGCGGCCACGGATCTTTTTTCAAGTCCAAGAAAGCCAACAAGATCGTTGGAATCATCAGTGGTATCATCACCTTTACTCCTTACTACACTTGGCATAAGCATCATTCTGAACACCATGCCACTACAGTCAATCTCGACAAAAGGGGATTGGGCGATGTATGGACTATGACTGTCGATGAATACCTGAGTGCCTCCATCTGGAAGCGCCTTTTATACCGGGCCTTTCGCAATCCATACATCATGTTTACCGTAGGGCCTTTCTTTATGTTTGTAGTGCAGAACCGGTTTTCAAATAAGAACATGACGCCCAAAGAACGATGGAACGTTTATTTCACCAATATCGTCCTTTTAGGGATGGCCACCGGTATGAGTTTACTGATCGGGTTAAAGGCTTATCTCTTAATTCAGTTACCACTGCTCTGGATTTCACATGCCATTGGCCTCTGGTTATTTTATGTCCAGCACCAGTTTGAGGATGTCTCATGGGATAGGGGCAGCAGTTGGGATTACAAAACGGCCGCCATACAAGGCAGTTCATTTCTGAAATTACCTGCTGTTTTGCAATGGTTTACAGGCAATATCGGCTTTCACCATGTGCATCATTTAAGTCCAAGAATTCCCAATTACAATTTGGCACGGTGTCAAAATGAAAATGAACTGTTCAAGGATGTCAAGCCAATCACCTTTCTATCCACATTTAAGGCTTTAAAACTTAGCCTGTGGGATGAGGCAAATGGCCAACTGATTCGATTCAGAAAAATAAGCGTTACCAATCAATAGCGCAAAACTCACAATCAATCAGGCAAATACACTGCCAGGTTATACTGATCCGTTGAATTTAATTCACCGGATCAGTTCATTTACTGTTGCCATAATGGATTTAGTTTTAGTTAAACATTGATTTCCTGCCCGGTTCATTCCATGCTCCTGGCCTGCTGCTGTTCACCTATTGTTTAATACAGTGTTTTTACTTTCTTCGTACTTAGTTCGTGCATGGTTTGTACTATTAAAGATACACAAAATAAGTTTGAATTATGCATAAATCAAGAAAAAACTATGTACTGAACAGGTAGTATATACCTATGGAGCATTCATCAGGAGTGACCGGGGATAAAGGCAGAGGATTCATAAAATCACAGATTGCTTTACATTGAATGGTCAAAAAATTACGAAAAATAAAGTTGTCATTGGAAAATGGAAGTAAATTGCACGCTTCAAACCATTTAATTATACAAATCAGCCTGCTTTTGTTTTAGATTTGTTAATAAATCATCATTTAACTTTCAAATTAATTTTGGGGTTTCAAATTAATTTTTACATTTGCCTTATCAATCGAAAACAACAATGAAAAATATCAGCATTATATCTCTAGTCATTGTCAGCGTGGTGGTCGTCCTTCGTGCTGAATGAGAATGGTATAATGTAAGCTAAAAAACTTGAAAGCCATTCTCAGATAATAAGAATGGCTTTTTTAATGATTAAAAATACAGCAATGAAGTCTACATATATTCTACTGGTCCTGGTCGTCGTCATTCTCATTCAGGAGAAAGGCTGGTAAGTGTATGTATTCATACAATTCAAAAGCCTTTCTCTTTCATAAGGAGAAAGGCTTTTTTTTAAAGGATTATATAATTTGAAGCAAATGGATATGGAAAAACAACTAAGATCAGCCGCCAGTACCCAAGGACGGCGCATGGCAGGGGCCAGAAGCCTTTGGCGCGCCAACGGAATGAAAGAGGAACATTTTGGACAACCCGTCATTGCCATTGTCAATTCATTTACACAGTTTGTTCCCGGACATGCGCACTTACACAATATTGGACAATTCGTCAAAAGAATCATCGAACAGAAGGGCTGTTTTGCCGCTGAATTCAATACCATTGCAATCGACGATGGAATTGCCATGGGGCACGATGGCATGTTGTATTCGCTTCCTTCACGCGATGTGATTGCCGACAGTGTTGAATACATGGTCAACGGCCACAAGGTGGATGCGATGGTTTGCATCTCGAATTGCGACAAAATTACCCCCGGCATGATGATGGCTGCCATGCGCTTAAATATCCCCACCATTTTTGTATCAGGTGGACCCATGGAAGCCGGCGAGGTGGATGGGAAGATGCTTGACCTGGTCGATGCGATCGTCATGGCAACCGATACAGCCGTTTCCGATGAAACAATTGCCAAAGTGGAGCAGAATGCTTGTCCAACCTGCGGTTCATGCTCGGGTATGTTTACGGCCAACTCCATGAATTGTCTGGCCGAAGCCCTGGGCCTGGCACTACCGGGCAACGGAACCATCCTGGCTACACATGCCAACCGACGGCTATTGTTTGAAGAAGCGGCCAACCAAATTGTTGAAATTACTTACGACCATTATAAAAACGGAAACGAAAAGGTATTGCCCCGCAATATTGCCACCAAACAGGCTTTCCAAAATGCCATGAAACTGGATATTGCCATGGGTGGTTCGACCAATACCGTGTTACACATCCTGGCCATTGCCTCTGAAGGGGGCATCGATTTCACCATGAAGGATATCGATGAACTTTCACGCGTGACTCCCAATCTTTGTAAAGTGGCGCCCAACGGTGAATACCACATTCAGGATGTGAACCGTGCCGGTGGTATCATTGGTATCCTTGCAGAACTTGACCGCGCTGGAATGCTCGACTCATCGACTTATAGGGTGGACGGGAATACCTTGGGTGAAGCCATTGCCAAATATGATGTGATAGCCCCAACAGTTACCGAAGATGCCTTGCGCAGATATAAATCGGCCCCCGGAGGTGGACGCAACCTGGTGATGGGTTCCCAGGAAAATTATTACAAGGAATTGGATACCGACCGTGCACATGGTTGTATCCATGATTATGAACACGCTTACAACAAAGATGGCGGACTGGCTGTTTTATACGGCAACATCGCGCAGGATGGATGTATCGTGAAAACCGCAGGGGTCGATCCATCGGTATATACGTTTAAGGGAACAGCCAAAGTATTTGAGTCGCAGGATGATGCCTGCAACGGGATCTTGGGCGACAGGGTGCATGCAGGCGATGTTGTGGTGATCCGCTACGAAGGTCCCAAAGGCGGTCCTGGCATGCAGGAGATGTTATATCCCACCTCGTATATCAAATCCATGCAACTGGGCAAAGCCTGTGCCCTGATTACTGATGGACGCTTTTCAGGGGGAACGTCGGGTTTGTCAATCGGGCATATATCACCCGAAGCCGCAGCCGGTGGCGCCATTGGACTGATACGGGAAAACGACCAGATCGAAATCAGCATTCCTGAGCGGAAAATTAACCTGTTGGTAAGTGACGAGGAATTGGCACAGCGCAGGGCTGAAGAATTACAAAAAGGAAAAGACGCCTTTACACCAACAGGGCGGAACCGACAGATAAGCAAAGCTTTAAAGGCATATGCGAGCATGGTTTCCTCGGCCGATAAAGGAGCAGTGAGAATGATTTAAGAAGTGACAAGGTGAATGATTGACCATTTATTCATTGACTATTTACCATTTAGTACCACAACAAATAGTAAATTGTAAATAGTCTAATAGTCAATCGTTCCTGGGTTTTTTAATTTGAAAAATAAATAAAACGAACAATACTATGGCAACAACAAGAGTAAGTGGCTCAAAAGCTGTAATCTTATCTCTTCTGGAAGAAGGGGTTGATACCATTTTTGGGTATCCCGGGGGCGCGATCATGCCTATTTATGATGCATTGTATGATTTTGACCAGCAGGTCACCCATTACCTGACTCGTCATGAGCAGGGTGCAATACACGCCGCTGAAGGCTATGCCGGGGTTACCGGAAGAGCAGGTGTTTGTTTTGCAACTTCTGGTCCAGGGGCTACCAATCTGATTACCGGATTGGCTGATGCCCAGATTGATTCCATCCCCTTGGTTTGTATCACCGGCCAGGTGTCTTCCCCATTGCTTGGAACCGATGCATTTCAGGAATCGGATGTGATCAGCATTACCTTACCGGTTACTAAATGGAACTTTCAGGTGACCAGTGCAGAAGAAATTCCGGAAGCCATCGCAAAAGCTTTCCACATTGCAACAACCGGCAGACCAGGCCCTGTTTTGCTTGACATTTCAAAAGATGCCCAGTTTGGGATGTTCGATTTTGAATATAAAAAATGCACAAAAATCAGAAGCTACCTGCCCGAATATCCAGTTGATCCCTTCCAGGTAAAAGCCGCTGCAGAACTGATTAATGCGGCCAAAAAGCCTTTGGTGTTGTTCGGTCATGGTGTTATTTTGGGTCATGCAGAAGAAGAATTGAAAGAGTTTATTGAAAAAACAGGCATCCCGGCGGCATGGACCTTGCTGGGGCTTTCAGCACTTGCAACAGATCATCCGCTCAATGTCGGAATGCTCGGAATGCATGGCAATTATGGTCCAAACATTAAAACCAACGAAGCTGATTTGATTATTTCAGTTGGGATGCGTTTTGACGATAGGGTGACCGGGAAGGTGGCTGCATATGCCCGTCAGGCCAAGATAATTCATTTGGAAATTGATCCGGCTGAGATTCATAAAATCATTAAAGCTGATGTACCTATTTTGGGAAGCGCCAAAAAATCGCTTCGAATGCTGATTGACAATGTCAATAAAAATTCGCACCAGGCATGGTTGAAGGAATTCCGTGATTGCGATCAGATCGAGATTGAGAAAGTCATTACCAAAGATATTTATCCGACCCAAACAGGTTTAACCATGGGTGAGGTCATCCGGATTGCTTCAGAAAAAACCAATCACAATGCTATTTTAGTGACTGATGTAGGTCAGCACCAGATGATTGCATCGCGCTACTTCAAATTCAACCAGACCAGGAGCAATATCACTTCAGGAGGATTGGGAACCATGGGCTTCGCAGTTCCGGCAGCCATGGGTGCCAAGATTGGCCAGCCCGACCGGGTGGTTTTTGCTGTTGCCGGTGACGGAGGATTCCAAATGACCATCCAGGAACTTGGAACCATTTCCCAGTATGAGCTGGATATCAAGATCATTGTGCTCAACAATAACTTCCTGGGAATGGTCAGACAGTGGCAACAGTTGTTTTTCGAAAAGCGCTACTCGTTTACGGAATTGAAAAACCCTGATTTTGTTGGAATAGCCAAAGCCTATGGACTGGCTTCCCAAAAGGTCACCTCGCGCGATCAGCTGGAGGATGCCGTTCAGGCAATGCTCGACCACAAAGGTCCTTTTGTACTGGAAGTGGTCGTTGAAAAGGAAGACAATGTTTTCCCCATGGTACCTACCGGTGCTTCTATCTCTGACATTATACTTGAGCCATAAAAGAGTTCAAAGTTGCAGGTTTCAAGTTACAAGTTTAGCATTGTCAACATTCAATTAAAAAATAAGACCCCAATGAAACAAGAATATATCATCACCGTTTTTTCAGAAGATAGCATCGGCTTGCTCAGTAGAATCACCATCATTTTTACCCGAAGGAAGATCAATATTGATAGCTTGACAGTATCTGCATCGGCTATCCCGGGCATCTTTAAATTTACCATTGTCATTAAGGAAACTCCTGATCGCGTTCACAAAGTGGTTGGCCAGCTCGAAAAGGTAGTGGATGTCATCAAGGCCTATTTCAATACCAACGACGAGATGATATTCCAGGAGATCGCCTTGTACAAAGTACCTATTGAAGAGCTATTTGAATCAGATAAGATTGAAAACATAGTGCGAAATTCAGGTGCAAGGATCCTGGAAATTACCCGTGAATATGTAGTAATCGAAAAAACAGGACATACCTACGAAACTCAGCAGCTTTTTGATGAATTGAACTTCTTTGGAGTAACCCAGTTCAATCGCTCCGGGAGAGTAGCCATTACAAGAAGCAGCATCGAGAAATTATCCGAATTCCTCAGAGAACGTGACTCACTGCTTGAGCAAATTGATTAGAGAAAGTGAACATTTAAAAGGACTGACTATTAGACCATTTACTATTTATTCGCTGAATTGGCTGGGTAAATAATAAATGGTTGAATAGTCATTTTTATTATCTGTTAAACTTTGCAAAAAAAAGACAAATCCATCCTTCATTTGATTGATTTGGAACAAATCTTGTACCTGAAATCAAAAGTGAAAAGATTAAGGCTATGAAAAGATTTGTAATATTTCTCGCTTTCATCATTTCTGCACAATTAACCTTGGCCCAGATCAATGATGAACAGGCTTCTCTGACCGGGAAAGAAAAAAGAAAAGCCAAAATAGAGAAAGAATATCGACTGGTTAAAGACATGATTGAGAACAGGGACTTTGTATTGGAGGCTGATTTTCTGCAAGATAAATATGGAATACGCACACCAGTTAGCAACGGAATTAATTTTGTTTCTGTTGATTCAACCGAAGCAATTATTCAAGTTGGATCAAATTACAGGATTGGACCCAATGGTGTGGGCGGCATTACCGCCAGAGGCCAGATTACCAGTTGGAAACTGACAGAAAATAAAAAGAAAGATGCTATTGGCTTACGAATAAATGTGATGACCAATATCGGCATTTATGATCTGTACTTTTCAATCAGTCCTTCGGGACAAGCAACTGCACAATTAACAGGCTTGAGATCCGGTAAATTGACCTTTGACGGAAATATCGTTCCCTGGGAAAATTCATCGGTATACATCGGCCAATCGCAGTAAAATTGAATCTGCCAAATTATTGAAGTTATTGAAGTTATTGAAGTTATTGAAGTTATTGCAAGGGGTCAATTTTAAACCCACACCCTTTTCCATGCTTCTGATACTCTGCCTACATTGTTGTTTCAATACAGGATTAAACATCCTTTGAACTGATGTGAACCAAAATATAGGACTTGCAATAACTTCAATAACTACAATAACTACAATGGGATAAAGCCAAAGACTTTGAAGGGGTTTGGTTTCTTATATCAAAATCAGGTTATTAGAAATGGTTGGATCACTTATCAATTGCGATGATAGTTAAAAACATTTCTCCCATATCTATACCTACAGGCCTTCTCATTTTAGCCAAATTGTTTGTACTTTTACATGATCTCGAAACTCAAGTAGTATGAAGCAAGCTTTCGAACAGCTTCCAGTTTACAGCCTTCACAATTTCAGTTCTCCTGAGCGAAAAAGTCAGCAGTTCCAGGTGGAAGTGTTCGATGCAAAACGACATTTCAGCGTGAAATACCCTCACAGGCACGACTTTTTTGAAGTGCTATACCTGGCAAAAGGTTCTGGATACCATGTGATTGACAGTAACAACTATGAAATTAATCCTCCCTGTGTATTTTTCATGTCGCCAGGGCAGGCTCACAAGTTGGAGTTTTCGCAGGACATTGAAGGGTTCATCTTTATTTTTACTTCCGACTTTTATCTTCTGAACAGGAGTGATCAAAACAGCCTGATTGAATTTCCTTTTTTTTACACCCTTCAACAGGACAATCCCCCATTGCAACTTGAACTTGAAGAGGATGTTTTGTTCATTGAAAGATTGTTTCGGCAGGGAATCGTTGAATTGAAAAAAGATTCTTACTCCTTTGAAATGCTTCGGTCAATTCTTGACCTGATACTAACAACTTGTTCTTCACGTTACAAGACCGCCAATAATTCCATCAGCAAAGGCAAAGGGCATATTTTGGTCAAGCGGTTTTACCAGCTGGCCGAAGAACATTACCTGAAAAATTGGCCCCTCAGCCAGTATGCAACCTTGCTGGCCGTATCGCCCAATCACCTGACCCAAACGGTCAAGGAATTCACGGGAAAGACCTCCATCCAGGTCATTAAGCTGAAACAAATTCTGGAAATCAAAAGACTTTTGCTCCATACCAATTTGAACGTATCAGAAATTGCCGCCCAGCTTAATTTCGATGATCAATCGTATTTCTCAAAGTTTTTCAAGCGAGAAACACAGTTGACGCCTATGCAATACCGTTCACAATCCATGGGATTGTAATTAAAATTACGTTGAGCAATTGGGTCTAAACATTTGGTCCATAATATTGTTTTGGAAAATCTGCATGGATAGTTAATTTTAAATCCATGAAAAATACCTAAAATACTGTCTTTTGTACACTGCTTTTTGATGAATAATCCATTGCTTTGTATAAAATAATGGAACTGAAGTTTAATTGGACAATACACTTTAAATAATAATAAAAATGGCAAATTATTTCAACTCATTACCCCTTCGCCTGCAATTGGCACAGTTGGGAACCTGCGAATTTATGGATAGTTCTGAATTTTCAAATGGTGTAAAAAAGCTGGAAGGAAAGAAAATAGTCATCATCGGCTGCGGTGCCCAGGGATTGCACCAAGGTTTGAACATGCGCGATTCGGGTTTGGATATTTCCTACACTTTGCGTCCTGAAGCCATCAAGGAACAACGTCAATCCTATAAAAACGCAGTGGACAACGGATTCAAGGTAGGCACATACGAAGAAATGATTCCAACGGCTGATTTGGTGATCAACCTGACTCCTGACAAGCAGCATACAGGTGTCATCAATGCTGTGATGCCATTAATCAAAAAAGGGGCGACCCTCTCCTATTCACATGGCTTCAATATTGTGGAAGAGGGAATGCAGATCCGAAAAGACCTTACCGTTATCATGGTTGCTCCCAAATCTCCAGGCTCCGAAGTACGCGAAGAATACAAGCGTGGATTCGGTGTTCCCACCCTGATTGCCGTTCATCCTGAAAACGATCCCAATGGAGACGGATTCGAAATTGCAAAAGCCTATGCAGCTGCCACTGGCGGCCACAAAGCAGGTGTCCTTAGTTCCTCGTTTGTTGCTGAAGTAAAATCAGATTTAATGGGAGAACAGACCATCCTATGCGGTCTATTGCAAACCGGAAGTATCCTGTCGTTCAACAAAATGATAGAAAAGGGAATTGATCCCGGATATGCCTCCAAATTGGTTCAATACGGATGGGAAGTAATTACAGAGGCATTGAAACACGGCGGTATCACCAACATGATGGATCGGTTGTCGAATCCAGCAAAAATCAAGGCCTTTGAACTTTCAGAGGACTTAAAAAGAATTATGCGCCCCTTGTTTTGGAAACACATGGACGACATCATGTCGGGTCACTTCTCCAAAACGATGATGGAAGATTGGGCCAATGACGATAAGAATCTGCTTACCTGGAGAGCCGAAACAGGTGAAACTGCCTTCGAGAAAACCCCTGCAGGCAGCATGGAGATTAGCGAACAGGAATATTTCGACAATGGAGTATTGATGATTGCATTCGTAAAATCAGGAGTTGAACTGGCATTTGAAACCATGACTGAAGCCGGTATCAAAGAAGAATCAGCCTATTACGAATCGCTGCATGAAGTGCCTTTGATTGCCAACACCATTGCACGTAAAAAACTGTTCGAAATGAACCGTGTGATTTCCGATACTGCTGAATATGGCTGTTATTTGTTCGATCATGCCTGTAAGCCGCTGTTGGCTGATTTCATGACAAAAATTGATACCAATGTAATCGGGAAACCCTATGGAGCTGGCAAAGGCAACGGTGTCGACAACAAACAACTGATCAGCGTCAACGAAATTATCCGTTACCATGAAATTGAATTAATCGGCGAAGAATTGCGCGAAGAAATGACCGCCATGAAAAATATTCTATAAGAATTAAATGTCCTTAAATATTCAAATGCCTCGTAGAAATACGGGGCATTTTTATATAACTGATTGCGTAACTCAAACAACATAACCCATATTTAAAATTACAAATCTTCATAATGCCCGCCAATAGCAAAAATTCGTATTGAATGATCATCAAATTTATAAATTACCCGATCATATTGAGAAAGCTTTCTTGACCAAAAACCTGCCAATTCATATTTGAGCAACTCAGGTTTCCCAAGGCCAATTTCAGGATTATTCCTTTGCATTTCTTTTAATATTCGGCATAGGTTTTTATGAAGAACCTTATCTTTTATCCTCCAGTTTTCATATATGCTCCATGTGTTGCCTTCAAATATGATTGATCGCATCAAGTTGTTCCTGAGTTGGTTTATAGCCATTGTTCTTTTCAAAAGTAACCAATGATTCAGCAATCTGACTCATTAATGATTTGTTTCTCAGAACATATAAAGTTTCCTGTTCACGCTCCCAATCTTCAGCACTTATCACTATAAAATCCTTTCCTGAACGACGGTTTATCCTGATTACCTGATGCTCTTCGATGGCTTTATCCACAACACCCTTAATGTTTGCTCTAAATTTATTTACAGATAGTTCAAGCATGATTTCCATTATTTAATTTCAACAAAGGTACTGCATTTTGGTACATCTAACAAGCTAATCCCATTCTTTCTTAAAGTGAGATTGTGATATCAGGGCTTGATCAACACATTCAATTTTTTTACAATTTCCGCAACTCAACCAGTATCTCTTCTATCTTTTTGATAGCTTCCCTTTGGCTGCAGGAGAAATTATTCAGCATCATGCAGTAGGAAAGCTGTCGTCTACTTTGGGTCGTTAGATAGCCTGAAAAGCAGCGTACACGGGTCATTGATCCGCTTTTGGCACGTAGGCACTGGGCAGGAAAGTTTTCATTCCTCAACACTGTTATTGTCCCCTCCCCCGCTGTTGCCAATGATTCGTAGAAGTCAGTTGAATAAGCGCTTTGGGTTTTCATGTAATTTAGAATATTGACCATCTGCATCGCTGTGATACCATTGAATCGCGACAATCCACTGCCATCGTTCATAAAGAAACCCGTCATATCCAAGCCTTTGTCTTTCCAGAAATCCACGATGAATTTGCAGCCATCTTTGGTAGTTCCCAATCCTGCCTTCTTCCAGGCCAATTGTTTCAGAAGATGTTCGGCAAACAGGTTGACACTCTCGTGATTGGTCACTTTGATAATGTCGCGCAAGGTAGGTGACTGATTTACAGCATACACAAGTGGCGGAACATCCAGGCTTTTTACTTTCTCAAACCTTGTTGACCCAGCAACCAGGATCCCTGCATTTGTTAAACCCTTTCTGAATTCACTGGACAAAAGTGCGCAGGGATCGGGTACCGAAGCCTTGACCACAAAGTCAGTTTTATTTCTTGGAATGGTACCTCGGATCACCCTTCTGTATTCCATGGGACTTCCGAAAACATAGGCCTGGTCACTGTTAATATCCGATGAAAGCACTTCATTCTGAAGATCAAGACCATCGATTTCAGGCGTAATCTGCCTTATCTTGGTAAGGATACCTGCCTCTTTGTCTGAGCTCAGGTGAATTTCATACTGATTATCGTACACACTGATGCCCGAAGCTCCGGCTCCGTAATAGTTGCCGATATCTTCCCAAATCCAGGTATTGGGAATCATTTGTGATTCATAGATGGTGGCATCCACAACCAGGTTCCCGCTGATGACTTTGATATTTTTATCCTTGATTGCCTTGATCCAGTCGTCCATAAAGTGATTGTTTTCAGGAAAATAAGCTGATCCAAGGGTTGGATCTCCTCCTCCGATAATTTGCAAATCACCAAAAAGGGTATCATTTCTAATCATGCCCGATGCGCTCAGGATGGTCTGAAAACGGTATTCAGGGCCAAAAACTTCCAAGGCAGTGGCGGTAGTCACCAATTTCAGGATGGATGCGGGAACCAGGCTTTGCTGGGGCGCTGATTGAATGAGCACTTTCCCCGACTGACTGTCCGTTACAGCTACGCAGGCACTGGCAGTTGACAATCCGGGAACAGATTGCCAGGCTGCAATTTCCTGCTGAATTGAATTCAGTGGATGCTGCGCGGTGCCGCTATTTGCCCAAATAAAAAAAAGAGCAATCCATAAAACTTTCAACACAATATTTTGTTTACTCATTAGTTTTGTTTTGTGAGTGTAAGATAAACAGTTTTAGTTAAATTAAGAAATAATTGATTGGATATAATTTCATCCTTAGTTGGTTAATTTAAAGTTATCTATGAACAGTTTTAACCCTTTTTCTCATCGTCTTATGCTATCTTTGCAATCAATTGAAGTAGCTTTCAAAATCAGTATCTTAAGAAGATAAAAACAATTCATATAAGTCTAATTATAACACATATCACAATGTTAATTGAGAAAGTAGTAGCTAGAGAAATTCTGGATTCACGTGGTAATCCAACTGTCGAAGTAGAAGTAACCCTCGAATGTGGTGTAATGGGCCGTGCTGCTGTTCCATCGGGTGCATCAACGGGTGAAAACGAAGCTATTGAATTGCGCGATGGCGACAAGGGCCGTTACTTGGGTAAAGGCGTTTTGAAAGCTGTTGCCAATGTGAACACTGTCATTGCCAAAGAAATTATGGGCATGAACGCTTCTAATCAGGTAGCCATTGACAAAAAATTAATCGCTCTTGACGGAACAAAAACCAAATCCAAATTGGGCGCCAACGCCATGTTGGGAGTTTCACTGGCTGTTGCCAAAGCGGCTGCTGCCTGTTTGGAAATGCCACTTTACCGCTATATCGGTGGTACCAACGCCAAGACATTGCCTGTTCCGATGATGAACATCATCAATGGTGGCTCACACTCTGATGCCCCTATTGCTTTCCAGGAATTCATGATTCGCCCCATTGGTGCAACTTCCTTCCGCGAAGGCCTGCGCATGGGTGCCGAAGTGTTTCATCACCTGAAAAAAGTACTCCATGACCGCGGTTTAAGCACTGCAGTGGGTGACGAAGGTGGTTTTGCCCCTAAATTGAACGGTACCGAAGATGCCTTGAACAGCATCATTCAGGCCATCAAAAATGCTGGCTACAAACCAGGTCGTGCGGAAGACAAGGGCGATGTTTCGATCGCTTTGGATTGCGCTGCTTCTGAATTCTACAAAGACGGTATCTACGACTATTCAAAATTTGAAGGTGCCAATGGCGCCAAAAGAACTTCAACTCAACAGGTGGAATTCCTTGCTGGTTTGGTTGCCAACTTCCCCATCGACTCGATCGAAGATGGAATGCATGAAGGTGACTGGAATGGCTGGGTTGAATTGACCAAGAAGCTGGGTAACAAAGTGCAGCTGGTGGGTGACGATTTATTTGTAACCAATGTTGAATACCTGAAAAAAGGTATCGAATTGGGAGCAGCCAACTCCATCCTAATCAAAGTGAACCAGATCGGTACCTTGACTGAAACACTCGATGCCATTGAAATGGCTCACCGTGCTGGTTATACTTCTGTCACTTCACACCGTTCAGGCGAAACTGAAGATTCAACCATTGCTGATATCGCTGTTGCTACCAACGCCGGACAGATTAAAACAGGTTCATTGAGCCGTTCTGATCGTATGGCCAAGTACAACCAATTGCTTCGCATCGAAGAAGAATTGGGCGCTTCAGCCATCTACGGATACAAAAAAGCAGTCAAGAAATAAGCTGAAAAGCGATATACAAAAGCCGGTTTCTTTACAGGGACCGGCTTTTTTTATAATATACAAATATTGAATTTACAGAAATATAAAGGTCTTGACAAGTAAACTATTCGATGTATTATCTTATTAATTGGTAGTCTGTTATCAGCAGTGCAGGTGATAAATTTAATCGCTTTGCCAGGTTGCGAATCATCTCAACTGTCAATTTTCGTTTACGATTTAGTACCTCTGAAACCCTGCTTTTTCCTCCAATGGCATCGATGAGGTCTACCTGTTTTAAATGCATCTCCTCCATCCTTATTTTTATGGCCTCGATGGGGTCAGGTGCATCGATCGGATAGTGTTTTTTCTCATATTCATCGACCATCAAGCCAAGAATATCAGCCTCATCGCTTTCCATCGTTCCAATCGGAGCATCAAATACTTCCGCCAGCCTTTTCAATGCATCCCTATAATCATTCTCCGTTTTTATGGGTCTAATATTCATATCCAATGATAGCTTTAAATTGTATTTGCATCAATCTTATCATATTCCTTATGAGTCCCAATGAATCAAATAAAAATCCACTGCTTCTCAAAGTTGAATTTCGCAACAAGCCGATATGTATTACCTTTTATATCGAAAATTATTCGGCTGTCTTTTAAAATACTTGCATTTGCAAAGGTCTTTTTAACATCAACTGGAGTTCTCCAATCAGAACTCATAGCCGTTTCAAACCAGGTTTTCAAATATTGTTCTGAATCAGCATGTTTCTCCCAATATTCTCTCAAAGTACTTTTTGCAAATATTCTATCCATTCATTTTAAGTCATGCTGCAAAGATACAAACAATTCTCAATTTGGGAACTTTATTGATGTTTTTCCGGCTTCTTCTTTTTACTTTTATCATTTTTCAAGATCAATTTCAGACAATGCACTCAACCTCCTAATCTTCTTTAAAATGATCCAATCATCTGCTTGACGGTCAATATCCTGGCAAGCATTTGATGGTCGCTCTTTCTGAACAAAGATACCAAACTTTTTACCTGGCTTCCATTTTGTTCGATGTTGTTTAATTTGAATATGATTTTGTCCGTTGAATTGCAGTTGGCAAAATAGAAAATATCCCGATAGATCGTCGTCAACACCCTATGATTTGGGTAATATTCAAAAAAACAGGTATCAGCAATGATAGGGTAAGCAGCAAAATACAATAATCCCACGCCATTGATGTCGTAGAAAGGATTTATATTGTATTCCCACTCAAAAGAGGGTTCATCAGTAATTGAGAACTCGCCAAAATTGGTGGAAATATGATCTATCAATCCTTTTCGCAAAAGCCAGTATTCATTTAAGAACGAGGGTGTTTTTGATAACTGGCCAATTTGATTGGTCCTCTCCTTAGGCTCACACTTATTGATTTTATCATTGTCCCCGTTTTCCCTGACCGAAAAAGTAGTCATCAGTGTTGCATTGATTTTATTCTGATTGCAATTGGCCCTTATACTACTTAAAAATGAATGATTCCCGAACCCTTCAATGCCCGCAGTAAATTCGATTGTTTCGTTTTCCGAAAACTGATTCAAAGGAGAAACACAATAGTTGACCCTAACAAATGTTGCATACAAACGGTTACCCGCATCATCCTTAAATTCGGAAGACTTCTTATTAAATCCTTTTGAAATGAGTTGCCAGTGAATGTCTCCCAAATATTTCAACAGCCAGTTTTCAGACAATGCAGAATTAGCCATTTGCGGCATTCTGATTTCAATGCTATCTACAAGACCGATGGGTACTTTTTCAAGTTCAAAATCAGCTTGTATTACCTTCCTGTTCGTATGAAAATATTCGATGGCTTCAGCCAGTGTTTGAAATTGATACCATAGGATATCCGTGACCTCTAAGTTGAAATGTTTTTCCAATGCTACGCGCAGTACCACGAGGTCGAGACTATCAATATCGGTGTTGATGATCGGGGTATACAGGTCTTCCTCCGAGACTTTCGGAATTTCCCTTTGTAATATTTTCAGATATTGTTTCATGAGAAAATCAAATCATCAAAATATTCATTGAATCCGATCGGCGGGTATACTTATTTATACGCCATAATGATTACGCCTGCAACAAGCTTGTAATATCGATTTGTTGGCGGAAACTTCACACTAACGGAAAGACTTAGCAGAACATCCTGAATATCTTCGACACAATCATGATTCATTTGATATTGATGGAGAAATACAGGGTCTGTAATTGAAAAATCGTAGGTGAAACCATTGTAGCTGAATACCATTCTCTGCTGAGGAGTTGGCCGGTCTTCATATACCTTTTCGATGACTTCAAATTGCCGGGGCTTTACCAGCATCAACGAATAGGTCAATTCCTGGATAACCTCTTCCGATAACGATGGATAACGCGTTTTGAAAATATACTTGCGATCTTCACACAAGCTGTTGAGCCTGTTCTTTTCAAAAGTTCCAACCTGATGGATGCTTTTCTCATTAAAATAAACATTCTCCGACTGGTAGTGGTGGGGGCTTGGCCTGGTATCATTTATTTCAAGAATATCCAACAGGTGGTAGGGAAGCGCCAGGTGATTGGGCAACTCTCCGTGCGGGGTGTTTAAAGTGGGTCTTATCCACTGAGGTTTTCCAAATTCCAATATCGGATTGTTATTCACATCCACTTTGATGCCTGCCAGGCATCTGCCACCTTCTTTGTATGAATTTCCTAAACAAACAAAACGTGTTGCCATGACTTACTCTATTAGGTGAATAATTTCGATTTCCTGATTTTCCCCCTGTAAATATTCCGCGAGCAATCGTCTGTGACACTGCTCTGGCTTGTGCTCACTACACAAAAGACAACTGTCATTTAATTTTTCAAAATCTATTTCATGGATGATATTTCTTGCATCAAGCAGGCTAATGTATTCCTTTTCATATTGAGCCCAGGTAATCGCCTTATCGCGATAGCTGGAAAGCAATTCCTTGGTGGGTGCTAAATGGATGTTATGCTCGTACCCCATATCCCCGATTTCTTTTGCGAAGAATTCAAGGTCTTTGCCCTTGGCAAAACCTGCTAACTGGGAAACATTGTTTAAACGTGTGTCAATTATCTTTTTTACTCCTGCACCTCTGAGCAAGGAAAAAAAAGTGGAAGCTGATTTTTCCGTAAATCCAATGGTAAAAAGTTTAATCATAATCGTCTTCTTTTTTAATGATTGAATGGGGAGAAAAACCGATTTCCTGGTTTTTTAGCTGGTAAGCCACTTTTAATTGACTTTCTTTGGTAATCCCGGGATTAAACAAATCGATCTGTGGTAGCTTCTTTTTATATTTAATGAGAAGTTCATCTTTCAACTCCTCATTGGTTTTGATTGATTTATCCTTCAAAATATGTCTCACATCAAATCCATCATCCTCTAAACCAACCGACACCATCGAAAATCGATGACAGTCAATTGGTTCGCTTTCTGAACACATGATTGCCAAAACATCACCTTTGTCCAAAATTTGCCTAATTCTTTCAAGTCCATTGTTAAAGGCCCATGATTTCCTCATTTTGACAAAATCCACTTTACCCTCTGGATTCAACAAATCAGGATCAGTTTGCCTTGCCCCAAATTCGTCAGCAAAATGAAGGTATTTAATTTTATTGTTTTTCAGAAAGTTCCTCAATGGCTCTTGATTGTATTGGGGGTTGTATGAACTTGCAGCTACACTTCTGACATCAATAATGCAGTTAACACCATATTCCCCTAACAATTCAAGAAAATAATCATGATGATGCGTTGAATGTCCAATCGTATAAATTACCGAGTTCTCCATAATTTCATTTATATTCTGTTAACTCTATCAAATATACAAAATTCAAGCGTCATTTATAAATATTTCATAATGAATCTGCAATTAAACTTTCGTTGTTCTGAAAATGCTTTTTGCCCTTTTTTCTACGCTATTCTAATCCTGGTTTTAGGCTATCCGATATGTGGTATTAGTACTCTTTTAGTACTCTTTTAGTACTCTATTAGTACACTTTTACAATTTCTAGTACTAATAGAGTACTAAAAGAGTACTAATGCCACATACCGGGCAACGACAAAACCTATTTCGAAGGTTTGTCAATGTAAAAATTAAAGGCATTCAAACGTCTTTGAAAATAACTATCATGACCATATTTTTTAGACTCGGCAGTTGAGCTTTGAGCTATCAGCCAAATGGCATTTATCCTTATCTTTGACTCCTGAAATTTTCAAAATGTACAGTAAAGACGAAACGAAACTGCTGCGGAAAGAATTCTGGATTGTATTTGCCCGGCGATGTGAGATCGTTCCTGAGCTAAAGCACAAGAAGAAGAAATGGGTGCTATACGACACCGGTTTGAGTGGTATCGACCTGAAATTTGAAGTTACCCGCAAGGAAGCCCTGGTGATGATTGAAATAAACAGCGGGGAAGAAAGCCGTCGGCTACAGATTTTTGAAACGATTCAGAAATATCGTAAACTACTGGAAGTTGGCTTTGACAAGCCACTGATTTGGGATGGTTGTTATGTTAGAGAAAGTGGACAGGAAGTTTGCCGCATCTACACCCTACTGCCCAATGTCGATTTCCACCAGCAGATCCAATGGCCCACTATCTTTAATTTCCTGATTGACAACATGCTGATCCTTGAGAATAATCTGATGGAAATTAAGGACGGGTTGGATGCAGAGCTATACTAAATAGAGTTGAAAGTTTAAAGTTGAAGGTTTAAAGTTTAAAGTCACTCCAAAAGTCAAAAAAAAGAATTACCACAAGGGCACCAAGATTCAAACATACATAACACCCTAAATATATGATTATTATCAATTAATAAATCCGAGTGCTCGGGATGCTAATTTGATTCTTTGTGGTAAATTTACCTTTTTCGAATAGGCTCAAGTTTAAACTTTAAACTTTGAACTTTAAACTGGTTTAAGAAATTTCATCTTCCATGTAATGAAAACCAGTTCACTTCGTCTTACCTTTGAATACACATACAAACAAGGTTGAATGTTAGCCAGAGATTTTAAAACCGATGTACTTCCAATCAGCAACAAGTTGTTGCGGTTTGCCCGTCAGATTCTTCAAGATGAAGAGGAGGCGAAAGATGTACTTCAGGATATATTTTTAAAACTGTGGCAAAAGCGGGAAGAATTGGTCAAGGTTGAAAACCTGGAAGCCTTTGCCATCCGCATGACACGAAACCGATGCCTGGATTTGATCCGTTCACGAAGGACTGTTTCCATGGAAGTGGTGAAAAAGAATAAGGGGACGGAGGAGGATTATTCGGATACGGATCATGTAGAAAATGCAGAAATGGCAGGCCTGGTGAAGCGCATCATTGCTGAATTGCCTGACTTACAGCGCACGGTGATTCATTTGCGCGACATCGAGCAACTCGAATATGAAGAAATAGCCGAGGCCACCGAAATGACGGTCAATACGATCAGGGTCAATTTATCGCGTGCACGCAAAAAGGTGCGGGATGAAATTTTAAAAATTCAAAATTATGGAATCACAGAGAATACACACATTGCTGCAAAAATACTTTGAGGCAGAATCCACCCTGGACGAGGAAAATGAACTGATCAATTATTTCAACTCGGGCGAAGTGGATGATGAATTGAAATCCTATGTTCCGATGTTTTCAGCATTGAACGAGCTTTCAGAGCATGAAAATCAGGCATTGGGGGAAGATTTGATGAACTACATCCTGGAATCGGAACACAAGGAAAAGGTAAAGTACCGCTGGATGTGGCAAATTGTGACGGCAGTGGCTGCTTCTGTGATTTTGGTGATGATGGCTGTGAATTTCTACAGCAATCAGAAACAATGGGATGACACCTTTACCGATCCTAAACAGGCCTATGCCGAAGCCAGTAAAACCCTTGAATTTGTGGCTGGCAAATACAATAAGGGATTGGCCATGCTTCAGCCGATCGGGAAAATAGAAACTGCCGCAACGCCTTTTTATTCAGGAATGAAAACCTGGAACAAGGGGGTAGAAAAACTTGGAAATATTGAAAATCTGAATACAAATCTTAAAAAATAATACCATGAAACGTTTATTAATTGCTTTGGTCATGCTCATTCCATTGTTCGGAATTGCTCAGGACAATAGTCCGATAGACAAACTTTTTAATAAGTATGCCAACAAGGACGGGTTTTCAACCGTCAATATAAGCGGTAAGCTGTTAAGTTTTGCCAGTAAAATGGACTCCTCGAAAAGCAAGAAAGCTGCCATGCTCGAGAAGATCAGTGGGATCCGCATCCTGTCGGTGGAAGACAAAGACCTGAACAAAGGGCTAAATTTCTTCAAGGAACTGGAAGCTGATGGTTTTTTCAAAAACAACAATTACGAATCGTTGATGGAAGTTACCGAAAAAAATGAAGTAGTTCGGTTCTATGGACGAAGTGGTGGAAAAGGAAAACTGTCGGAATTATTGCTTGTAGTAGGCGGTGATGACAACACCCTGATCAGTATCCGGGGGATAATAAGTCCCGAAGATATTGGAAAGATCACGGGATCGCTTGACCTGGGTGTCAAAACCAAATAAAGCTATGGTCATTGATGGAACAAGTTCTTCGAGACCCCTCCGCGAACACCAGATGAGCATTTAACCATTAAAAAATCAAAAAATCCTGCATCCATCCGTTGCAGGATTTTCTTTTTGTGCTCTCCTTGAAAAAAATATGTTACTTTTATTTCTGAAAATAAGACCCACGAAGATGAATCCACAGAGTTTCTGGAAAAAATATGAATTCGCTGTCAATCAAACCCTTCAATTCAGGGCAGGATTTGCTGAAGTGCTGGTAAAACACATTGCAGCTGGCTGGCTGATTAAAAGTTATGTCCGTGATCAACCTGCCCCCGACCTGGAAGTAGAGGAAATAGAAGGCATTGCCAATGATACAGAAGTATTCCATTTCCAGACCGGCAAATCGAATGCATTGATCGTTGTACCAGCTTTTCCCAGTAAAGCAGTGGTTTTCAGAAATAATAAAAACATTAAAATAAGTGCAGGCGAATCGGCTAGCCTGTATTTCCGCATTCCACTTACCCTTCAATTTTACTTCCAGGAAGTGAAGGAAGAAAACCGGTTGTTTGAAATTCCCCTTCAGCGATTGTCGGATACCTGGTTTGGGGATCCAGACAATGGAGAACCTGCTTTTTCGATCGGCAACAATTACGACACCGAATTGAATACCGTTGAGCTCATGCCATGGGAAGCCATCTCGCCTGTTGAAATCATTAACAATACTACCGGGGTGTTTGAACTTCAACGCCTGATTCTTCGGGTGGAAGATTTTTCGCTTTTTCTGAAAAACAAGCAGCTTTTGTCCAATCACGTGGCCATAGAATTCAAAGGCCCTGAGCATGCGGGAAGTGTAAACCTGTCGGTGAAGAAGGAAATTCATGGGCAGAAACCACTTCAACTGGCTAAACCGCGCAATGCAGTTGGCAGGAATCTGTTGCGAAAGAGTTTCTTTTTTATTAAAAACATTTATCAAAGCTAAGCCATGGATTTCGGACTTTCCAA
>DASXUZ010000194.1:0-2997 GCA_036504555.1 Prolixibacteraceae bacterium | reverse complement strand
CCATTTAACCATCCAACCATCTAACCATTCAACCATTCAACCATCCCATTGAACCCCATCCGTGTAATCCGTCCTAATCCGTGTAATCACCTTAGACAAACTATTTACACCTTTAACTGTTTCACATTGCCTAAGTCATTTTAAAATACAAATCATGAATAAAATACCCTTATCCGTTCTGGAACTGGCCACTGTTGTTGAAGGCGGAAATCCGGGAACCGCTATTGCAAGAACTGTTGAAGTTGCCAAACATGCTGAATCCCTGGGATACCAGCGCATCTGGATGGCAGAGCACCACAACATGGAGCACATCGCCAGTTCTGCAACGGCTGTACTGATTGGACATGTGGCCTCTCAAACCAATACCATCAGGGTGGGCTCAGGAGGGATCATGCTGCCCAATCACAGCCCCCTGGTGATCGCTGAGCAATTCGGAACCCTGGAAACGATCTATCCCGGGAGGATTGACCTGGGACTGGGCAGGGCTCCGGGAACAGACCAGTATACCGCGATGGCCCTGAGGCGCAATAATTTGAACACCACCCATGACTTTCCCCTGGATGTTAAACAATTGCAGACCTACTTTAGCAAGGAAAACAGTTCCTCCCGGGTGCGTGCCTTCCCAGGCGAAGGATTGGACATCCCGCTTTGGATTCTGGGATCGAGTACCGACAGCGCTTACCTGGCAGCACAAATGGGATTGCCCTATGCCTTTGCAGCTCATTTTGCGCCCCAGCAATTCCGGCAGGCCATTGATCTCTACCGTCGTCATTTCAAGGCATCCACGCAGTTAAAACAGCCTTGTGTGATGGCTTGTGTCAATGTGATTGCCGCTGAAACGGATGAAGAAGCCGAATTCCTGTCTACCAGTTTGATCAAAGTATTCATAGGGCTGATTACCAATTCACGCAAACCCATACAGCCGCCGGGAGAATTGCCCGAAACATACCGGGTGCCCGAAGTGCGGTCATTGGTCAATGGCATGCTGGCCTGCACCTATATAGGCAGCCGGGAAACTCTGCAAAAGAAACTTTCTCAACTGATCGCTGAAACAGGGATCGATGAACTGATGGTTTCAAGCAACATATTTGATCGGGAGGCAAAGTTGAAATCACTTTCTATTCTGCAGGAGGCCATGAGTATTGGATAGCTACTGTCGTGTAACTGTTAATAGGACGATATTGATTATTGGCTGCGACTATCCTTTGCCGTCTGGCTTCAGCCGACGGTTAAAGGCAAAGAGTCACCCTAGACATCAATCTATATGATTGTGGCTAAGGCCATTGGAAAATTTCTTCATTCTTTCCGTCGGCTGAAGCCAGACGGCAAAGGATAGTGCAGCCTGCTCAGTCAGTTACCCAACCATTTCAGAAAAGAGCGTATTGAATGTTTTTTCCAGATCGTCGCTTACACCTGGATGGGGCCTTGAAGTTTGAATAGATGCACTGCGTACAGCGGTGAGCCACCGGAACCGCTCGGCTTCATCCAGACAGGCGATGGGACCGCCCACCTTTTCTCCGGCAGCTATGATGCGGAAGGCCTCCAGGTTTTTGCGGATCTCTTCCATATCTGCCTCTGGCATCAGGGCCAGGATCTTATCTTCGCAAAGCTGATACTTCATCTGAATGAATCGATCCTTTTTACAGCAGATGATCACACCCGCATTGACGAACTCTTCACGTTCGACTACAGGCACAACCCGTACAATGGCATATTCATATAAGTGTTTCTGCTGCATCCTTGGCTGTTTGAATAAACTGGTTTGAATAATTTAATCTTTTACTTAAGAAAGTGAAATAGACCGTTCTTAATTGGTCGGGTGTTTGGTCCTCTGATTCCCAGGTAAGCCACTGATCGGGTATCATTTCAACGATCTCCCTGATTTTGTCTTCAGTGATCAATTCTCTGCAAATACGGTCTGCCTCCTCCATTTGGGTAGCTTGTGGAAGCAAAACATGTTCTTTTATATACAAAAAAGGGCTGGTCGCTTTCTGTTCCCATCCATCCCAGGTATACTGAAAATACAGGCAAGACCCATGATCAATGAGCCACAATTCCTTGTGCCACATGAGCATATTGGTATTTTTGAAGGATCGGTCGACATTGGTAATCAAACTATCCAGCCATACGATTTTGGAGGCCAGCAGTGGGTCTATCTTGGTAACTACCGGATCATAGGTGAAGGCCCCGGATAAAAAATGCAATCCCAGGTTGATGCCCTGACTTGCTTTTAACAGGTCCTGGATCTCCTCATCTCCCTCGGTACGGCCAAAGCATTCATCCAATTCGGCGAAAACAAGCTCGGGTACCTTTAAGCCAAGCGCCCTGGCAATCTCGCCTCCGATCAATTCAGCGATGAGTGTCTTTACACCATGTCCGCCGCCTTTGAACTTTACAACATACTTGAAGTCATCATCGGCTTCTGCCAATGCGGGTAACGAACCACCTTCCCGCAGGGGTTGCATGTACCGTGTGACTGTAACTGTTCGAATCGTATCCATTATAAAAGGTAAAAGTAAGAAAAAGGAACATTGATCAAAACAATAAAAAAAGAACACTGCTGATATAACAAAAAGGAACACTGATTTGACTGATGCGACGGATTTACACTGATTCTTTTCCTTTCGTGTAATTCCTTTCAATTCGTTCAATTCGTATTTTATAAAGATCAGTGTAAATCCGTCCCATCAGTCAAATCAGTGTTCCTTTTTTTTTTATGTCATCAGTGTTCACTTTTATTGTTCTAATCAGTGTTCACCTCAGATAAACTGTCCATTTTCAACGTGCAGGCAATTCCCCAAGCGAGTTTCGCAAGCAATAGAATGTCAGGGGCTACAGGGAGGACTGATTATCTAACAAATGCAGTATTAAGATATTTTTTATACCTTTCGTCTCCCATTCAAACCAAGCTATGGAAAATATTTACAACGAATTATTTCAAAGGAACCTGATCAGCGATCGGCAACATGGTTTTTTGGAAGCAATACGAACCAATCA
>DASXUZ010000193.1:0-7182 GCA_036504555.1 Prolixibacteraceae bacterium | reverse complement strand
TTTAACATGTTCCTGCAACTCCTTGGCCAATTCATCGCTGGGTTGGTAGTTTTTCGATAAAATAATGGTTGCCTTCACCACCTGACCACGATCGGAATCGGGAACAGCTGTAATGGCACACTCCAGCACTGCCGGATGTTCCAGTAGAGCGCTTTCAACTTCAAAGGGCCCAATGCGGTATCCTGAACTTTTAATCACATCATCGGCTCGGCCAACAAACCAGTAATAACCATCTTCATCTCGCCAGGCCATATCGCCCGTATAATAAACATTGTTGTGCCAAACTTTACGGGTCAGGGTTTCATCACGATAATATCCATTGAACATTCCCACGGGAGGATTCTGATCCGTATAAATGACAATTTGCCCCTCCTCGCCTACTTCACTCGTATTTCCATCTTCATCAACCACGTCAATGTGGTAACCTGGAGAAGGTTTTCCCATGGAACCCGGCTTGGGATTCATCCAGGGGTAGGTAGCCAGCGCCACTGTACATTCGGTTTGTCCATAACCTTCCATGAGCTTAATTCCTGTTGCTTCCAGAAATTGCTTGTACACTTCAGGATTCAGTGGTTCACCAGCTACCACGCAATATTTCAATGCACTTAAGTTGAATTTGGTAAGATCCTCTTTGATCAGGAACCGGTAAATGGTAGGTGGAGCGCAGAAAGTAGTAACCTTGTATTTTTCAATTATTTCCATCATATTCTTCGGAACAAACTTATCGAAATCGTAAGTCATTACTGCGCTACCCGAAATCCACTGACCGTATAATTTACCCCATGCCGATTTGGCCCAGCCAGTATCAGCAACCGTAAAATGCAAGCCATTATCCTGCACATTCTGCCAGTATTTTGCGGTCAGGATATGCCCCAGCGGATATATATAATTGTGGTTTACCATTTTGGGCATCCCGGTAGTTCCAGAAGTGAAATACAGCAGCATGATATCGTCATTTTTCGTTGCCTGAGCACCTTCAGGGCGAATTAATTGATCGGAACTAGTTTCAATTCCTGCATTCAGATTGAGCCAACCTTCACGCTCTGCACCGATCAATGCTTTTACTTTAAAAGTAACAGATTTTTCTTCGGCTTCTTCCACATGTTGAATTACTTCTGATTCAGGAACACAAACAATCATTTTAATATCAGCTGCATTGTTACGGTAAACAATATCTTTGGTACTAAGTAAATGAGTTGCCGGAATAGTGATCGCACCTATTTTATTGAGTGCCAGCGTACAAAACCAAAATTCAAACCGCCTTTTCATAATCAGCATAACAGGATCGCCTTTACCAATGCCTGCAGAGATGAAAAAATTTGCAGCCTTGTTACTGTATTTTTTCATTTGTCCAAAGGTAAAAACGGCTTCCTCACCCTTGTCGTCACACCAAACCATGGCAACTTTATCGGGAGTCTGGAGGGCAATTTCATCCACGACATCAAAAGCGAAATTGAAATTGTCAGGAATTAGAATTTTAAAATTATCAGTAAAATCCTGGTAGGATTGAAATTCTGTTTGTGATAGATATTTATCGAGTACCATATTAAAACAATTGGTTGATATATTTAAACAATGATTGCCAGGAACCTGGATTGCTGATTGTACAATGCCTTCATAGCGTGTTGATAGCCAGAATCAAAGTACACAGAGTCGCCTTCATTTAAGATGATTTCATGGCCGTCGACTACAATCATCAAGGTTCCTTCGAGCACGTAATTAAACTCTTGTCCAGGATGTGAATTAAACTCAAGGGGAAGATTTTCTGAATCAGGATTGACTGTAACAATAAAAGGTTCAGCTTTTTTATGAATAAAATTGTAGGCCAGATTTTCGTACTTGTATTGTCTTCGGCGATCAACGTTCAATCCTTTTCCCTTACGGACCACAGCATAAACATGCAATTTAGGTTGATCGCCTCTCAAGAGCGCTGATAATTCCATGTTGAACCTGGTGGCCACTTTAAAGAGAAATCCAACGGGTATATCAGTTGTTCCACTTTCATAATTGAGCAAAAGCTCTGGATCTATATTTAGCTCATGTGCAAAGCTTTCAGCAGATATACCGGCAATCTCGCGAAGTTCTTTGATCCGTTCAGCGATCAGTTGAATTTGTTCATTCATGGGGTGGTTTTTAAGATTCAAGACAGTGCCATTATTGCTTTTTCATATTCACTACAAAAAAAATCAAATTCATTTATTAGGACTGATAAAAATAAGTTTTTTTCCGTGAGGTTATGCAAAAAGATAGAATTCCTGCCTACAATTCGCATTCTACCTATATTTACCATGTCAGTTACTTTGCAATCCATCTAGCAGAAAGTTTCTTTTAATTACCTTACAACGCTCATCATAAGGCACATACAATTCATTGAATGTTTATTTTAAAAAGACTCCTATATACAGTTAATAAACTGTAATCATTCAAACTATAGCCGATTGAATTATTTTGCATTATGGGCCACAACCTCTCTCCTTTAATTTTGTTATCATATCTGAATATTTAATTTCCACTCATACAAGTTAATAACAATGGATTTTTCGATCACTCAATTTGAATTCGGCCAAAGACCTGGAGTCACGCTTCCTGCTCCTGAATTTCTAGAAATACTTACAGAACAAGGAATGCGTAAATTAGTGAGCAATCACTACGATTTACTGAGTAAAAGTGAAGTAAAACATTTGTTCCCTCGTATCGATGAAGCGTTGGATAAAGCAAAACAACGTTCGTCTGATTTTTTTATCCAGATTTGCGGCGGACATCCCTACTTCAATGAAAACAGAGGGAAACCATTGCTGGCCAAACGACATGCACCCTTTGCGATCACTCCTCAAGCCCGCGAAGTTTGGCTAAATTGCTATATACAGGTACTTTCGAAGCTTGATATGCCTGAAAACCTGATCCAATCATTCTGGAATTATTTGAATGTATTTTCATTTTGGATGGTAAATTCAAACGAAGAATAAAAAGGCTTTTCTACAGTTGTTTAGCTATATTTTATTTGTATTTTCACCTAGAATATTTTAGAGTGGTGGATTATGGAGGAAGTAGAAGATAAGGGGATAGATGGCATTCAAAATTTATTTAAAAGTAAGGAACTTTACAAGATCCTACTTGAAAATAGAACGGATGCGCTTTTCTTTATTGAAAATTACCAGATTATTGATTGCAATGAAGCCGCCGTTTCAATGTTTGGGTTCACTTCAAAGGAAGAATTTAAAGGGAAATTCCCGTTTGATTTTAGCCCTGATTTACAGCCTGATGGAAGCTCGTCAAAAGAAAGGGCTCAACAATTAATAGCTGAATCCTACAAAAAGAAGCCTCAGCATTTTTACTGGAAACATGTTAAATCCGATGGATCAATGTTCAATGCAAGTGTCAAATTGAATTCCTTTGAACATGAAAATCATTTATTTCTTCACCTTTCAATTACTGAAATTTCCTCTGGCAAGAATAACAAATCACAAACAACCCCCGAAAGTCAATTAGATGAAATAAAAGGAAAAAACATCCACGTAGATGAAACCATTCAGACGGAGGAAAAATTAAAACTATCCATTTCATTGCTGCAGGCCACTCTAGATTCAATGTTGTGCAAGGAATTTGTAAAGAAACATGGTGGACATATTTGGGTTGAAAGTGAATATGGGCAAGGCAGCGCCTTTATTTTTACAATTAATCAAAACAATACAAGCAATTCAAATTTCTAATATGGATAAAACTTTACATTCGAAAATCTCATCCAGGTTAATTTCGGTAGTCCTTTTAATTGGATTGTTTGCACTTATCGGTTGGTTTGGAAACATCAGCTTCCTGGCCAGTTTCAATAAGAGTTATATTCCCATGGCGCCAGGAACGGCCATATCACTCATTTTACTCAGTGCAATTTCACTGACCTTCTTACTGAAAAATAAAAATACCAAACTGATCCAGGTTATTCTTTCAATCGTTTTTTTATTCCATTTCGGTACATTGATCGACAATCTTTTGGAGTATCCAATTGCTATTGAAAGAGTTTTCGGTACCCCTACCCCAGTACTTGGCACTTTCACCCTTGGAAGGATGTCCCCATTAACCCTTGTATTATTTTTGATCATTTCTGTTTCATTGTTCATTATTACCAACTCAGCGTATCGATTTTATAAACTTGCTTTCTTTCTCTGTTCGATTGGAATGTATGTCGCATTTATCCTTGATCTGGGTTATTTATATGGTACTCCATTGTTATATGGGAAAAGCATTATTCCTCCTGCCCTGAACACATCCATTGCCTTTACGATCTTGTTTCTGGGCATCTTTTTTGGTTTTGGAATGAATGAAATGCCCTTGAAACTGTTTATCGGTCAAACCATCCGTGCCAGACTATTAAGGAGTTTTCTACCTGTCACTGTCTTGATTATTGTATTGGCAGGATGGGCTGATACTTTGATCTACAATCATTTCAACGATCATATTTTTGTATCTTCTTTTATCACAATCATTTCAATCTTTGCTGTAGGCTTAAGTATCGTGAAGGAATCGAAAGGCATTGGGAATGATCTGGACAATGCATTTGCATTTCGCAAAGAGGCTGAAGCTGCCATTCGTGAAAGTGAATTGCATTTTCGAACCCTGGCCGATTCGGGTCAGGCCTTGATCTGGACTTCGGGCCTTGATAAAAAATGCAACTATTTCAACCAACCATGGCTCTATTTTACAGGCCGTAGTCTTGTCCAGGAATTAAACGATGGATGGGTGGAAGGGGTGCATCCAGAAGATGTCATTGATTGTTTTGAAACCCATTCCACTGCCTTCGACAAGCGTGAGCGGTTCAGCATGGACTATCGCTTGCGTTTTCGGGATGGGCAATATCGATGGATTCAGGACAATGGGACCCCCCGATTTAACAGTCAAGGTGAATTTATCGGATATATTGGTCATTGTTTGGATATTACAGAACGAAAAAGCGCTGAAGAAGCCTTAAAATTAAGCGAGGAACGCTTTCGTACTTTGCTTGATAATGTAGTCAATGTTTCGGTACAAGGCTACAATTCTGATGGAGTGATAAAATACTGGAATAAGGCAAGTGAAACCCTTTATCAATATTCCGAACAGGAAGCAATGGGGAAAAATCTGTTGGATCTGATAATTCCTCCATCCCTGAAAACAGAAGTTCAGGAATCAATCAAAACAATGCTCCACCAGGGAAAAGGAAATCCTCCCAAAGAATTGGTTCTCATGCGTAAAGATGGTTCCAGTGTTGCCGTTTATTCAAACCATTCGGTCATCAATATTCCAGGAAAGGAAAAGGAACTTTTTTGCATTGATGTTGACCTTTCGGAACAAAAACAGTTTGAACAAAAGCTTTCACGCGAACGAATGATGTTAAGGACTTTAATTGATAATTTGCCTGTAACTATTTACGTGAAAGATGTGGAGTGCCGAAAAATAATTGCAAACAAAGCAGATTTGGATTTAATAGGTGCAAAATCAGAGCATGTGATTGGGAAAACCGATTTGGATATTTTCAACAATGAAATCGGTCAACGGGGATTTGCCGATGATAAAATAGTCATTGAAACGGGGGTTGCTGTATTAAACAGGGAGGAAGATTTTTTTGATACAAACGGGGTTCAACGTTGGTTGCTTACTTCCAAAATACCTCTGACTGATGAGAATGGGAAAGTTCTCGGGCTCGTTGGCATCGGGCGCGATATTACCACCCAGAAGCAAGATCAGGAAAAGATATTAAAGTTATCAAAAGGAATTGAACAGAATCCTTCTTCCATTGAAATAACTGACATCAACGGCATCATTGAATATGTGAATCCAAAACTATGCAAAACTACTGGTTACACGGCTGAAGAAATTATTGGCCAGCATACACGTTTCCTAAAATCGAACGAAATGTCAGAGGAAACCTATAGTGATCTTTGGAGAACAATCGGTTCGGGGAATGTCTGGAAAAAGGAACTCCTCAATCGGAAAAAAGATGGCTCGCTGTTTTGGGAATTGGTAACCCTTACTTCAATCAAAAACGACAAAGACGTTATTACTAATTACATAGCAATAAAAGAAGATATCAGTTCACGAAAAGAAATGGAAGCTGAATTGATCAGAGCAAAAGAAAAAGCGGAGGAAAGCGACCAACTCAAATCAGCATTTCTGGCAAACATGTCTCATGAAATCCGTACGCCACTAAATAGTATTATTGGCTTCTCAGAATTATTGACAGACCCCGATTTCGAGCCTGACCAAAAGGATGAATTCATAAGGACTATTATTGATAATGGAAATAGTTTGCTTGTCATTATCAGCGATATCATGGATTTCTCAATGCTTGAAGCTCGTCAAATTAAAATCAGGAAAGAAGTTATCTCGACTAAAATGCTTTTAAACGAATTGCTCAATGATTTTGTCAAAAAAGCCGATCAAAAGGGAATTGAACTTCGGTTAGATCAATCATTGAGTAGTCAGGATGTCATGTTTGAAAATGATTCGTTTCGAATCAAACAAATATTCAGTAACCTGCTTGGCAATGCTTTAAAATTCACCCATACGGGATACATCCAGATCGGATATAATTTGACAAATGAATTCATCGAGTTTAATGTAAAAGATACAGGCATTGGAATAGCTCCTGAATACCACCAGGCAATATTTGAACGCTTTCGACAAGTGGATACCACCAAGACGCGTAAATACGGGGGCAATGGCCTGGGACTGGCTATTTCGAAGAACCTTGTTGAATTGTTGGGTGGAAATATTTGGGTAGAATCTGAACCAGGTAATTTCTCTAATTTCTTTTTTTCAATCCCAATCGGGAAATTATAATACTGCCATCGTTGAAAGGATTCAGGTAGAAGCAGAAAGGGCTGGTATGCGACAGTTGCAGCTGTTGAATTCTAAAACATGAAACCCAGGGCTCCAAGGTCCATGGCTTACCTTGTCGCTCAAAATTAGCGATGACTGGATTCGTGAGGCTTCCCGCTTTAATTTTTGATTGAATGCGTCAAATTTGGTACCCTCTAAAGGCTTGAAACCTCTGGATGTAAGCTTGCTGTCATTATAAAAAAAACTACCAAGGACACTCGGTTTCTTACCTTGCTATCTGGGCCAATCACCTCAGAAGATAAACAATGCTTCACCTCTTGTTCATATACTGCCCAGCCTTGAATAGGGTCTGGATACCCCCCGGTAGTT
>DASXUZ010000192.1:0-3274 GCA_036504555.1 Prolixibacteraceae bacterium | reverse complement strand
TGAAAAACTTTTTCAAAAACTTTCAGAAGCCAAAGAGAAAATTACAATTACAATTAGTTAAGATAGTTTTATTTCTTTAAGAACCAAGCACTATCCACTTCATTATAATACATTTTATCCCTGAAATTTAGATAAAGTATTAATGCAGAATCTAATTTTGGTGATATTAATTGTATTCCAATTGTAGCTTTTCCATTAGTTATATCTCTTATAAATACGTTACCATCTATTCCATATTTTGCCTTTAAAGATTCAAAAGTATAGTCTAATTTCTTATTAGTTAATTCTAAATTGCGGGTTTCTACAAATAATAACGAGTCTATACTATCAACTTGGTTTGACAAATCATAATATGTTAGTATTTTTCCATCATAAGTTTTAAGGTAATATGTATTTTTTGTTGAATGATTTTTAATTGTATCGCTACTGCCCCGTAAATAAAGGTTTAATTGTTCATTAACTTTATCTAATGTTCTAATCAATTCATCTTTTGTCACATTTAACTTTTCATATAAAGCTATTTCCATTTTAAGTGTATAAATGTATGCAACCATTAAAGAGAATAATAATGATATTATAATGATTAAAAATCTAAATCCTTTTTTATTTCTTTTTTCAATGACTTCAACTTCAGAAAATAACTTATTTACCTGTTCAGCCTCTTCTAAAGGGATTGAACTATTATTTTTTTCGTATATCTTTTTAATGTCCTTGATAACATCAATAAGCTGAATCTTATTATTTTTTTCTTTTTTCATTATCAATTTCTAAAAGATTTATTCTTTTTTTTAGGTCAAGAACTTCAAACGTATTTGCATTTCTCAATTCGATTATTTCCAAGGTGTGTTTGTTTTTCAATTCCATAATTTCACCTTTGGAAGTAACGTCACCATAGAATTTACCAATGGTGAAACCCATACCTACTAATGTAGATATGGCTATAACCGCCGCAGTGGTTGTATTCAACCTCTTAATGATGGCATCTCTAATATCGAGAAATGTAGACAAAATACTAATTGATTAATAATAGGAATTGTAAATCTATAATAAATAATTCTAATTTCAATTAGTTAATTTTTAGAATCATTCTAAATTACACTTTGTCAGATTTTTAAGTTGTTGAATATCAATCATTTTATCAACACCATTATATATCTAAACAAATAGGGTTGCCTGAATGCCCCCGTGAACCACTTGCGGATAACTTTGCAGAAGCGGACGCGGACTCCAGTAGGAAACCAATTCATCGCCATCCTCCCAAAACTCAAGCTGAAGGCCGAATTCGTTGTGGGGTGAACAACCGAAACATTGATAAACCGATGGATCATCGTTCAGGTGAATATTTTTGATCTTTCTCATGGCTTACAAAATTAGAAAACCCTGCTTACCATCGAATCAATTTCTATGCTCATTATCTAAAATAATACGAATAATTGAACAAAACAGGATACTTTTTTCTTACAAGAGCGCAAAGCCTCCTGTTCTAAAGTTATAAATTGTTAATATCGAATCCAGGAGACCATAAAATATTGCCATTTAACATCCTTTTACTAAGTTTATACCATTAAAATCAATGATTGAATGATCCCATCTTCAGAACTTATTATCAATGCCGACGGAAGCATTTTCCATTTGCATCTAAAACCAGAACAAATTGCCGATAACATTATCCTGGTAGGCGATCCAGGCAGGGTTGAATTAATCGGTCAACTATTGACCGATATCGAATTCCAGGTGCATAACCGCGAATTTGTTTCTACCACGGGCAAATACAATAATCAGCGCATTACCATAGTTTCAACCGGAATTGGCACTGACAACATCGATATCGTAGTCAACGAACTGGATGCGCTGGCCAACATCGATCTTGTAAGCCGTGAAATTAATCCGGTTCACCGTACCTTGAATCTGATCAGGATTGGCACTTCTGGCGGCCTGCAGGATGATCTGCCCCTCAATTCGTTTGTCATCTCCAGGAAGGCAATTGGGTTTGATGGTCTTCTGAACTTCTATGCCAGGCGTGATGAGGTTTCCGATCTACCGTTTGAACAAGCCTTCAGACAATATACAGCCTGGGGAAAACAACTCACCTCACCCTATGTGGTAGACTGTTCTGAGTTGCTTTTTTCAAAGGTCCACCAAGGCAATACCATTTCAGGGGTAACCATTTCGGCTCCAGGATTCTATGGCCCACAAGGAAGGGTGCTCCGTTTGCCGCTTGCCCACCCGCATCTGAATGAAAAAATTGAATCGTTTTCCTTCGGAGGACAAAAAATAACCAACTTCGAAATGGAGTGTTCAGCCATCTACGGATTGTCCAAACTACTGGGTCATGAAGCCCTTACGGTCTGCCTGATCATTGCCAACCGGGTGAAGAAAGAGGCCAATGGAAATTATTATGAATCCATGGAAACATTGATTAAATTTGTATTGGAACGGATCACCAGTTAAATGTATTTCCAATGAAGGACTCAAAGCTGGACGCACTCATTACCTTGCTCGATGACCCTGATAATTCAGTGTTTAATCTGGTATTGGATGAACTTCTGAAAGAAGATATTTCGGTGGTCGACCAGCTTGAGCACATTTGGGAAACAAGCCTGGACGAATTGGTTCAAATTAGAATCGAGGGCATCATCCAGGAAATCCAGCTTAAGGATACCAAGGTGAAGATCAAGAATTGGGCCGATCAGGCAACCCTCGATCTGTTTGAAGGCTTCTTCCTGATTTCCAGGCATCAGTATCCTGAAATAAAGTTCAAATATATTCAGCAACAGCTTGAAAAAATCAGAAAAGACGTATGGCTCGAATTCAGAAACTCGCTCACCGCACTGGAGAAAATTGCCGTCCTGAACCACATCTTTTACGATTACTACAAATTCAAGGTCGATTTTTTTAATCCTGATTCTCCCCACAATTGCTACCTCAACCGCATACTGGAAACCAAAAAGGGCAACCCGGTGTCCATGGCCATTTTGTATACTCTGATCGCCCGTTTACTCAATCTACCGGTTCATTACATTGATTTTCAAAAAAACCCATTGGTGGGCTATTTCGACAAGGATATGGCAGAACTGTCACATGGAAACGACATCGGTCATTCGGTTCTCTTCTACATCAACCCATCCAACAAAGGAGCCATCATTGGGCCCCGGGAAGTTGATTACATCCAGCGCACCAGCAATGAGTCAGACCAACAAAAGCTGATTCAACCCTGCCCAGACAGAATCATCATTAAACGACTGATCGAAAGACTCATCATCGGATACAGTGA
>DASXUZ010000191.1:0-2138 GCA_036504555.1 Prolixibacteraceae bacterium | reverse complement strand
AATGAAAATTGATTTTCTTAGAACGGGTAATTCCAGTAGCCGAAGAAGTTGGCATTAAGATGGCTTTGCATGCTGACGATCCACCACGCTCCATTTTTGGTTTGCCGCGCATCTTGAAAAACATTGAAGATCATCACCGTTTACTTTATTTTATCGATAGTCCGGCTAATGGTCTGACTATTTGTACTGGTTCTTTGGGCTCAGATATCAACAATGATGTGCCTGCTTTTATTCGTGAATTTGGCAAACGTGGGCGCGTACATTTTGTCCATGCCCGTAATGTAAAAGTCAATGAAAAGGGCGATTTCTACGAGTCTGATCATCATACAGTGAGCGGTTCTCTGGACATGGCCGAAATTATGAAAGTCCTGTACGAGGAGGTCGGGTTCGATGGTTATATGCGCCCAGAGCATGGTCGCATGATATAGGGCGAAACAGGAGTTTCCGGTTATGGTTTATATGATCATGCGCTAGGGGTTGCCTATCTTAATGGTTTATGGGAAGGCATAGCTAAGGTGAAAAATAGCTAACAAATGTATCTGGAGTTAATATCAGAGGGAAACTTGGCCTAGGTCTTCAAAAAAGGTATATGTGATGCGTTTCTAGGTTACTAGTAACTTTGACAACTATCGGGTTATCTTCCTTGTTAGAGAAAGGGGGTAATCTTGTTTCAACATTTATTCGGGATCTTTCTTTTTCAGTGCTTTTTTGGGCTTATTACAATTTAACATTTTAAAGTGCCTACGATGATTTTCAAGCAGTAAGGGCTATTGAAAAATTGTACTTTTCTCTAGTAAATCTGATATAATACTACTATATCAGATTTACTAGAGAAATTAAGATAGCGAAAGAGGAATTATTCTTGAATAATACAACGTCATTAGCTGAAAAAGCATATATAACCTTGGAAGAAATGATTATTACTCTGGAATTGAAACCAGGACAAATTGTTTCTGAGAATGAAATTAGTCAGGTATTGGGTATTGGCAGGATGCCAATTCGTGAAGCTTTTAAACGGTTGGAATCTGCCGGCTTGGTCTCGATTATCCCTAGAAGGGGAATCGCTATTAGCGAAATGAAAACAGATGAGATTTTTTTGCAAATGGAAGTCCGTTCGGTACTGGAAAATTTAATTGTTAAGCGAGCATGTAAATATGCAAATGCTTCAGAGCGGGCGCAATTGTTACAACTAGCAAATGAATATGAAGAAGCCACAAATTCAAATGATCGGCTGCACGCCGTTCGCATTGATGAAGAATTTAATCGATTAGTAGGTCAATGCTCCAAAAATCCATTTGCCTGGCAGGCAATTATGCCATTTTATGCATTATTTCAACGAGTTTATTTTTATCACTATGAATCAAATGAAGAGTTAACCGTTGCAATAAATTATGCACATATTGACCTGATGAAAAATATAGCTTCAGGCAATGAACAAATGGCAATTGAAAAGTTAGACTATTTACTGAAATGTACGGAAAGATTGGTTCGTAGTAACATGAATATTTGGTTACCGGAAGAAGATTAATTGTAGGAGGTAAGTTACATGGATTTACAAAAATTGGTTATTGTGAATTCTTGTCATTCCTGCCCCATATTGACGGCTGTAGATGTTTTGGTAGTTGGCGGTGGAGCGGCTGGTGTGGCTGCTGCCGAGACGGCAGCTAGACTGGGTAATAATGTATTACTCATTGAAAAGTACGGTTTTTTGGGCGGCGCAGCAGTTGCCGGATTGTCTGGTACCTTATGTGGCTTATATTTAGCAAGTGATATGAATCGTGTTCCTCAAAAAATTGTTTATGGATTTGCTGATAAATTTTGTCAAGAACTTTCCAAGAAAAACGGTCTAACACAACCGCAAAAATACGGGAAAACATGGGTTGTTACGCATGATCCACTAGTATGGCGTGAGGTTGCAGAAAACTTATTGGAAGATGCTGGTGCCAATATTTTGTATCATATCAATATGATTGGTGTTATCAAGGACGAAGAGGAATTTAAGGGTATCATTGTTGATACAAAATCAGGCATTGCAGCTATTCATGCTACAATGCTGATTGATGCCACAGGAGATGCTGACCTTATTTATCGAGCGGGCCTGGATTATGTTATGGGGGATGATGGGCACATTCAAAATC
>DASXUZ010000190.1:0-7189 GCA_036504555.1 Prolixibacteraceae bacterium | reverse complement strand
ATGAAAGATATTGACGGAGCCATTGCCGATTATGACAAAGCCTTGGAAATCAATCCGAAGTTCACCAACAGCCTGATCAATCGAAGCAATGCAAAATTAATAAAGAATGATATCAAGGGAGCCATCAAGGATTTGAACCAGGCGATCATCATTCGGCCCCATTTTGCCAATGCCTATTTACTCAGGGGATTGGCACGGCTCGAGCTCAATGATTATGCTTCGGCCCTGCGCGATTTTGATCAGTGCCTTAAGCTGGAACCCAAGAATGCCTATGCCTATACCAATCGGGGACTGGTTAAACAAAAACTGGAAGACAACAAAGGAGCTATTACCGATTACAACCTGGCTTTGCAAATTGATCCAACCATTGCCAATGCCTACATGAACCGCGGTATCGCAAAGGAAATACTTAAACTACCGGGTTCAGACGAAGACTTTGCAATCGCGGCCAAACTGGATCCTAAATTTGCCTTCAATCCAAAGGAAGTGGATTCAAGTGGCTTGGCTGCCAATCAAAAGAAGAATCAAGCCACTGCGCAGAATCAGGCACAGAATCAAGCCCAGAAGCAAACCAACCAGACCCAATCGGCCGGGAGCTCAGCGCAGACCACCAGCCCAGCAGACGATCAGCCTGAAGATACTCCAGATAACGAACAGAAAAAGGAGACCAAGGAAGAACGTGACCGCAGACGATATAAAGTTGCCCTGGCAGATGCACAAAATTCACCTGCTGCGGAAGACAAGATTGCCGATGATGGGAAAATCCAGAATAAAAACATCGTCATCGACTTACAGCCCATCTTCATCCTGTCCTCGTATGACAAGTATTCAGATGATTTTGAGCGCACCCAGTATTACAATGTGGAACTTGAAACCATCAATAATTTCAACAACTACGATCCAGTGGTTACCATTTCAAACAAGCCGGTGGACCACTTGAGAGAGGTATTTAAGAATAACATCCTCTATTTCAATGAAAAGATAAGAAACAACAGCAAGGAAAGTCAGAATTACCTCAGCCGGGGGATCTTTTATTGCCTGATTGATGATTATTCCAATTCGATCAATGACCTGCAAAAGTCCATCGAACTGAACAACAAAAATGCACTGGCCTACTTCTCCCGGGCAAACTGCCGCCTGAAAATGACAGACCTGATTGAGCAGCTGAAACAAAATTCGGATGCATTCAGCCTACCCCTGAAAAATGATCCCCGTCACCCGCAGGGGAATATCATCGAAACGGTGACCGACTACCAGGATGTATTGGCTGATTATTCAACCTGCCTGAAGCTCAATCCAAATTTTGCCTTTGCCTATTTCAACGAGGCCTATGTGATGTGTAAAATGCACAATTACGAAGGGGCACTGTCTTATCTGAACAAGGCCCTGACCATTGAGCCAGACTTCGCAGAAGCCTATTTTAACCGTGGACTTACAAAGATTTACCTCGACGATGTGGAAGGGGGCGCCATGGACTTAAGCAAAGCCGGAGAACTGGGCATTCAGGATGCCTACAACATCATCAAGCGTTATTGCAATTAATCGTATCTTTACAGAGTAGTTTAAATCATTTCACAGCATCATGCAGTTTGCCAATCAACCACTCGCAGAACGATTGCGCCCTTCAACCTTAGATGATTATATCGGGCAGGAACACCTCATTGGTGAAGGAGCTGTTTTGCGTAAAATGATTGAATCGGGCAAGATCTCCTCCTTCCTGCTGTGGGGTCCGCCGGGGGTTGGAAAAACAACCCTTGCCAAGATTATTGCCAATACCCTCGATCGTCCATTCTACACCCTGAGCGCGGTCAGTTCGGGGGTAAAAGATGTGCGCGACGCCATTGAGAAAGCGCAGAGAACCCAGTTCTTCAACAAGCCCAATCCGATCCTATTCATCGACGAAATTCACCGTTTCAGCAAGTCTCAACAAGATTCCTTGCTGGGGGCGGTCGAACAAGGGGTCATCACCTTAATTGGCGCCACCACAGAGAATCCTTCATTCGAGGTTATCTCCCCGCTCCTATCCCGTTGCCAGGTGTATGTGCTCAATTCTCTCGACAAGGCAGCCTTGCAGAAAATCATCCAACTCGCCCTGACGAAAGATCCTTATTTGAAGACCAAAAACATTGTCATTGAAGAGGATGAAGCCCTGCTTCGCTTTTCTGGAGGAGATGCCCGCAAACTGCTCAATGTATTGGAACTGGTAGTGAATGCTGAAGAAAATGATACCATCTCAATTACCAACGAAATGGTGATCGACCGGCTTCAAAACAACATGGCCCTGTACGATAAAAACGGAGAGATGCATTATGACATCATTTCTGCTTTTATTAAAAGCATGCGAGGCAGCGATCCTGATGCAGCAGTCTATTGGCTCGCCCGCATGATTGAAGGTGGAGAGGATGTGAAATTTATTGCCCGCAGGATGCTCATCCTGGCTGCCGAAGATATTGGCCTGGCCAATCCAAATGCCTTGTTACTGGCTCAAAGCACTTTTGATGCGGTCCATAAAATCGGCTATCCTGAAGCCCGCATTATCTTATCGCAATGCGCCATTTACCTGGCGACTTCGGCAAAAAGTAATTCGGCCTACGTAGCCATCGACGATGCCATTGCATTGGTCAAATCAACAGGAGACCTGCCTGTGCCCCTTCACATCCGAAATGCTCCTACCAAGCTGATGAAAGAATTGGGATACGGTAAGGATTATAAATATGCCCATTCTTACGAACGCAACTTTACAGAACAGGACTTTTTACCCAAAGAGATTAAAAAACACCGTTTTTATAACCCTGGAAATAACACGCTCGAAATAAAGATCCTGGAAAGATTAAAAAGCCTGTGGGGCAAGCGCTACGAGTAATAGATTTACGGTCAGGAACGTCCCAGGTTTCAAATGATTAATATCTATCTACTTGACGATGAACACTTAAAATAACAAATAGATCTAAAACAGGTAGGAATTTGCTCAAAAACACTCAGATAACTTATAATATAATTGCTAGCTTTTTTATTTGGCTTCAAATTAAGATTTTATTACAATTCCATGACAAGTTAATCCAAAAAAGAATAGATTCGCACAACTAATATTGACCAATGGACCTAATCAGAAATTGCCTGCTGCCTTTTAATCGAGTTACCTTGGCGGACCTGGATCAAGTTAAACTAATGAACAGGACAGACCTAAAATTTTGTCTGCATATCAGGCAATTACCCGAAATCCTGCAGGCCATCAAGACTGATTATCTCGTATTGGAAATAAACGGTGAAACGATCTTTAAATACGACAATACTTATTTCGACACCCCCGATAACCAGATGTTTATCTGCCACCACAATGGAAAATCGAATCGTTTCAAAGTTCGGATCCGAAATTATGTGGAATCAAGTCTCAACTTTCTGGAAATTAAACTTAAAAACAACAAAGGCAGAACCATTAAGAAAAGAGTTGTCAAGCAGGAATTCATTCCTGAATTTACCAACACCGAAATGAGCTTCCTGGAACAGGCGACCCCATTTTGCAGCCTTCATCTGGAACCCAAGATCAGAAGTTACTTCAACCGATTTACCCTGGTGGATAAGAATTTTACTCAAAGGGTTACCATTGATCTATCCCCTGGCTTTGAGAATCCGCAGAACCAGATCACGCTCGATAATTTGGTGATTGTTGAAATAAAACAAGATAAATCAAGTGATCCTGCCCAGATTATAAAAATTCTTCAACATTTAAAGGTCCGCAAACAAGGCTTCAGTAAATATTGCGTGGGCCGTTCACTGCTTGAAGATAACATTAAAAAGAATAATTTTAAACCCTTACTGCTGAAAATCAAAAGGCAATACTTAAACTAAACTATAAATCATGCAATTATTAAATTTTCTATTACAAGTTACAACCGACACGGGTGGGTTAAAACTCTTCGGCATGCAACTCATTAACGTCGAAGATCTCATTTCACTTTTGGTCAGGTTCTCACTGAACCTCATTGTTATCATCGCCATTGTTGTCGGATTGTACGCAAAAACAAGCAGACGTAAAGATTTCTATTTCAGCTACATTGCAATCAGCATTGGCATTTTCCTGCTTTGCTTCCTCTTGGCCAATGTAAAGATGGAACTGGGTTTTGCCCTGGGACTTTTTGCAGTTTTCAGCATCATCCGATACCGCACAGACTCGATACCCATTAAGGAAATGACCTATTTATTTGTCGTTATCATTGTTTCTGTAGTCAATGCACTGGCCAATAAAAAGATCAGTTACGCCGAATTGTTTGCTACCAACCTATTGATTGTCGGCAGTTTATATATCATGGAAAAGCTATTGAATTTAAGACAGGAACTCTCCTACCGGATTCTCTATGAAAAAATTGACAATGTAATGGCCGGACGTGAAGAAGAATTGATTGCCGACCTGAAGTTGCGCACCGGTATCAATATCAAACGATTTGAAATTGAACGTATTGATTTCCTGAGAGATGTAGCCTATATCAACATCTATTTTGATATCAATAACAAGAAAAGCTTCAATGAGAATGAAAAATAAAATCGGCTTACTACTGGTCTCTTTATTGTTTTTCATTTCAGGATATGCCCAGGATGGCCCAGCGACGTGGATAGAAGTAGGGGTTTCAAAAAAAATAATCAAAAACCTGAAGCTTGAATTCAATCCTGAATTGCGACTCCGGGGCGACTATCAGCTGGATACCTACATCCTCGAAGGTGGTCTTTCTTACAAGTTACACAAATACTTGACTTTAGCCGGCTATTACCGGTTTGAAAATCAGTATGATTATAAAAAATCTACTGGGGAATATAAATATCAGCTCTCCTCCAATCGGTTTGCTTTTGATGCCAAATCGGGCTTTGAGCTCCAACGCTTTGACTTCTCCTTTCGATTGAGGTACACCAACGGTGCTGACTTTGATCAGACAACCGCCGATAAAACATCCTTTTTCAGGTACCGGGCCAAAGTTGATTATGATATCAATGGCAGTAAACTAACCCCCTTTGCCTCGGTGGAAGTATTTCACGATTTGATTATCAAGCAACTGGATAAGGCACGATACACCGCCGGGCTTGCCTATCCGATCAACAAGCACCATGAAGTGAATATGTATTACAGGCTCCAGGATTATTATGAGCCCACCGGTTATATTGGGATCAAAAAAGCTAGCTTGCACATCATTGGATTAGGTTATAGCTTTGATTTTTAACCCGAATAACCCAAGCCCCGGCCTGGACTAATACCTTCACCTGGAGTAGAAAATTGATTCCTTTCTTCTCCAGGTTTTATTTGAACCAATTTTCAACTAAAATAGCCTGTTTTCTGAATGAATTCAAACAATTTAGGTTAAAAATGAATTACCTTCGTATAAATTAAAAAAAGATGATCCCAAAACTTAAATATCCGAATTCCAACTTTCTGCTCTTAGCCGGACCTTGCGCCATCGAAGGTGAACAGATGGCCATGGAGATTGCTGAACGAATTGTTGAAATATGCACCAAACTCCAGATTCCCTATATTTTTAAAGGCTCGTACCGAAAAGCGAACCGCTCAAGGCTGGATTCCTTTGCAGGTATCGGCGATGAAAAAGCCTTGAAAATTCTCAGAAAGGTAAGCGAAACTTTCGACATCCCAACGGTAACTGATATCCATTCGGCACAGGAAGCAGCCATGGCCGCCGAATATGTCGATATGTTACAAATTCCAGCCTTCCTATGCAGGCAAACCGACCTCCTGATTGCAGCCGCCGAAACAGGCAAGGCGGTCAACATTAAAAAGGGCCAGTTTCTATCGGCCGATGCTATGAAATTTGCCGTAACCAAGGTCCGCGAAAGCGGAAACAACCATGTATACTTAACCGAACGGGGATCTACCTTCGGTTACCATGATCTGATTGTCGACTACCGTGGTATCCCCGAGATGCAGAAAAACAACTGCCCGGTGATCCTGGACATTACCCACTCATTGCAACAACCCAACCAATCGACCGGCATTACAGGTGGACAGCCTCAATTGATTGAAACCATTGCCCGCGCCGGAATTGCCGTCGGAGTAGATGGAATCTTTATCGAGACACATCCTGACCCGGCCAATGCCAAATCTGACGGTGCCAATATGCTGCAGATCGATTTGTTGGAAGGATTATTAACCCGGCTTGTGCGCCTGAGGCAAGTTGTAAAAACATTTTAGTTATGGAAGACAGACGTAATTTTATGATGAAATTGGCTGCAGGAATGGCAGCTACCAGTTTAGTGACTGTTTCAAACCAGGTATCGGCCAGAGAAATTTCTGCCAAAAAGGTATTGGTTCATCATGTATTTTTCTGGCTGAAGGATCCCAAAAATGAGGACGCCAGAAAGGCATTCGAAAATGGATTACAGGACCTGGTGAAAGTACCGCTCATCCAATCCTACCATATCGGAACTCCGGTTGAGTCTAACCGTGACGTCGTTGACGATTCATTTACCTATTCCTACATCGCCTTTTTCAAAAACCAGGAAGCGCAGAGTACTTATCAAACGCATCCGGTTCACCTCAAATTCATTGAGGATTGCCAGCACCTTTGGGAAAAGGTAGTCGTATATGATGCGATGAACTAAGGAAAAGTTTAACATTTAAAGTTTAAAGTTTAAAGTTCCAGGTTGCATACAGTTCGGCACGCAACTTTAAACGTTAAACTTTAAACTTTAAACTGTAGCCTTTTTAATGAAAAAACAAATAGGCCATCGAGATGGCTGCAACGATTCCGACAAAATCGGCGATCAAGCCGCATGTCAGGGCGTAGCGGGTATTTTTGATTCCAACCGAACCAAAATACACGGCCAGAATATAAAAGGTCGTATCAGCTGAGCCTTGAATGGTAGAAGCAACCCGCCCTGCGAATGAATCGGCCCCATACATTTTCATTGTATCAACCATCATTCCGCGCGCACCGCTTCCGCTTAAGGGCTTCATCAGGGCCGTGGGCAGGGCTGGTATAAAATCGGTATTGATTCCCATTTGCTGAAACCCCCAGCTAATGCCTGAAATGAGCCAATCCAATGCCCCTGAAGTACGAAAAACCCCAATGGCCACAAGGATTGCAATCAGGTAAGGAATGATCAAAACGGCTGTCTTAAACCCATCCTTTGCTCCTTCAATAAAGGCATCGTAAACATTGACCCTTTTGCGCATGGCCAGAAGGATAAA
>DASXUZ010000189.1:0-2902 GCA_036504555.1 Prolixibacteraceae bacterium | reverse complement strand
CCTTGAGTACCATCCTTACCTTGGTATTTATCCCCACCTTTTATTCCGGATTGGAGAATGCCATCGAGTGGTTTAAGCAGCAAACACTTCGCATACAAATAACCCAGGCGGTATTGTTGACTGGCGCCTATGCATTGATTTACCTGAATGTTGATTCAGGTTTATGGCAAATGCTCAACTATATTTTGGTCACCATCATAGTGCCTGGGTCAACATGGTTTGTACTGAACAGTCTGCGTAAAGCCAAAACGAAACTGATTGGGGAACATGAGCCAATCCATATCCGTATACAAAACCTGGTGAAGATTTATGATCGCGAAGGCCAGTTTTCCCGTGATTGGGAAGCAGGTAAAAAAATACGTCGCCGGGCAGGTCTTGAAAAGGAGTTTCACACCCTGGCCGAGTTCGATTACCTGGTGTGGCAATTGCCCTTGCTGGGAGGTCTGATCTATTTCAGCTTCATCTACCTGGATGCGGCTTTCTGGTCACTTCTGCTTTCTGTGGCCATTGCCAACCTGGCACAAAGCATGTGGAAACCTTTTGGCTTTTTCCTAAATTTCAGGGCTGAGAAAACAGGCAAAAAACGATCGATTAAAATCTATCACCTGGTACATACCTTTTTATTCTGGATTCTACCGGCCATTGAAGTATTCCTGGTTTGGAAAGTAACAAAGAACATTGGCCTGGTGGTTACTTTTGGGGTATTGTGGTACCTGGCTTTGATCATTTCGGTTACTGCCAAAAAATTATACCAGGAAAAAATCAACATTGACCGTATCACAGGCCGTTTCGGGACCTTGCGCCGTGAAACGCTTCGCACCGTTAAAAAGATACCTTTTATTGGCAAACAGCATCAGCCTTTCAAAGCTTTAAATGGTGTTTCCCTTGAAATCGGCAATGGAATGTTCGGTTTACTGGGTCCCAATGGCGCCGGAAAGTCAACCATGATGCGCATCATTTGTGGAATCTATGAGCAGAGTTACGGTAAAATCTGGATCAATGGCATCGATACCCAGGAGAAGCGGGAAGAATTGCAGGGACTGATCGGCTATCTGCCCCAGGAATTTGGAACATACGAAAACATGCCCGCTGCTGATTTCCTTGATTATCAGGCCATACTGAAAGGTCTGACTGATAAAAAAGAACGGGAGGACCGCATTGAATATGTACTGAAAGCAGTTCATTTATGGGAAAAACGGGACGATAAAATCGGTTCTTTCTCCGGAGGGATGAAACAACGCATTGGGATCGCCCAGATCTTGCTTCACCTGCCCAAAATTCTGGTCGTTGATGAACCTACAGCCGGGCTCGATCCCAGAGAACGTATCCGTTTCCGCAACCTGTTGGTGGAACTGAGCCGCGAACGTATTGTGATTTTCTCAACTCACATTATCGAAGATATATCCAGCTCCTGCAACCAGGTGGCGGTCATTAACCGTGGACGGGTAAAATACCATGGAACGCCGATGGATATGGTTCATCTGGCCAAAGACATGGTATGGCAATTCGATCTTCCAGCCGCCGAATTCGACAAGATGGAAAACAAGCAGCTCATTACCCACCACATGCGCCAGGGCGATCAGATCAGGGTGCGTTTGCTCTCCAGGAAAAAGCCTACGGAAGATGCCGTACCAGCCAATCCGATTCTCGAGGATGCCTATTTATGCCTGATCAAAGATTTGAAATGATGAAAAAGTCACAGAGTACCAAAGAGACAATGTACCAAAGCAAAAGTCGTTTTTTAAGCTTTGTCACTTTGGTACTTAGGAACTTTGTCACTTGAACTATAAAAACAACAATATAACTATGCAATCAGCAATCAATACCGCCAATCTTTGGACCTTGTTCCGCAAAATGGTGAAATACAATATGAAGGTCATTTTCGGCAACCGCTTTATCTGGTTTGTGTTAGCTGCCATTGCCTTCTACTTTTTCATTGCCATAACCAGTATTTTTGATTCCAACCAGATCGACGAAGGGTTTATCTACGATTTGCAAATCGTCCCCGGACTACTGCTTATTTTTTATCCCATGACCTTCGGGATTCAAAACGATCTGGATGCCGGGATTCTCGAAATACTTTTCGGCATACCCGATTACCGCTACAAGGTATGGCTGGTTAGGCTGATACTGGTCTTTACACTGGTGTTCCTGATGATGTTTGGATTGACTGCCATGAGCTATATCCTGCTTGTCCCGGTTAATATTTTTGAACTGACCTGGCATGTCATGTTCCCCATTTATTTCCTCGGTTCGCTGGCATTTCTGTTTTCAACGATCATTAAAAACGGGAATGGCACAGCTGTAGTAATGGTAATTATAGGCGTTTTACTTCTTATTTTATCAGGAGCCATGGAACGTACCATGTGGAATATATTCCTCAACCCCTTTAGTATTCCCGACCGCCTGAATGAAATGGTATGGCAGGACGTCACCTTGAAAAACCGGATTTTTCTAGCTGTGGGCTCCTTGATATTTATTCTCTACGGATTATTTAACCTTCAAAAAAGGGAGAAATTTATTTAATGTGATTCATGTGAGCTCAAATTTTTCTAAAGCTTAGAACTCTGAAAAGTTTCAGCTCGCATGAAAATTCCCTTCCCATTTCCTAAACGAAGATAGATTTTGTAACATTACAGGCATCAATTGTCTGCCCAAACCCCATGGGGATAGAGGGTTGAGAAATGAGATTTCCCATCGGCCATGTCCACATGCCAGGTAAAAATAGCCCAATTATTTTCTTTTTTTTATTCCACGACCCCAGCCCTGGCGATCATCTATCGACAAGCGCCCTGATACAACCCATTGGTATCTGTAACCTAACTGTAATCTATCTGTAATGTATCTGTATTCTACATTACAGATACATTACAGATAGATTACAGTTAGGTTACAGATACCA
>DASXUZ010000188.1:0-42149 GCA_036504555.1 Prolixibacteraceae bacterium | reverse complement strand
CCCAAGAAAGCGACCGGCTAAAGTCTGAATTCCTGACCAACATGAGCCATGAAATCAGGACCCCGATGAACAGCATCCTTGGCTTTACCGAATTGCTCAAAGACATTGACCTGAGCCACGAGAAACAACAAGCGTTCCTGGAAATCATTGAAAAAAGTGTGGCCCGGATGCTCCACATCATCAGCGACATCGTTGAATTTTCGTCCATCGAATCGGGCCAGATGAAAGTCTATCTTTCTGAAACAAACGTCAACCAGGAGATTGAAAATATATACGCTTTTTTCATACCCGAAGCTGAATACAAAGGCATCCGACTCTTCACCCGAAAGACCCTGCCCACCAGCCAGGCAAGCATTCAAACTGACCGGGACAAGTTCTACGCCATCATGTCCAACCTGATGAACAATGCCATCAAGTTTACCCAATCCGGCTCCATTGAAATAGGCTATGTGAAGACCGATGATTATTGGGAATTTTACGTAAAGGATACCGGCATCGGGGTCACAGAGACACAGAAAGAATTCATCTTCAACCGCTTCAGGCAAGGCAGTGAATCGGAGAATAAAAAGTACGAAGGGGCCGGACTGGGATTGTCGATCTCCAAAGCCTACGTCGAAGCGCTGGGCGGCAGGATCTGGGTGGAAAGCCATCCCGAGAGTAAATACTACAAGGGATCAGCCTTTTATTTTACCCTTCCCTCCATGGCCGGCAACGAAAATCAACCCAGGGGCAGGCGCTTATCCGAGCTGCGATAAACCGCTGAGGGGCATCCTCGCAAGGCCCCGCCAGACCACCTATTCGTATTTGATCACTTCAACAGGACAGGACTCAGCGGCCTCTATCACCTTGTCCTCGTAATCCGAATAATTGACCCCCGGAATGACCGTCGCCAGGTCATCCATCACAAACACTTCGGGGCAGATCTCTGAGCACAACCCGCAGGCGATGCATCCTTCTATGATTTCAACTTTCTTTAATGCCATGATCGTAAACTTTAATTGTCGTTCAATTTCCGGGTTCATTTCCCTGGGATGAAGATACTAACATCACAAGGCCTGTTTTGTTTTTCAAGCCATAATTGGTATATTTGATTCGTCAGGCAACAAACGGATCGCTTTCGTTTGTTTTGAAAAACAGGTATGATCATGAGTGAATTTGATGCCAGGGCCCGTGGATGGGACAAAGATAAAATGCACATGGACCGGTCGGTAGCCATTGCCCACAGCCTGGAGGAAATGATTCCCCTCGACGGGGCCATGAAGGTGCTTGAATATGGCGCAGGTACGGGTATTCTGAGCTTCCTGCTCAAGGACCGTTTCGCAGATATTACACTGATGGACAGTTCGCAGGAGATGATCAATGTCTGTATCGAAAAAGCGGAACATCACCAGGCCAGCCACCTGCATCCCCTTTGGTTCGACCTTGAACACCAGGCCTTTGATGGTACATTCGACCTGATCTACAACCAGATGGTCCTGCACCATGTGAACGACTATCAGGCCCTGATCCAAACCTTCTATGCCATGCTCAACCCGGGAGGATACCTTGCCATTGCCGACTTATACACCGAAGACGGATCGTTTCATGAACCGGATGTGCTGGTTCACCTGGGCTTCGATCCCGAAAAGCTCAGCGAGATATTCTCCAACGCCGGGTTTATTCACATTGAATACAAAACCTGTTTCGAAATCAAACGTGATTCAGGACACACTTATCCTGTCTTTCTACTGGTGGGGAAAAAGTGAATACAAAGTTACAAAGTAACAAAGTAACAAAGCACACAAGTACTTAGATACTTTGTTACTTTGTTACTTAGGTACTCTGTGACTCTGTGACTCTGTGACTCTGTTACTTTGTTACTTTGTGGCTTTGTTACTTTCTCCTTAACTCGTCAGAATCCTCTCCATCGAGCTGCGTTCCTTGTCCGAGAGCGAATCCATTTCCTGCAGCGCATGCTGAATCTTTGATTTAAAGTTCCAGCAGGTCATCTGGCGCAAGGAAAGCCGCCGCCCAAATTCATAGGTCGAGATCTCTTCCTTGCCCTTGCACACACTGTATGCAATGTAGAAGGCCTTGCAGAGCGGGAACTTCACCCCGTGAAAGATCGTCCCGTTGGTGGCAGTCTCCTTCGACTTGCACCGGGTGCAGCGCCTGGAAAATGGCTCCTTGCCGGCACAGGAATTCGTATGTCCACATTTCTTGCACACAAATCCCCCCGCCCATTTCATGCTGGCTAAAAATTCCAAACACTTGTCATCACTGACAAACATCTCTTCAAGCTGCTCAGGACTAAGGCCTTCGCTAAATATCTCTCCCATATAAACTGTTTTCGGTGTACAAAGATAAAACAATTATTAGTGATACTGAAAAGATTTAAGTGTCATTAATGTGATTTAATGTTTTCTTTTATTATTTTTGTAGTCAAATAATTTATTTCGAATCCATCATGGAAAATAACGAACCTGCCAGGCCGGCAACAAAAACCATCGTACAGGCATTCAAATCCTGGTTTTCCTGGAAACCATTTTTGGGAATTCTCATCGGTGCCATTGCCGGATACCTGTACTACCACTTCGTGGGATGTGCCTCGGGCACCTGTGCCATTACCAGCAGTCCCTATACCAGTACCCTGTGGGGTGGCATGCTGGGTTTGCTGTTGGTCAAAAGTCCATGCAGCAACGGCAGGTGTTGAGTAACAAAGAGACAAAGTTCCTAAGTAACAAAGTGACAAAGTAACAAAGTGACAAAGTGACAAAGTAGCAAAGTAACAAAGAGACAAAGTAACAAAGAGACAAAGTAGCAAAGAGACAAAGTGACTAAGTAACAAAGAGACAAAGTAGCAAAATGGGCTGAACAGCTTAGGTACTTAGGAACTTAGGTACTTAGGTACTTTGTTACTTTGGTACTTTGGTACTTTGGTACTTTGTTACTTTGTTACTTTGTTACTTTGTTACTTCATATCCAAAAAAAGAACAGAAGATGAAAAAACTATTGATATCCTTATCCCTTGGACTGGTTCTGCTGCTGGGCAACTGCCTGGCAGGCAATCCGGTCAAGCCATCCGGCACAGTGAGCAGCTCCGCCCCCGGTACGGTCATTGTGATGAACGAGGCGATGTTCAAGCAGAAGGTCTTTAATTACGGGGTCAACAAAGAGTGGAAGTACGAAGGAACCATGCCTGCCATCATTGACTTTTATGCCGATTGGTGCGGCCCATGCCGGATGCTTTCACCCCGGGTCGAAGAAATTGCCAAACAGTATGCAGGCAAGATCGTGGTCTACAAGGTGAATACCGATGACGAACAAGTCCTGTCGCAGAACATGGGCATCTCAAGTTTACCCACCCTGCTGTTTATCCCCATCAAGGGAATTCCCCAGGCCTCCATGGGACTTGTACCCAAAGCAACCCTGGAGAAGGCGATCCGGGAAGTACTCCTGATTGAGTAAAAAGCCGAGCCCTTCATGCCCGCTTTGATCCTGTTTAAAAAGGACCGTGAAATAAACCGTTTTGCAGGCATCAAATTGAAGGAATATTTGTTAAAAGAAATGGCTAAAGTTGGCTAACTAATACGTTCAATCTATGCAAAACATTTTATCATTGACCGATTTAAATCAACAGCTTGAAGCACACGAACAAGTGGCCCTGCTGTTGTTCAATCCCGAGGATGAATCCTCGCGAAGTGCCTTCCGGCAGATCTCAGAATCCACCTACCTGAGCGAGAAGACACCTGTCTTTGTGGCCGATATCCATGAGGTGATCGACCTGCAGTCCCATTTCCAGGTGAGCCAGATACCATCCCTGCTGTTTTTTGTCAAAGGCAAGCTGGCCGAGGTCGTCAGAGGCGGTGAGGGAAGCGATCTTGTAAAGGCCCTGAACAGCCATCAACTGGTGCAGCCCTGAAGCGGCCGCTGATCCATTTGGCCCTTAACCTTCAATTTAAATCCGATGAAAGCGAACTTCAATGCATTGATCAATGATCCAAAACCGGTGGTGGTCGATTTTCATGCCCTGTGGTGCGGACCCTGCAAGGTGCAGTCACCGATCCTGAAAGAGGTGGCCGCAGAACTGGGTGACCGTATCCGGGTCATCAAGATTGACATCGATCAGAACCCACAGGTGGCCAGCCAATACCACATTCAAAGCGTGCCAACGCTGATGATTTTCAAAGATGGAGCGGTCAGATACAAGCAACCGGGGGTTCACACCCGGCAACAATTGATGAATGTACTGACAGGTATTATTTAATAAGCACAAAAAAAAAAACCAAGATGAACAAAAACATGGGTTCGATCGACAAAGTGATCAGGATACTGATCGTGGTCGCCATTGCCGTATTATTTTTCACCAAGGTCCTTACGGGCACTGCAGCCGTCATTCTCCTGGTGGTGGCAGGCATCCTGCTGCTGACAGTGCTGGTGAGTTTCTGCCCCATCTGGGCCATTCTGGGGATCAAAACAGTCAGGAAGTAAACCCCAGGGCGCCAGCTTTCAGGCAAGGCGTCCATTGATCTCCTGAAGGCCCTGAACGACAGAGGCCGCTCCGACACCTGCAAGATTGAATTTTACAGGTGAACGGATGGGCTTGTGCATAAAAAAAAGCCCGGCACCCGGCCGGGCAGCAGACTGATGCCCTTTGGCATCGCTGCACGTGCTCGAAGCACAATTAAATTTACAAGGACCAGGCGGTCTGTTTCACTTGGATCGTTCAACATTTTTTCCCGGTTCTCCATCTGAAAATTACATCCTTTATACGGCAGCCTGAAAATTAGTTACACCCAGCCTGTTCAAATCGTGGCAGGCCAAACAAAGACCATGCGTCGCAGGTAAGCTCCTTTCGGTCCTGCCGGCTGCTTGCAGGGATGGTGATCCCCTTGAGGGGCCGAAGTACCATGGCCGATTTTCGCCCATCAGGCCTGTTCAGCGCCTCCTGCCCCACCCGTTTATCTACGGTTTCTTCCTTCCGACCAGGCTTCGCTATTAGCTTGGCTGAAGCGATAAGGCAAAGGATACCTGGAACTCTAAGTACTCTAAGTACTCTAAATACTCTTCACCGGAGCAATGTCCTCTGACTGGATTTCAACCATGGCCGAATAGCCCAGCTGTTCAAGCTCGACAGCCACCTTGTTTTTGCCTTTAATTTTCTGAAGTTTGCCTTTCAGCCCGATCATCGGACCTGAGATGACCTCGATCAGTTGCCCTGGTTTTAATTTCTCCCTGGTGATTTCAATGGGCGTATTATCCTGGCTGAGCATTAACTGCAGGTATTCGATCTGACGATCTGGTACCACGGCCGCTTTTCCATCGAAGCGGACATAACTGACCACGTAATTGGATTGCAACACCTGGTCATATTCCTTTCTGCTGGCTCTCACGAACAGGTAGCCTGAAATTAATGGAGTTTCAACCCATTTTTTACGGTCACTCCATTGTCTGAGTTTGCGTTGCAGGGGCAGGAAGGTCTCTATTTCCAGAAACTGAAGTTCAAGCTGCGCTTTCTTCTCAGCCCTTGATTTTACGTAAACAGCATGCCAAAAATAGATGTTCGGAGGTATTATTTTTTCCATACACGATCTCTTACTGCATAGATTCGTTCAATGATGTCCACTATTTTCATTCCTTCCAATGCATTGGTGCTGATGGGTGAATGGCCGCTTAAGGTTTCTGCCACATTCTGAATCACCAGGTGGTGGTTCTGGGCCGATCCCTTGTACAGTCCGTAGTCATTGGGAGGTGCACTGGCTTCCAGTTCCGGCATCTCATAGTCTTTGATGTTGCAGTACACCACTTCATTCATATACTGTCCGGCCACCTTGATGGTTCCCTTTTCGCCGATAATGGTCATGCTGCTTTCCAGGTTCTCGTGATAGATCGCCGTTGAATAATTGATCGTACCAATCCCTTCCTCGACAAACTCGAAATTGACAATGCCTGTATCTTCGAAATCAGTCAATGTCTTATGGTTAAAATCCCTGAACTGTCCACTGATATTTTTAATGTCCCCAAACAACCAATACATGATATCAATGAAATGCGAGAACTGAGTAAACAAGGTACCACCGTCCAGTTGACCATCCCCGTGCCAGTTCTGATGGGTATAGTACCGCTCGTCCCGGTTCCAGTAACAGTTAATCTGCACATGAAACAGGCGTCCCAGCAGGTTCTGCTCCATCACTTCCTTGAGCCACACCGAAGGAGGGGAATAGCGGTTTTGCATCACGCAGAACACATTCCTGTTCTTGGCCAATGATTTGAAAACAACCCGCTCGGCATCGGCCTTGGTCAATGCCATGGGTTTTTCAATCACCACATGCAGGCCCTTGTCGAGCGCCTTGATGGCCATGTCAGCATGAAGCCCGTTGGGTGTGCAGATGTTTAAAACATCCAGGTCATGCTCTTTTTCAAGCATCTCGTCGATGGATTGATAATAGCCTACGCCTTCATAAGAGACTTTACATTCTTCGGCAGTGCGGATATCACATACGGCAATCAATTCAGAATGGGGATTGCGAACGATCATTTCAGCGTGGCGCTTGCCAATGTGCCCTTGTCCCACAACCGCAAAACGTATTTTCTTTTCAAATATCATAAACGAATATTTATCATTGATTTATTGACTATCAGACTATTTACAATTTACTATTTATGTCCTCAGCAATTCGCCAAAGGGAAATAGTAAATTGTCTAATCGTCAATCTTTATAACTTTCCCCTTTTCCATCTTGTACTTTTCCTGGCTTTCAGGACAAACGGCCAATCCTTCTGAATTGAATTTCAATTTGTGCCCGTATTCGCTCATCCAGCCAGTCTGCCGGGCCGGGTTTCCCACCACCAGCGCATAGTCGGCAATGTTTTTGGTAACAACAGCCCCCGCACCTACAAATGCATAACGGCCAATGGTGATCCCGCAAACAATGGTGGCATTGGCCCCTATGGTGGCCCCTTTTTGTACAAGCGTGGGCAGGTACTCCGTCTTGCGGATGATGGCACTCCGGGGATTAATCACATTGGTAAATACGGCCGAGGGACCCAGGAATACATCATCTTCACAAATGACTCCGGTGTAAACCGATACATTGTTTTGGATCTTGACCCGGTTACCGATCCTGACCTGGGGTGAAATGACCACATTCTGACCAATGGAACATTCATTACCGATGGTACAGTCGGACATGATATGCGAGAAGTGCCAGATCCTGGTTCCTTCGCCAATTGTGCAATTGGGATCAATGACAGCGGACTCGTGTGCAAAATAAGGTGTTTCCATTAGCTGAAAAATTCACGAATAGACGAGGTAATATAATTGAGCTGCCCTTCGGTCAATTCGGTATGCATGGGCAAAGATAATACTTGTTCTGATAGTTGTTCCGATACGGGGAAATCTCCCTTCAGGTAACCCAGGTAGTGGTAGGCCTCCTGAAGATGCAGCGACAGCGGATAATAGATCATCGATGGAATCCCTTTTGAATGCAGAAACTGCTGAAGTTCATCTCTTCTGTGCGGAACTTTAATGGTATATTGATGAAAGCTGTGGGTGCTATACTTTACCCTAGCCGGGATCGATAAGCCTTCTATACCTTCCAGTTCCTCGTCATAGTAGGCAGCCGCATCCTGTCTGGCGATTACAAATAAATCAAGGTATTGAAGCTTGACATCTAAAATGGCCGCCTGGATGGCATCCAGCCGAGAATTCATCCCGATCTGCTGGTAATGGTACCGTTTGCTCATGCCATGATTGGCAATTGAACGCATCTGCCGGGCCAGCTCATCATTGTTGCTAAACAAGGCCCCCCCATCGCCAAAGGCTCCAAGATTCTTGGTCGGGAAGAATGAATTACTGGCCATGTCGCCAATTGTACCTGCCTTGGCCGTGCGTCCGTCTTTAAAGATGTAATCAGTACCCAGTGCCTGGCAGGCATCTTCAATCACATACAACTGATGTCGGGAGGCAATTTCGAGGATGGATTCCATATCGGCGCACTGGCCATAGAGGTGAACCGGGATGATGGTTTTTGTTTTTTGCGTGATGCTGGGGCTTAACAGCTCGGGCCGGATGTTAAATGTGTCGGGATCAACATCCACCAGCACAGGCTTTAGTTTCATCAAGGCCAGCACTTCCAGGGTCGATACAAAGGTAAAGGGGGTGGTAATGACCTCGTCGCCTTCACTCAATCCAAGGGCCATCAGGGCTATTTGCAAGGCATCGGTGCCGTTGCCGCAGGCAATGACATGACCCACATTCAGGTAATTTCTCAGATGCTCTTCGAATTCAGTGACTTTACCTCCTTTTACAAAGACCGAAGAACGGATGACCTCACCGATCTGGGCATCAATTTCAGATTTAATCTTTTCATACTGACCCAGCAGGTCAACCATTTGTATGTTCATGGATTTATTTTTTATTTCTATGAACGGAATAAGTTCCGTTTGATTATGCCATTTCCAGGAATGTTTGGCGAAAGTATGAAAATGTTTAATAAGGACGCCATCCTGGTGACAGAAAGCTTTCACCTTGGGTGAAACCTGTCAGAATATTCTTTGGCCCTCACAAGCCCCTCCCGACCGTATATGATACCTCCCATCGGCCTTGTCTACAGATACTTTGAAAGCCTACCCCTCATTGGTTTTAAAGCTTGATACCATTTTGGGCAAAATAGTACGTTATGAAAAGATCAAATATTGAATTCAACCCTTGTCTTTTTGGAATAAATATCTATTTTTGCAACCGCTTTTGAAAAACAAAAGCCATACAACAAGGATGACTCAGTAGCTCAGCAGGTAGAGCACATCCCTTTTAAGGATGGGGTCCTGGGTTCGAATCCCAGCTGGGTCACTTCCAAAACTTTCAACCCTTGCAGCATTCAGCTCGCAAGGGTTTTTTGTTTTTACATGCTACAACGTTCCTGATAATTGGATCGTTCCATTACCATGACGCAACACTCCCAACTGCCAGACAGGATATCCCATTTATTCAGTCTGTTATTCATCTCTTTCCTAAACTTTCGCCTTCACAACTTCAATTGAATCCCAATTGATCCCTCCGCATTTAAAAAAGCATATTATATTTGGCCATAATTACTGGTTGTCCCTGTTTACAATAGGACTATCAGAATTACCAGGAAGAAATTTTTTTATTCACGAAGTTTATGCTGAAAAAACACATCGTTCTGCTGGGCGTAATTGTTTCAATATCCCTGTTGTACCTGGCCACCCTGCACTATCCGGGCGGATCACTGGTTGACAAGACCGCCTTGGGGTTTGACTGGAAGAATAACTACATCAGTAATCTGTTTGGTGAAAAGGCAGTCAATGGCTCAGACAATGGAGCCCGTTACTGGGCCATAGGGGGAATGTTCTTCCTCGCGGTGAGTTTTGCGCTGTTCTTCATGGAGTTTTCAAAGAAGATACCGGCCAAAGGTCCAGCCAATGTCATCAAATATTGTGGGATCAGCGGTATGATCTGTATGTTTTTAATAGCCACCCCCTTACACGATAGCATGGTCACCATCTCAAGTACCCTGTTTCTGATCGGTATCTTTTACATCACTGTTTTTGTTTTCAAGTCAAGGCTGCATGTTTTCAAATTCATGTGCCTGGTTTGCCTGCTGGTTTTTTATTTTACCCTTTTTATCTATGGCTCAGGTATTTTAAGAATGTATTTACCCATCCTGCAGAAAATAACGTTTGCCATTACAAGCCTACTGGTCATTGGACTGGAGTATTTTACAAGGAAAGAAGATTTTCAACACATCAAGGTGGTCAAGTAAAATATGATCCATAAAGCATCCAATCCCTATCCGCCGATAGAATAATCCTGCTTTAACCCGGCTTATAAATCCTTCCAGTCAAGCTTCGGGGATGAAATTATTTGCTACCCGGTATTTAGATTATTCGAAGATTATTCGAAGATTATTCGAAGGTTATTCGAAGATCGTTCGAACTGCTTCGAATAATCATCGAATAAGTTTCGATTAAGATTCGAATAATTATCGAATAACATATATACCCGGCAGTTGGCCCACACGTGCATCATATAGCTGCAGGACAGATGTCAGGGTTCTGTTTTCCCCACCCACAATAGGTTCGGACTAAATGGTCTTCTATTGCATTGAAACTCAGTGAAAAATTAAATATGTTACGAAGTATCTTAAAAAAATTACAAATAAAAAATCACTTCCTCAAATATTTAAATATCTTTGCTTCTGTTATTGATATCATTTACTTTGTTTTTTACAGCAAGAGCGATATATGACAGAAGACAATAATTCCCTCAGCCCCAATTTATCATCTGCTGACCTGAACAAAATCAGGCAGAAAAAAAGAATTCTCAGTTTGCTTCATTCAAACGGAAATTCTTCTGCCCCTGAACTGAGCAAGTGGCTTAAAATCAGTCTGCCTACCTGTATCGTATTGCTCAATGACTTGATGGTGCAGGGCTATATCAAGAACATCGGAATCGGCGAATCGAGCGGAGGACGCAAACCCAACCTGTTTGCCCTGCCCGAGGATAGTTTCTATGTCATCTCCTGCGATTTTGCCCGCTTCAATGCCAGCATGGTGATCTGTGACTGCTACAACAAGTTTGTGACCCCTGTCCTGCTAATTGATACCAATATCGACGATCCGGATTTGGTGGAGAAATTGTTTCAGGCTTCCCAAAAGCTAATGGCCGAAAATCACATTCCTGAAGATAAAGTGTACGGCCTGGGTGTAGACATGCCCGGGTTGATTGATTCCAAAGCGGGTATCAACTATACGATCAAGGATAAAAAGCGCCAGAACATTGGCCGTGACCTGAAACAGCGGTTCAACAAGCTCCTGTATGTCGACAACGATGCACGTATGCATGCCTTTGGAGAGTTCCATTTTGGGGCTGCCAAGGGGTATAAGGATGCCATTGTCATCCACTGGAGCTGGGGTCTTGGACTGGGTATTTTTGTCAATGGACAGCTGTACAGCGGCAACAAAGGCTTCGCCGGTGAACTGTCGCACATCCCGATGGTCGACAACGGGGATCTGTGCATTTGCGGAAAACGGGGATGCCTTGAAACCATCGCCTCCTCCAATACGATCATGAAAAAAGTTAGGCAGGGTTTTGAGGACCATGAAATTTCGACGCTCATCAACCAGTTTAAGGACAATCCTCAAAAGGTGACCCCTGAAGATGTGATTCATTCAGCCCGCCAAGGCGATGAATTCTGCATCGCCATCCTGAACGAAATCGGAAAGGCCATGGGCAAAGGACTTTCATACATCATCCAGTTGCTGAACCCTGAAATCATCGTCTTAAGCGGGCCCTTGTCAAAAGCCCGGCAATATGTCATGTCACCCATTCAGCAATCTTTGAACCGCCTGTGCCTGGAGAAAATCTCACAGGATACAACGGTCATTGTCTCTGACCTGGGCGACCAGTCGGCTTTACTTGGAACCTCTGAAATGGTGTTCCAGAAAGTCTTTTCGGCTATAAATTTTTAATACCTGTCTCTATATTAAATTGAAGTGTGATTATCATTTATTCTCTTATCTAACTTAAAATTAAAACTTATGCGAAAGGTTTTATTATTGACTGTAATGTGCATTGCCTTGTTAGGCAGTGCAATGGCACAACATCCGGTTTCAGGAACCGTTGTTTCCGACTCTGACGGACTTGGTTTACCAGGGGTGAGCGTGTCAGAAAAGGGAACTGGCAACGGCACCCTGACCGATTCTGATGGGAAATTCTCCATCAAAGTGTCATCCAGTCAAGGTACGCTTGTATTTTCATTCATCGGAATGAGTATCGTTCAGGAACCCATTAACAATCGTTCGGTGGTCAATGTAAAGATGACTTCCGAAGACATTGGTCTGGACGAAGTGGTGGTGACGGCTTTGGGAATCAAACGTGAAACCAAGAAACTGGGTTACGGGGTTACCGAGGTCAAGGGTGCTGAGTTGGCCATGGCCAATACAACCAACCCCATCCAGGCACTCCAGGGCAAGTCAACTGGTTTGAGCATCGGTGCTTCCGACGGTGGTTTGTTTGGAAACTCCAAAATCCAGATCCGCGGTATTTCAGTACTGAATTCAAACAGCAACCAGCCTATTTTTGTGGTCGACGGAGTGATCATTGAAAACGGTATCTCCAACGAAAGTGCTGACTGGGCTGGCAATGCCAATGACTTTGGTAACCAGTTGAAAAACTTGAATCCCGATGATTTTGAATCGGTTTCTGTATTGAAAGGCGCTGCCTCAACAGCCCTGTATGGCTCAAGAGGTATGAACGGAGCCATTGTGATCAAGACAAAAGACGGTGCCGGCTCAAAAGGTATCGGCGTGAAGGTGACCCAGAGTGTGGGTATTGATGATGTATATGCGCAGCCTGATATCCAGTATGAATTCGGTACAGGAGCTATTGCCGGTTATGTTGACTTCGGTGAACAGGATGCCAACGGTCGTTATTACCAGTTTGCACCAATGACGCAGTATTATCAGAATACCGATAAAAAAATGATGACCAAAATTGGTCACCCATGGCAAGGTACCGCTTACGGACCTCGGTTTGACGGTCGCGACATTGAAGATTTTGATGGTAGCACCACCCAATATCTGCCTGCAAAAAACAACATGCGTGATGCTTACGACACGGGTTACAATACCAATACCTCCATTGCTTTGAGTGGTGGCAATGACAAGGGAACTTTCTTCCTTTCCGATTCCTACAACATGCGCAAAGGAACTTCGCCTTCCAATGAATTTACACGTAACTCACTGCTGTTTTCAGGTTCTTATAAACTGGCCAAATGGTTAAAGGCTGATGCTTCTATTTCACATACCATTTCTCAACCCAAGAATCCGGGCAATGATCTTTCTGAATCCTTTTTGGATGGAAACCTGGAAAACTGGTATGATACCAAAAAATGGAACAGACGTGAAGTTTACCAGGCTCCTCATGGAGGTGTACCTTCTTCCAGCTATGGTGATAAATATGCCAACGTTCCCAACAACGGACTCTGGTTTAATTACAACCTGAATACCAATGAAAGAGAAGAACAGGTAACCCGTCCAGTGGTGCGCTTAACAGCTGATCTGGCTCCCTGGATTTCGGTCACTGCCGAAGGCAATATGAATTACTATACGGTCTCTTCTGAAGTGAAGGAACTGGGTACCGGTTATGTCATGGAAGGTGGTTACTATTCCATGGGAAACTCCCTGGATGTTAGCCGCACGGCCAAACTGACTGCCAACCTGAAAAAAGACTTTGGTGATTTTACCACCAGCCTGATCGTGGGTGGTGAATTGTGGGACCAACGGAAAGAAAATACCCGCGTTTGGACTGAGGGTGGCCTGATTGTTCCCGGAAGATTTTTCCTTGGCAACTCTAAACAAAACTTGAAATCAGAAGGAAGTGTAAGTGGTACCAAACAGATCAATTCAATCTATGGCCTCTTCAGTGCCGGTTGGAAAAATCAGTTGTTTGTCGATGTTACCGGCCGTAATGACTGGTCCTCTGCCTTGGTTTATACCAATGGTACAGGAAACTATTCTTATTTCTATCCTTCCATCAGTACCTCTTGGGTCTTCAATGAAACATTTGACTTACCCGAATGGGTGACCCTGGCCAAGACCCGTTTATCATGGGCCCAGGTAGGGAACGACACCAATCCTTATTTTATCAACAATGGCTATAAAATGGGTGATCCAGACAACCATGATTTACCTGATGAAATGGCTGATGGAAAGTACATCTATTACAATTCAAAATCGACCACTCAGGTTGACCCAAACATTAAACCAGAACTTAAAAATTCATTGGAAGCCGGTTTGGATATCCGATTGTTTAAAAACCGTGTAGGTGTCGATTTTACCATCTATGACGAAACCATTGACAACCAGATTGGAGCCATTCCAGTTCCAGCTGAGTCAGGTTATTCGTCAATGATCTCCAACATCGGTTCGCTCAACAACAAGGGTCTTGAACTGACTCTGCGTTTGGTGCCAATTAAATCACGCAATTTTGAATGGGAAACCACTTTCAACTACTGGAACAATACCACCATGATTTCAAACCTTCGTCCTGAAGTGGGTGAATACAAAAAACTCGGTGGGGATATCGACTACGGAAACTTCCGGGTCGGCTCAGTGGCCTTTGAAGATGGTGAGTACGGCGTTCTGATGTCAGACACCAAACCACTCGAATGGAATAATGCAACCGATGCCACCGATCCACGCAATGGAATGAAAGTACTGACCTGGAACGATACCCGCAGGGGTGCCTATTACACCCGCAGCAACAAGGCCCAGGAAGTTGGTAAAATTCAGCCAGACTTTGAAGGTTCCTGGAACAACCAGGTTTCTTACAAGAACCTTTCGCTGACCGTATTGCTGGATGCACGTTTTGGTGGCAACATCGCTTCTTATTCCAATAAATATGGAACTGCCAACGGATACCTTGAAACTTCACTCGCTGGCAGGGATGCCCAATACGGTGGCTTGGCATGGACAACCGATTACGCTGACTCAAAGGGACAGAATTTCGTAGACGGAGTAATCCCTGACGGAGTTTTTGCCACCGGACAAAAAGTAACAGCACCCGATGGTCAAAAGGTGGATGTAGGCGGATTAACCTACAAGGAAGCCATGGACAAAGGATTTGTTGAACCAACGCATGCCAGTTATTTTACCTACAGGAACAATTCATGGAGTACGGGCGTGATCAATGACGACTGGTTCAGTGAAGTCAATTACATTGCCCTGCGCAATATTACATTGAGCTACAGCTTGCCAACTTCCTTGGCCAGAAAAATGAAAGCCACTTCTCTATCAGTTGCCATCAATGCCAGAAACCTTGGCTATTTGTATAACTCACTTCCTAATCACCTGAATCCAGAAAGCTTCAGGGGAACATCAAGTACCGAATCATTCCGCGAACGTTCATTCAGTCCGTATACTGCTTCTTATACAATGACTTTATCTGTAGGTTTTTAACATTCAAAAATTAACAAACATGAAAAATACACATAAAATAGTACTCGCATTGGTTTTACTGGTGGCTGGAGGCTGCGATAAAGAAAAGTTTGCCGAATTGAATTCAGATCCGTCAACCATTTCAACTCCTGAACTTCGGTTTTCGGTAGCCACGGCCATTGATCAAATGTACTCCAACGATTATACTACCTGGTTTTACAACAACTTCCAGTACATTTATCCCTGGACCCAGGTAACCTCCAAACAAGGGGGAAATAGTTCCGACTTTGTGGACATGGGACCTGCTTCAAGCTTTGACATCTATTCCCGTTTGCTTAACCAAACACTGGATGTGAGAGCGCGAATCGACCAAATGCCTGAGGCCGAAAGGGCTACTTATCAGGCTATCCGGGCAATGACTTATGCCACCCAGATTCTACCGGCCATTCACAATACCGATAATTTCGGATCGCTTGTTTATTCTGAAGGCGGTTTGGCCCCTTACACCAATCCACCTCTGTTAACACCAGTTCTTGACAACCAAAGCAAACTGTTTACAACCTGGCTGAAAGAGCTGGATGATGCAATTGCCGTTTTGTCAACTGCCACCAATCAGGTTAAGATGGATTCGCAGGATGCCATTTATGGAGGCGATTATTCAAAATGGGCTAAATTCTGCAATTTGCTGAAATTGAAAATTGCCGCCCGCCTGATTAACCAGGATCGTGCATTGGCCCTTAAGATTGCTGCTGAAGTTGCTGCTTCCCCTGCTGGTTATATGGACGCCATGGGTGACGATTTCGTGTACCAGAAAGGTGTCAAATATTACGGAACCGGAAATGAAATGTGGATCGGTTATGCCAGCAAGAACCTGGTTGACTTTATGGTGGCCAACAAAGACCCACGCCTGCGCTTCATCTTCGAGAAAAATGCGTTCAATGCCGAAGTTGTTCAGGCCTTCCTGGCTGCCGGCAAAGCACTTCCTCCGTATGTAGCCCAATATGTCAATGTGGATCCCAACAAAAAGTTCATTGGATGGAAGAGTCCTGGAGAGCCTTGGGTTCGCTATCACGGTGCTCCTTTATCCCCTGATGCCAAACAAGATCCTGTAAACAACATTTATTTCAATCAATCGGAATTAAATAAGATTTCAGTTGGAGATAATCAGAAAACTTATGCATCTACTTCCCTATATTCTGAAAAATTGGTTCGCACAAGCTATGATTTTACCTATCCAACAAAACCAGGTGGACGTGTGATTGAATTGAAAGACAATGACCCGGGATTAAACGTTGTTTTGGGAACTTCTGCCGAGACCAATTTATTCCTGGCTGAGTTCAAGCTCATGGGAGCAAACCTTCCTAAAACAGCCCAGGAATACTTTAATAAGGGTGTTGAATTGTCTGTTTCCAGGATGGATGCCCTGGCCAAGAACAATCAGATGCCTTATTACAACAGCGATCCTGTGTATACCGATGTCGATCAGGCCGAAGCTGCCGCCACTAAACTGCGTGCAGGTGAAATCACTGATCTGCTATCCAAACCAATTGCCAACCTGGCAACCGATGGTCTTGAAAAAGTGTACATTCAGCAGTATATCAATTACATGAATACCCCCGGCGATGTGTGGACAACTGTTCGTCGTTCAGGCATTCCAAAGGTGGGCAGCGCTTACCTGGCTTGGGAAAAATTCACCTCCTCTGGTGCTGAAATGACCATCCCACGCCGTTTTGTAATTGCAACTCCTGGTGCTGACGATATCAATTATACCAATAAAATGGCAGCCATCACCGAACAGGGAATTACTCCCACGGTGCTGGATCCAATCAAGTTAAATACTGAAAGATTCTGGTTTGACAAGCAGAACCCTCAGTATGGACAGGGCCCGAAATAGTCTGGTGGAACCTATTTAAATAATCCGAGACCGTCTCACCCAAAAGGAGGCGGTCTCTTTTTTACCAGCCCAGTGAATGCTGAAAAAATGATCACATAATCCCGATGCATCGGGATTGTGGTGAAGTATTTTCAAAACTGATATTCAGTTATGCTTTTTTCAAATAATCTTACTTTTTTTTATGAAACCTTAGTAACTAAACGCTCAGTTCATCATGATTAAACCACTTGTATTTATCCTCCTCAATGTCCTTGTGATTCACAGCTTTGCGGCACCCAAAAAGTTACCACAGGCCGCCGAGCTTACCTTCCAGATGGTGTTCAACGGGAAAGCAGACCCTGATGCAGCGAAAATCAAACTCATCGCTTCCTCCGATGCCTGCCGCTCGTGGACTGACAACAGTTCAAAGAAACTTCTCCCTGCCATTGCCCTGGAAACCAGCTACATCGATTATACCCAAATGAAAACATTCCAGGTAGCCCGCTTGTCGGATGGGCAAACCATTCACACCCCACTGGTATTTTCGGAATATCCTCCCCTGGCCGAAACCAATGAGACGGCCCTTATCCTTGGCTACCACTGCCGAAAAGTCAAAACTTCGCTTCGCTCCAATGCCATTGAAATTTGGTACACCACCGAGCTTGGACTCAAGGGCACCCCTGCCATGGCCTACGGGATTCCAGATGGCCTGGTCTTGAAGGTCGTCAGAAACGGAAATTATGAGATCTCGGCCACCGAAGTAAAGCTCCTGAAAAGCAAACCTACTGAACCTGTTCTCCTGACGGACTGGGGACAGGGCATGGAATCAGCACTATACAAACACCGGATTACTGAGAACCTGGTGACCACGGTCAATGTGTTCACCAACGAACAAATCAGCTTCGGCAATGAAATCAACAATCCTGCCGACACCAATTCAGAAAAAACCTTCCATTATTCATCCGGTACGGTGATCCTGAAAAAGGTAAAACTTCCCACCGTTCCTGATGATACCCAATTGTTTGTCGAATTGTACCAGCATTCGGCCGGCGATGCCTATGACCGCACTGGCTCTGTTTTTGTCATTCCGCAGGACAAGGAAAAATCTTTTCTCGATGGATTGAGGAATGGAACGGCCAACTTGCCCAGCTTCCAGGCCCGAAATGGAAAATCATACCAGGGGGTAGTGGCCACCGACCGATATTCACCCCTGGTCGAGATCATGCGCTTTTTTACCTCCTTCGGAATTGGCCAGTTCAATGACAAGGTCACCGTGTATGGACAGCAATGGGAGGATTCAACCCTGTACAAGCAGGAGGTGACTGATTTATTGCCCTTGTTGCAGGGAGAGCGCTGGATTGGACTTTTCATCGGAAACTATGACAAGGGAGGCCACCGGGCCAGTCTGAAACTTAAATATTATCCCGGAAGCAGGGAGCTGTCTGAGAAGCCGAACAAAAAATACTGGACCATGCCGCTTTTCAATACCCTGAATGTAATGGAAATGTCGGGCCAGGAATATGGAACCATGTTCGAAAATGATTCACTTCCCGTGGAGTTTACGATTCCTGAGGGGGTGAAAAATATCCGGATGCGTTACATTACCACCGGTCATGGAGGCTGGGACGGGGGCGATGAATTCAACCAGAAAATGAATACTGTTCTGATCGATGGTGCCATTTTATTTCAGTATACGCCCTGGCGCAGCGACTGTGCCACCTTCCGCAAATTCAACCCGGCATCTGGAAATTCATGGAATGGCCTGACCTCGAGCGATTACAGCCGCTCTGGCTGGTGTCCGGGCACTGCCACCAACCCCTTGTATTTTCCCCTGGAGAATATCAAACCCGGCAAACATATCCTTCGCGTATCCATTCCGCTGGGTAAAAGTGAAGGGGGCAGCTTTAGTTCCTGGAATGTTTCCGGTATCCTGATGGGTGAATATGAATAGGGAGGTTCTCCAAATTCACCCTGAACACTGCGGGTGGTGGCTTGTATAAATTTTAACCCGAAATGCTGAACTATTGTTAATATTTACTACTTTTAATTCCTGACCACCAATGGCCGGGGCAATCAATTCAAACACGATGGCAACAAGATTATTTTCCATTCTACTGATTTCTATACTTTTTCTGTCCTGTACCGAAAATGCGGAGCTGATTCAAAACAAGGATCGGAAGGACGATATTCAGCGCATGTTGTCGGTTCAGAAAGAGCTGACCTCAAAGAGCCAGCTGCCCCTTTGGGATATCTTTCAGAAGGCCCTGACACCCGATGAAAAACAGGCCATGGAATTCATCTATGCCTACATGCCCCTGAGCGATCTGGCCGATTATCCGGCTGATTTTTTCCTGAAAAACATACAGCTGAGCCTCCGGGCCCGACAGGAAATGCCCTGGGGCAATACCATCCCCGAAGAAGAGTTCCTCCATTTTGTATTGCCCTTGCGGGTGAACAATGAGAACCTGGATAATTTCCGCGAGGTGATGTATCCTGAAATCTCGGATCGTATCAAAGGACTGTCGATGAAAGATGCCGCCCTGGAAATCAACCACTGGTGCCATGAGAAAGTAAATTACCGTGGAACCGATTCGCGCACCAGCGCTCCACTGAGCACGGTGAAAAAGACTTTTGGCCGCTGCGGCGAGGAATCGACCTTCACTGTCACGGCCATGCGCACAGCCGGCATCCCGGCCCGCCAGGTCTATACCCCCCGCTGGGCCCATTCGGATGACAACCATGCCTGGGTGGAGGTCTGGATCGATGGAAAATGGTCATATCTGGGTGCTTGCGAGCCCGAAGTTGAGCTCAACATGGGTTGGTTCAGTGAACCTGCCCGACGCACTATGCTGGTCCATACGCGCGCTTATGGCCGCTATTTCGGACAGGTAGATGTGGTACAGGCTTCCGACCGGTTTTCAGAGCTCAACCTGACATCCAACTATGCCACGGTTAAAAAAGTGGCCGTCACAGTCCGCAATGCCGATGGCAGCCCTGCCGACAGTGCGAAGGTGGAATTCCAATTGTACAATTATGCCGAATATTACCCCATTGCAACCGCTTATACCAATAATAAAGGCATCACCGGCCTGAGTACCGGCATGGGCGACCTGATCGTATGGGCTGCCAAGGACGGCCTGTTTGCCTACCAAAAGCTGTCGGTCCCTGAAACCGATACCCTTCGCCTGGTGCTCACCCAAACTGTTCCTGCGAATAAAAGTGAATCATTCGACCTGGTGCCCCCGCATGCTGTCAAGGTAGCTGTGAGCGTGAGCGATGCCGCCCGTAAGGAAAATGACCGTCGACTGGCCCATGAAGATTCTATCCGCAATGCAACAATGAAAACATTTAAGGATTCGGCCTGGATTGCCGCTTTTGCTGAAAAAACAAAACTTCCCCTGGATACCATTTCCCGGTTCATCCGCTTGAGCTATGGCAACTGGGACCAGATTTCAGCGTACCTTGAAAAAAATGCGCCTGCCTACCGCTCCCTGTTGCTCGAATTGGCCATCCAGATCGCGGACAAGGATTTCAGTGATGTCCCGGAATCCATCCTGACCGATCACCTGGTCCAAACGGCCCAATCGGGGGTACAGAAATTCACCCCATCAAAAGAACTGTTTACCCGGTATGTGCTCTCGCCCCGCATTGCACTTGAGAACCTAAGCCCCTGGCGAAGCTTCCTCCGCCAGTCACTGGGCGAGGAGATGGCCCAGGGAGCCAGGACCGACATTTCGGTGCTGAGCAACTGGATCCGCCAAAACATCCGCATCGACAAGGTGGCCAATCTGCATTCACGTGCACCCCTTTCACCCATGGGCGTTTACAATCTAAGGGCAGCCGATCCCGATTCAAGGGATATCTTCTTCGTGGCTGCCTGCCGAACTTTTGGAATCCCTGCCCGGCTCAATCCTGAAACCCAAATTCCGGAATACAATCACAACGGACAATGGCTGCGTGCCGGTTTCGATCAGGCCGAGATCACCCAACCTGAAAAAGGATTGCTCCGGCTGACCGATCAAGGCAACCCGGTGTCGCCACAATATTTTCTTCACTACACCATCGGGTTCTTGAAAAATGGATTTTATCACAGCCTTGAATTTCCCGAAGGGGGCAGGCTGACCAACCAGGAAAAGCCCATCGAACTGGAAGTGGGGCAGTACTCGCTCGTCACAGGCAACCGTCAGGAAGATGGCTCGGTGCTGAGCAACTTGACTTTTTTCAGCATCGACAAAGGGAAACTGACCTCCGTTCCTGTTGAACTGCGTCAACATGCTGGCGAATTGAAACCCAGTGGTCAACTGGCTCTTGACAAGCTGAACCTGGTAAAACCGGGTGACAGCAAGTTGCTTAGCCTTTCTTCACTGGTGGGTGGAAACTATTCAGTGCTGGTGCTGTTCGATCCCGATAAGGAACCTTCCAAGCACATCCTGAATGACCTGGGCCCTTATATCGATCATTTCAACAAGTGGGGCGGACAATTCATCTTTGCCATGCCGGCTGAAAAAGCAGCCCAGGCAGGGGTGCTGAAGACCTACCAGTTACCAGCGAGGATGGAAAGCGGCATTGATCCCGACGGGAATATCCTGAACGCCATCTCAACCATTTACGGCCCTGGATACAAGGACCAACTGCCACTGGTGTTGCTTTGCGACAAGGGTGGAAATGTCTTCCTGTTCTCATCGGGCTATAAAATCGGCATCGGCGAACAACTGCTCAAGGTCATTTCAAGGCTTCAGGCCAACCACGAAATAGCAGTGGTAAAAGGTTCGTGCACAAGTACCGAAGTGCCGAAGTAACAGAATAACAGAGTAACAAAGTAACAAAGTACCAAAGTAACAAAGTGGGTTGAATAGCTTAGGTACTTAGGTACTTAGGTACTTTGTCACTTTGTTACTTAGGTACTTTGTCACTTTGTTACTATGCCTGGTCATAGATCAGTTGCTATTCAAGTCTTGGTATTTGATCCCTTACTGTGTGGTTTCTGTGTTCTTTCTGTGTTCTTTCTGTGTCAATCTATACTTGAACCCCTCGGAAAGGACTCTGATCCTACTCTCATGGGACGGTTCGGGTAGCAGCAATACAAGGCTTGGTAGGATCGATGGTGACTTCCATTCAAACCCACTTTGTTAAAGGATCATCCATCAAGCATTGACCCTCAATAAAGGCACAAAAAAAAATCCTGGTACTTTCATACCAGGATTTTCATTGTTCAGAAAGACTGCCTGTTATTGGAGTCTTCCATGGAATTCAGCTTCCTTCAATCGCTTACAAAGCGGTGAAAGTGACAGTGAATTTCTTGTTGTTGGTTGGAACAATAGTAAAATTCGTTCCGTCTAAATTGACCTTGTCCCAGGTAAATCCGTCTTTAAAATCAACGGCCACTTTATAAAAAGCCGATGCAGCTGGAACTGGTAATTTGATATTATTGTCTAAATTTTCCACTCCGGTAAAATATTTTGCGAAAAATTGCATTTTGCCGGCATCCGTTGTTTCTGGTGTAGCAGCATAGAAGGAGATATCACCACCCCATGGAAGGATGTATAAATTGCCTTCATAGACATTGGTTGTTCCCTTGCGGTACAAGGTCATGCGCGATGATGGGTTCCAGTTGTGGGCGTCATCTTCGTATTTTCCCCAGCACCAGCCGTCCATATAAATAGCATCCGGATAGCCTTTTTCACTTCTTACATATACGTTTCCTGAGAAAGCATCGATGCGCACGTAGTAGGATCCTGACTCTTGAATAACGGTCCAGTTGGCATTGCCCTTACCGGTAAATACATCGGGATCACAGAAAGCGGTAGCCAGGTTAACTCCCTGTGCCGTAATTACCTGATTCTTGGCCAGGTCCAAGGTGCCATCATAGACGAAATAATTGCCCGGTACGATGTTTAAGGTCTTGGTGGCAAAGGTCATGGTTGGAACCACCAGTGCACCATTGAGGTAGATTCCCTGGTTGGTATACTCAAGTGTTTTTGTACCGTCTTCCAGTCTTACTTTGGTAATTCCTGTGGCGTCACTGAATACCTTGATGGTATAGGCACCTCCGTCGGTGATCACAAAACTGGAAGCCTGGTCATCGGCACCTGTAACAATCTTGCCACCGGTGTACACGACGTATTGCTCAACTCCGGGCAGTTTGAAACGGAATGTTCCGGCTACGATATTTCCCCACATGTCATCAATGGGATCGCCTGTGCCTGTATTGGGGGCTGTCCATGTCCACATCTTCCTGCTTCCGATGGATGATCCGGTCATGGCCATCTTGGTTTTTTCGGTATTGATCGGTCCGTCAGCCCAATGGCCTGAAATATCACCCAGGATATAGAGCGTTTCAGCCATTGGATTCCAGGTTTGAATATCGCCCAGGGTTAAATCAAAAGTGACCGGGTTGAACGAAATTTTGAAATACTCTTCCGTTGTTTTTCCCAGTGGAATATCAGTGCTACCCATGGCCTGGATCGCTGTTCCTTCCTGTCCCCATGCCAATCCTGATTTGTCGGCCTTGGCGTAGATCTTGCCCACGGCATTGGCGGGAATGAAATCTTCCACTTCAAAGACAGCGCCGTTTTTCTTCATCGGGTAAGCCGTATTGTTGATCATCAGATACAATTGATCAAAAACAGGCAGGCCCAGGTTCTTAATCACCAGTTCCTTGGTGATCAGCGCATCGGCCGAATTCTTGACCGTCACACTCACTGTCATATCACCGGCCACTGCATTCTTGGGCAGTGCAATGCTGATGGTTTCATTCATGGCGAATGTTTTTCCAGACAGCATTTTGGTTACTTCATACACGACACCCGTTGAATTGCTCATATTGATCGTATAGGCACGTAAGCCGGTTTCATCTGAGAAATTGGCTGACAGAGTAACCACATCCCCATATTTCAAATTGGTTTCAGGAGCAATCATCAAATTGTCGATCTTGGCTTTTCCTGCATTGGGATCAACCGGGTCTTCGGATTTACAGGCTGAAAAGACTGCAATCAGGGTCATTGCGAACCCGAATGCCAAATACTTAAAGTTTTTTTTCATAAGAATTATTTTATTGGTTCAAAAAATGAATAATGATGTTAGCTGCATTGTTACTGATACTTCTGTTTTGATGGTTTTAGTTTCATATAAAATAGATGCATGGACCAGGTAATGATCTCCTGATCCATGCTTCCTGTTATAAGCTCTGTTTCTTAAACACCAGGTCACCCGAATAGCTAGCGGTTTTGTTTTCCGGTGCCACCTGAATCTGAATGCCTAATTTATTGTACCCCGTGGCTGGTTCCCACACATCCTTGTTGGCCAGGCGGATCGAATAAGCCGGATTGGCATACAGGCTTGCTTCCGGATCCGGTAAGTTGAGGTAAAGTTCATAGGCTCCGCTGGGCATCTCTTGCGGCAGACCAATCTCGGCATCAATGACACTCTCTACCAAGGGCTTCCATAGCCGGGCTTCATTGGCCAATTTTACCTTGTACACTTCACTGGTCTGGGTATTTTTAAGCACCAGTTCCACCACCCGGGGATTAAACAAGGGTGCATAGCCGATGTTTTTGAGGATGATCCGGGCAATGAATGAATCGCCCTGGGCTGCCTTTTCGGTATATTCACCCGTGAGCAGCTGAAACCGGTAGCCCAGTTCGCGCATGATAGTATTCATGCCTCCCTGTACAATCCATTGGTCGTTCACCCCCCGGTAATAATCCTCATTCAGGTAGGTCCATCTTAAGTAGCGCATATCGGTCTGAGCCTTGGTGGCATCGGCAGCGCTGACCCCATCGGGCGGACAGGTTTCGCCTCCAATGGGCACATACAAGCACTCCTTGTTCAGATAGGCCTTGTCGACCTCCACGTTGCCATAGGTCCCATAATCGGTCGCACTGGCTAAAAAGCAATCGTTGTGAAAACCTACCCGTGCAATATTCACCATGCTGAAGGCTTCTTCCTGTTTGAGCTGTGTGGTGCGCTGGAAGAATTCCCTTTTGTAAGCAGGGGTACGTACCTGCATCATGCGGCGGGCAGGCAAGGTTGCCAGGATCTTGGTGTACACCAGGTTGCGGGCACCCGAAGAATTCAAGCCGTTGGTCGAGTAATATCCCTCGCCCCAGGCCCCGATAAAACCGGCCTGCATGACCGCGATTACATCGGCATTCTTTTCCAGGGATGGTTTGAGCTGATCCAGATGCTGCAGGATGATATTCATGGGCGCATCCGGATCGTTTTCAGCCTCCGAATAGGCAAACCGCAGCACACATTTCATCCCCGACTGGCGAATGGTTGCCATATCCTTGTCGAAATCGCTCAAGGCCTGGGCTGACAATGCCGAATTCTTGAAATTCTTCAGGTAGAAATACCGGAAGATTAAAGAGATGTTATGATCGCGGTACGCGCTTAATGTCGATGGATTCAGCAAGCCGCTGCCTGTTCCCAAATTGCAGGATGAATATTTATAAAATCCGCGTTCAGGATTGGGGAAGATGGTTTCGTCGGGTGCATAATTCACCGGCACTGATTGCTTCACAGGCTCGTCAACCGCTTTGGTCGAACAAGTGACACAGCCAACGAACAGGATAAAGGCCAGGGCTATTGATAGAAGGATTGATTTCATTTGTAGCTTTTGAATTGATTTATTCGGCATAGCCCGGGTTTTGTTTTACTTTTCCTTTTCCATCCACGATCACTGAAAGGGGCAGCGGATAGAGGTATTTGTATTTGGAAGCATAGGGTGCCACATTGTTGTTGAGCAGCATCACCCGATCGTATAACTTGTCGAAGCGGATCAGGTCGGCCCTGTACTGTCCACTCTCGCACCAGAATTCATGGCTGCGTTCAGTGAGCAATTGATCGGTAAAGGAGGCTGTGGAGCTAAAATCAGCCAGTTTTTTATCCGTTAATTTAGCCCTTCTGCGCACCTGGTTCATCAGGTCCAACGCTTCGGCATTGACTCCCCCCCCGGGTTTCATCACAATGGCTTCTGCCAGTGAGAGCAGCACCTCGGGATAGCGGTACAGCACGATGTCCGTGTTGCTGTAACCACCGTTTCCAGGTACACTGGGATCCATCATATACTTTTGTGGAATGGGGCCCAAATCCATCGTTGCACCAGGATTCTTGCGGTTGATCTCCTTGTTGTCGCTCGAACTGATGTAATGGGTGATCAGGTAAGTTTTGCGGGTATCGGCGGCCTCGAATGAATCGTAGAACCACCAGGTACTTTGGACAGTTCCCCATCCTTTGACCGGTGAATCCGAATCGGGAGGCATACACATCATCAGCCACTGGGAGGCATTGGGTCCGGCAGGTGATGAAGGAATTACAAAAATGTATTCCGGGTTATTCTTATTCATTCCCCCCAGTTCGAACAGTGCAGGATAATTTTCGACCAATGAATAGCCATATTCAGAACCCATCAGTTCGCGGGCAACGGTTTCCACCTTGGTGTAATACGCTTTGTCGTTCACCGTCTCATGCAGGTAGAGGCGTATGAGCAGGGTCTTTGCCAATCCACGGCTGAACTTACCATATTCGGCTGCCTTTGGAAGGGGCAGATATTGGCCGGCAAAGACCAGGTCATCTTCAATGAATTTGACCATTTCCTCATTGCTCAGACGGGCCAGGGGCTCTTCCTTCAAAGGGTTCTGAAGCACTTCCAGGGGTGCAATGACCAGGGGGCCATACATATCAAACAGGATATAGGACAAATAGCCGCGTGCACAACGAACTTCGGCCATGTATTTATTCTTGAGATCATCGCTCAGGTTACTTTTAGCAATGGCATCGAGCACCAGCGTACATCGGCTGATCTTGCTAAAGAAACCATACGGCGCATCCCGGGTATAGTAAAAGAAGGTGATCTCATCGTTGGTTTCATTGAACGATAACTCTGAGCACAGCTTCTGGGCTCCGAATTTCCCGGCCAGTGTTTCGGTGGTGCAGTCGTTGACAAACATCTGGCCCCTTTCCGAATCAGAGTTGATCCCATCCCACCAGTTCCCGCGCAGGGGATAATAGCACGACAAGACCATGGCATTGATATCGGCCTCGGATCGGGGAAAGATAGAGGGGTTGATCTCCGAATAGTCAATGGGTGTCAGTTCGTTACAGCTCATCATCGAGAGCGTTAACAACAATATAATAAGTAATCTATATTTAGTTTTCATACTGATTGGTATTTTGTAAGACTAAAATTTAATGTCGAGTCCCAAGGTATATGTCCTGGCATTTGGATAGGCAGCGGCATAGGAATCCGTTTCGGGATCAAGTCCTGTATAGGGTGAAAACACATATACATTGTTGACATCGGCGTAAATCCGGAAGCTGGAGAATACCTTTCTCATCACTTTGGTGGGTAAGGTATAGCCCAGGGTAATGTTCTGCAACCTGACAAACCAGGCCTTCTGGTAAAACCAGTCCCCATATCCGTATTGCGACCAGCCATAAAATGAACTGGGATACACCGTCGATGGATTGTCCGGTGTCCAGCGTTTGTTTAAGATGCGCAATCCATTGTACCCGTATTGAGCGATTCCATCGGCCGAGGCTCCAAAGGCCATGTAGGTAGGATCCATCATGTTGCGGTCGAACATGCCGTTGAAATCGAAGCTGAAATCAATGTTCTTGAAGCGAAAATGATTCGAGAAGCCTGCGATGTATCCCGGGTCAGTGGTTCCCATTAAGCGCATATCAGCATCGTCGATTATTCCATCGGCCTGGCCCAAAAGCATGAACTTGCCATTCTCCACCACCGGGTCGCCATTCTCATCGCGTTTGTATCCATTGATATCGGCAACAATCAACTGTCCGGGTTTTAAATCAGGCTGTGCTTCCGGAACCGGATCACCAACCTGCAGGATTCCCACCGCTACGCGCGAATAAAGCGGACGGATCGGATCCTTGGCGTTCTCATAGACACTCGGCTTCCAGTCTTCGGTCCTTTCCACCCAATGGTCGCGGTAGAGCGAGAAAGTCAGATCGGAGGTCCACCTGAAATTCTTGCTTGTAATATTTTTGGTATTGATGGTGGCTTCAAACCCCCTGCTCTGGGTCATGCCCATGTTGGCCATGACATAACTGATATCGTTGTAAGCATTCAGTTGTTTGTAATTCAACAGGTCAGAAATTTTCCTGTCAAAATATTCAAAGGAGGCCGACACCTTGCTGTCATAAAGGGCGATATCCAATCCAAAGTTGTACTCGGTAGTTGTTTCCCATTTCAGATCCGGATTTTCAAGCCTGGAAGGGAATACCCCTATCAATGGAATATTGTCTGCATTGTTCCAGGCCGGTGAAGCATAGGAGGCGGCAAAAGCATTGCTTCCAATGTTCGAATTACCGGTCTGCCCATAGCTTGCACGAAATTTCAGCATCGAAAGGGTTGGACGGGCAAATTCCATGAACGATTCCTCGGCCATGTTCCAGCCCACGGCTACTGATGGGAAATAGCCCCATTTGTTGTTCCTGGCAAATACACTGGCACCATCCGCCCGGAAGGTAGCGGTGAAAAGGTAGCGGTCGGCCAGGGTGTAATTGACCCTGGTAAAATATGACCTCCAGTTGTTCTCATTGCTCGATGATCCTACAATTTTAGTCCCACCGCCTGCATTCAGGTTATTCCATAAAAAGGCGTCGGTAATGAAGTTGTTATTTCCAAGGTTGTCCCCTGAATTTTTAGAAGCCTCTGTTGACATTCCTGCCAGCAGGCCAATCTGGTGCAGTCCGATGGTTTTTGAATAGGTGGCTGTTCCTTCCACCAAATACTGCTCATTGAGACTTTGGGTGATGGTGGCGATCCCTTGTGCCAGTCCGCCATGCAGGGTGGTCTTGGGCATGTAGGTCTTGCGGCTTTGGTCGGCAATGTCCATTCCAACGTTCAGTTTCAGCAAGAGGCCTTTGATGGGTTCTGCCGTCACATAGGTATTGGCAAGGATACGATCCATCAATCCCTTGTCCATGACCGTGAGCAATGAATAGGGGTTCGGCTGGGTGGGCAGCAAGGGGTTGATGGGATAATTTCCATTCTCATCCAGGGCCGCAATATGAGGCCCCATTTGAACGGCTGCACGCAGCAGTCCTGATTTTTCCCAAGGCTTGTCGCCCAGGGGGGTATTGTCATTGTCAATGCGGCTGACCGTTAGATTGACGCCCATCTTGAAGTACTGGTTGATCACCTGGTCCAGGTTCATCTTGCCCGTATAGCGTTTCATCTCTGAATTTCGGATGATCCCCTTGTTGTCAAAATAGTTCAGGGACACCAGGAATTTGGTTTGTTCATTTCCGCCCTGGACACTTAAGTTGTGCTGTTGAATGCTCCCGTCTCGGGTAATGAGTTTGACCCAGTCGGTACCATCACCGTTACCGGTATTGCTGATCTGGGTGTCGGTATAGGGCAGGCGGTACGAAACCCCGTTCTTGGGAGCTCCCATCGCTGCTTCGAGCGAACGGTCTCCATAGGGGGTCACTGCATTTTCCCACATCCACATGTCCCAGCTGGAGTTGTTCTTCACATTCATCCATTCCTTTAATCCATAGACATCAAAAATGTTGGTGTGTTGCTGAACGGCTGTAGAGGTCGAATAACTGACAATGGTGCGTCCTGCCGCGCCCCGCTTGGTGGTAATCAGAACCACCCCATTGGCAGCCCTGGCACCGTATATGGCCGAGGAGGAAGCATCTTTGAGTACTTCCACCGAGGCAATGTCATTGGGGTTGATAAAATTCAAGATACTCTGGGTACCGGCATCGAGTCGTTCATTGCCGCTGCCTGGTTGATCGAGTACAGCGATCGGGAATCCGTCAACGATGTACAGGGGCTGGTTTTTGGCCATGCGCGATCCGTTTCCACGAATCAAAATATCAAGTCCTCCACCGGGTTGTGCACTGTTCTGCAGGATACTCAGCCCGGCTGCTTTTCCTTTCAGGGCTGCACCGATGTTTGAGGCTGCCGTCATATTCATATCCGAGGCCTTGACCGATGATACGGCTCCGGTTAAATCTCTTTTCTTGACCGTTCCATAGCCAACGGCAATGACTTCTTCCAAACCAATGGCCTGATCTTCCAAAACCACATTGATGGTAGCCTTGGTTCCCACATTGATTTCCTGGGTCTTCATGCCGATGAACGAAAATTGCAGGATGGTATTGACAGGAACATTGGGCAGGGAGTAATTCCCATTGGGATCGGTGATGGTCCCCTGGGTGGTACCTTTGATCAAGGCCGAGACACCCGGCAGGGGCGATCCCCCAGAATCGGTCACCTTGCCCGAAACCGGTCGTTGCTGCTGACCAGTGGCGGGGGAAGTCACCTCCCCATTGTTGGCCTCAGGCGAGGAAAGCACAATCTGCCTGCCTTTGACGGCGTAAGTGACATCGGTGCCTTCAAAAATCGTGTCCAGTATTTTTTCAATCCTGCTTTCCCGAAGATCGATGTTGATCTTTCGGTTCACGTCAATGATCTTTTCAGAGTACAAAAAGAAATATTCACTCTGGTTTTCAATGACTTTCAAGGCATCCCCGACGGAGCTGTTTTTCAAGTCCAGCGAAAGCCTGGTCGTCTGGGAATAGGTCTCTGAAGCGATGGCCCCCAAAAACGAAAACAAAATAATAGTTAGCGTTAGTTTCATTTTTAATAAGATTTTTAACCCACTGGGAAATGACATCCCCGGGAAATGATTCCATTCTTTTTTTTTCATATTTTTGTTTTGATTAGGTTTAAGAATTGTCAAGTTCCATTTTTGACTTTTTAAATCGCCGGCAGGAAAGTGGTTGCACATTTTCCTGCTTTTTTTATCCAAATATCCACAGCTGTTCGATAGGCATTTTGTTTTTTAGGTTGATACTCGATCGCTTGATGATCAATGGGTTTTGAGCCCGATGATTATTTTTTGTTTGGTGAATTGGCCATCCGCTGTCTTTTCCCTGGGCCTCAGGGTAAAACTGACCGGGGAGACCAGGGTCATCAGCTCCAGCACCTGGGGCAGGGTCTCATCGGTAAAGGTGGCCGTATAGGTGTATCCATTGTTCTTTTGGGTGGTCATTTCCACATCCACATTGTACCACTTGGCCAGCTTTTTGGCAATGTCGGCCAGGTGATCATTCTTAAATAACAGTACCCCGTTTTTCCAGGCAATGTATTTTTCCACATTCCCTGATTCAAGCACCGATTCCTTATTCTGCCCATTGTACTTGAAGCATTGGTTGGGATACAGTTCCTTGATCTGGGCCGCCTGGTTTTTCTCATACACCAGCACTTTACCTTCCACCAGGGTGGTCTCCACCTGATCATCTTCGGGATAGGCGCTCACATTGAATTCAGTTCCGGTGGCCTTCACCTCCAGGCCCCTGGCTTCCACCACAAAGGGCACCTTGTGGTTGTGGGCCACCATGAAATAGGCTTCACCTGTCAGGAACACCTTGCGGATTTTTCCATCAAAGCGGAAGGGATACCTCAGCTTGCCCCCATGGTTTAACCATACCCTGGTGCCGTCGCCCAGTACAAAGTTCATCCGTGATCCGGCAGGGGCTTCCATTTCCACCTCGTTGGTGTTGGCCGCAAACTGGCTCTGATCCCACAGGGTGGTATACAGTAAGAGGGACAATACGGGCAATAAAAGGATCGCGGCAGCCCGTGTCATCAGGCTTAGAATCCGGTTACGCTGCGTGACTTTGGCTACGACCAGGGGCTGGGCCTGCTGATCGAGATTGATCTGGTGATGGATCTTGTCCAGTATCCGGTTGTACTTGCTATTTTCTACCGTTTCGGCTTCGGGCTCGAATTCATCCCACAGCTCTTCGGCCAGCTGGTGGCCCGCGGTGCTTTGGCTTCCTTCCCTGATCCAGTGAAGGACCTGTTCAAACTCCGCCTCGGTGCAATTGCCTTGCAAGTATTTGATAAACTGATCTTTTGTCATTCTGAATGTGATTGATAACACAATTTCTTTTTGTCCTGGCCTGAAATACCCCATGCAGGGATGGCCATGCTGAAACTGTTACAACCTGTAATACGGCCAGGGTGACCGATACCACCATCTCCGGAATGAAAAAAATGTATTTTTTATTTATTGTTGTGCTATTAAAACATATTTTGTCCCGATGGGACAAGGATGAAGAGGTATAACCGCTTATCTATAAATATCAGATCCCTACGGGATCGCCCCTTAGGGACATGATCCCCAGTCCTCGGGATAGCAAGCCGGGAACCAAACGTCCCTTTAGGGACCACATATTTATAGCAAGTTTTACAGCAAGCCGGGAACCAAAGCGTCCCTTTAGGGACCACATATTTATAGCAAGTTTACAGCAAGCCGGGAACCAGAGCGTCCCTTTAGGGACCACATATTTATAGCAAGCCGGGAAGCAGAGCGTCCCTTTAGGGACCACATATTTATAGCAAGTTTTATAGCAAGCCGGGAACCAGACGTCCCTTTAGGGACATGATATTTATAAAAACGGAAACTGAGCCCTGAACCAGACGTCCCTTTAGGGACATAATCCCGAGTCCTCGGGATTGCAATCAAAGAAAAAGATGTACAAACAACACGCTGCTGAGCAATGAATTGTTCATGTTTTGACGAAGGAAATGAAGGGCCTTGACCATGTGGTTCTCCACCGTGTTTTTCGATATCTTCAATTGTACCGCTATTTCCGGATAGCTTAAGCCCTCCTCCCGGTGTAAAAGGTAGACCTGTTTTTGCCGCTCGGGTAGATGGGAAATAAGCTTCTCCACCCGGCCGCTTAACTCGTTGTATTCCATTTCACTGATGTCAGGTACCGTCGCAGGCACGATGGACAAGCTCTTCAGGTGCTCGATGTATTTGTGGTTGTTGATCCTTTTTCTGATCAGGTCAACCGACCCATTGTAGGCGATGGTGAAAATATAGGAATTCAACAATTTGTAATCTTGCAGCTTGTGCCTGGAGGCCCAGATCTTTACAAACACTTCCTGAACGATGTCATCCGCCTCGGCTTCATTCTTTACGATTTTGAACACGAATGAAAACAATTTATGACAGTATTGTTCATAAACCTGGTCAAAGGCCAGCATGTCCCCATTCTTCAAACGGGTGAAAAGTTCCTGGGTGATATGTGCCTTACTATGCGTCAAGGTCAAGTAAGTTTAGTAGTTTCAAAGGCCTAAATTACTAAAATACTTTAAATAGGTTAAATGCTTTTATGTTTTTGATGCCTGCCCTTTCAATTTTAATGGCAATCACTCCTATGGTCCCTGAATCAAGGGATCATGGAACTGTCATTCAAGCCTCAGGAACCCTCTATCAGGGCGTCATGCCGTCCCGAGCACTCGTATAGGGGTAAATTCATATCAAATTGTTATTTAACGGATCAAATAATCCCGACGCATCGGAAAAGTGGGGAAATCAAAATCAATATTCAGATCTATCCCGATGACTATCGGGATCTTACTTTTATTATTTGAATCTTAGTAACTTAGGGATGTCTCTGCAACCTTAATCTTATCTATCTTATGAAATTTCTGTACAGATACCTGGGAGGGATAAAGCCCCAATAATAAGATAGATAAGATTGGATTCTGGGGTTTACCCCAGGTTACTAAGATTCAAATAATAAAAGTAAGATTTTCTAAAAATACAGATCTGAATATTGGCTTGATCCTTCCCGATCCCGATTATTCAGGAGGGATCAGGATCTCACAACTTTTTTTGATTATCAGATTAATACAAACGAAGTTAATGCCTATGCGAGCACTCGGGACGGCATGACGCCCTGAACAAGGCTCCTGGTTGCAGTGGCCTTGATCCTCAGAATGCCCGTAATCCGAAAGTGCTATTTAAACATTTTTACCTGCCAGTCGCGGGAGCGTCTGAATTTCCTGGCTCCTGTCAGGCTGATCCCTTCCACCAGCAGCCCCACACAGGGAACTGCGACAATCATCAGGGGACCGGTCGCATAAGCGCTCATGATCACCGGCAGATAGGCCAGTGGAACCGCACTCAGGGCCATCAATGCCCCCAGTGAAATCCGTTCCTGGTTGCCATACACGCTTCCCTTCATCCATGAAATCTGATCAAACTGAACCGTATCCCGCTGATCCAGCACAATCCGCTTCGCTGAATAGGTATAATGACGCGATCCCAGGCGCTTTCCCTCCAGGGTTTTTAGCTTCAGGTACCGCTCCGGTTTAAAGATCAGCACCTTCCGGTAAGTCAGGTATTCCTTGTCAACTCCCAGGGCCGTGGACAAGGGGACTTTCGACTGGCCTGAAGTGGTAAACATACATAACAAGAACAGCACGAGGACGAAGGGTCTCATAAGCAGTTGTTTTTTTGGAAGGAAAAGCAGGTAGTGAAAGAAAATATAACCACTAAGACATTCAAACAGGCCCAAGGCCTCGCTTAGGCGTTAACCTCGTTTGTATGAATGCTGATAATCAAAATGATCTTCAAAGCGTCATCCTGTCCCGAGTGCTGGGATTGGTGTTAACTTCGTTTGATTGTTTTAGAATGGATCTAATGATATTGAATTGGGGAAATCAAATCAACGGTCCATTTAAAAATCTTACTTTTATTATTTGAATCTTAGTAACATAAGTAAACATCTGCAACCTTAATCTTATCTATCTTATTATTGGCTTGATCCCTCACAATCACTCCCAAGTACCAGGATAGAAATGTTATAAGATAGATAAGATTAAGGTTCCAGGGGCTTACTTATGTTGCTAAGATTCAAATAATAAAAGTAAGATCCCGATAGTCATCGGGACAGATCTGAATTTTGGCTCCATCCTTCCCGATCCCGAGACTTCTGGAGGGATCAGGATAAGAAAATAACTATCAATTGATCCAGATGCCTTCTGGCTTTCATTCCAGTCCCCTGGCTGCTGATCTATTGTTCGATCAGGCTGAGCTCCCAGTCATGCGAGGACCTGAATTTCCTGGCCCCGGCAAGCCAGAATCCCGTTCCACCATACACGGTAAGAAATGCACCGCCAGCTACGATCACCAATGGCTCATAAACAACGGTGGCAAAAACCAGGGCCGATATGGCCGAGTAGCCAATCAGTCCCACACCCAGTAATTTACGCTCCACATTGCCATGCACCTTTCCCCTGACCCATTCAATGTCGTGGAAAAGTACCGTATCCCTGGCATCCAGGATGAGCTGCCCCTGCGTGAAGCTGTAATGGCGCGATGACAGGTGCCTGCCATCTGAGGTTTTGATCCTCAGCATCCGGTGGGGCTTGAAAACCAGCACCCGCCTGGAGGGGCCATCATTTCTCACAACTCCCAGTTCATACCGGTCAAGGGTTTCCGACTGTCCAACCAGGGGCATCAGTCCCCAAACCATCACTGCAAGGATCAAAAGGTATTTCATATCGCTCATTTTTGCCGCAGGCGTTCAATATTCCATTGCAAATTTATTATAATAAATGAATAAATGGCATCCTTTACAATAAAAAACCAATGCTTAACCCCCTCCCCTCCGTGTAATCCGTCCCGAATACTCGCATAGGCTTTAACTTCGTTTGTTTGAATCTGATAATCAATTGTTATTTGGATCCTGATCCCTCCGAAGTCTCGGGATCGGGAAGGATCGGGCCAATATTCAGATTTGTCCCGATGACTATCGGGATCTTACTTTAATTTCAACCTTAGTAACCCGACTAGGACCTCCAGAGCCAAATCTTATCTATCTTATTATTGACTTGATCCTTCCCGATCCTCCCAATCCCGATCCCGGATACTCGGGAAGGATCGGGCAGAAATTTTAGAAGATAGATAAGATTTAGTGATGGGGGTCCTTGTCGGGTTACTAAGGTTGAAATAAAAAAGTAAGATTTTTTCAAAAAAACCAGATCTTATTAGTTTTGATCCCTTGAACTCTGGACCCTACAATAATAGTTGATTATCAGATTCAAACAGACGTGTAATTCGTTTTAATTCGTGTAATTCGTATATCCCTAGAAGAAATTTTTATACGACATCATGTGCTGGGCATACCACTGCCTGCTTTTCAGTCTACGGTAGACCGACTGCCGATGATCTTCGTGCAGGACGGCCTTGACAAGTCCCCCGCCATACCTGACAAACAGCAGGTTCATCAGTTTTTTGCCAAAGGTATGCAGCCTGTAAATGCCCCCGTAGCTCAGAGCCAGGTCGTATTTCAGGCAAAACCACCGTGAGGCCTTTGTTTCGATGGGATAAAACTGTCCGGGCAGACCCAGCACCCGCTGTCCGAATACGAGCCACGAGATGGCCTTGTTCTTGTGCCGGGTATAGATGGGCAGGATGAAGGCAGGGGTTCGTTTGGAGAGCAGCAGCAGGTCGTTGAATGCCCGGAAGGAGCTGCGCTTGTCGGTATGGCCCCGGTCGGCCAGTTGCCCGTGGATGAAGGTATGGGCCAGCTTGTGCCTGTCGGAAGGGACGAAGGTGCCCGGCCTGGAGGCCACCGCTTTCTTGTCCCTGAACACCAGCTTGGCGTTGTACTGTTCGCCATACTTCTCCGGGACCGGGAGCCTGTGGATTTCAACCACCACCGGTTCGCCCTTTTTGTGAAGGCAGGGGTAATGCTTGAGGGTTTTGAGGTCCAGGTAATCTGGCTGGTCATGGCAATAACCCATTCCTTCCAGGACGGCGGCCGTGCGCAGGTAGTTTTCCTCCTTCACCAGGAAATCAATGTCGTGGATCATTCGTTCGCCCACATCGCCATACAGCCCGTCGAGCAGGTTGGCCGAGCCCTTGAGAAATACGGGATAGATCCGGCGCTTCTCCAGGGCCTCGGTGATCGAGTCGATCTGCTGCAGGATCTTTTCATTGCGTACCCGGTTCACCTCGTAGACCACCCGGAGCAACGGGGTCAGTTCGGGGGGAAGCAGATCCAGCAGGTCATGCCCTTTCAGCTTCAGGTAGATCGAGGGAATGACCAGGTGGTCGCTCCACAACTCCAGTAATTCTTCCCAGTGCAGGTCCTCGTTCTCGATTTTCTGCACGATCGCTGTACGGGTCTCAGGATGTTCATCCAGGCTCAGGCATTGGCCTGTAAAATAGTAAATTTCCTTGTATGTCATCATTGGAATAGGTTTGAAATGTCGTTGATTGCTTTGGTTGTATCCGAATAATTCAGTGTGTAGCAGGGGATCTGGAAGAACCAGTCCATAAATTGGGCGGCCACTTCGGCACTGGGTGTAAGCCACAGTTGCTGCAGGAAGCGGTCCATGGCCTCCAGGTTGGGAAGCTTGCTGAATGCCTGTTCCCCCTCCTGGGAGTAGTTCAGGAACACGATCGCCCTGACGGGTTCGGGGGCGGGCAGCATCCCCTTGGCGATGGGCAGGAAGATCTCCTTCACCTGGTAGGGCAATGAATTGGTTTTCAGCGCCAGCGAAGGGAAATGTGCCTGTAGCAGCTCCAGGCTCCTGTCCTTGACCGAGATGGCTTCGGGAAAGGGGTACACCAGGGAGGGGCTGCGTGAAAGGGGCGAGAAATCATCCGAGAGCACCTGGTAGCCCCGGTGCATGAGCATGGCTGCAAAGGTGCTTTTGCCGCATCCCGAGGGGGCGGTAAACAGGACCGCTCCTTTTCCGGCACTCACGGCCGAGGCATGGACGGCACCCATCCAGTGGTCATCGTCCCGGTCGTGGATGCAATTGAGCAGCTGCATATTGACCAGTCCCACGAAATGGGGCAGGTCGGTGTCGGGGCAGGACCAGCACTTTTGGTTGTCGAGCTGCAGGCAGGCCTGTTGTCCGTTGTAGTAAAGTTCCAGCAGGTGGTCGGGCTCCCGGCGTGGGTATTGGTTTTCCAGGTAGCCAAAACCCGGATGGATGAGTGCTTCCAGCTCGGGATGGCTGTAACGGAACAGGAAATTCAGTCCATTGATCTCGTAGTACCTGGCCGTGAAGCTGGCATAGTCGGGCAGTGCTATGGCTTCCCGGCAGGGGCTGAGCGGTTCATCGGCCCGTTCACCGCTGAGCAGCGATCGCAGTTGCTGTTTCACATCGACCACAAACTGCCAGGCATCTGCCATGCGCAGCTTGTAGTCGTGGGCGCAATTCCGGATGATCTCGATCTCGGGAACCTGGTTGGTCCAGTCTTTCAGTACCCCGAAGGCCGGGGCCTTCAGCTGCATAAACTGTCTGGCAGGGTCCAGCCATACCACATAGGTATCCTCGATTTGTCGGTAAGTGTAACTCATCGTAGTGTTGTTTTTAGGATGGATGAAAATTGTAAGTAGTAAGCTTCAGTAGCGGGCAGGTGACCTGGAGTCACCCGATAAATAATAAGGCAGGTCTTAATTACCGGCGCCTGGGTGCAATGGGTGAGTTCATCGCCGGTGCACTATCGGCCGGGCTCATGAGCAAAATCATTGATGCTGCTGTGAAAGCAGCATATTTCCCGACTTTTTGAATGGCTTCTTTCCGGTTCATGGTAATCAACCGGTCCTTTTTTGGCACTTCATTTTCTTTTTTCATAGTTAAATCTATTTAATTCTATTGTTCAAAAATTAATATTTTATCGCCAGAAGTTTAAGCACCTGGCAATAATTCCTGCCTTCAATCCTTAATAGATACACACGCTGTGTCAAATCCAAGGCCATAATTTCATTGCGGTTCTCATTGAGCAATGGATATTCACCTATTTTGCGTCCGCAAATATCGAAAAGCAACGCTTTTGTGCCAGGCTCTACCAACCCGTTCACAACGATGGTGCCGTTCATTAGACTGGCCGTATATTTATACTCCAGCTGTTTCCTAGGTTTCGTAAAGGTGATATCGTCAAAGGAGAGGAAAAAACGTCCTATACCCCTTGTGTTTTTGTCAAGGGTGACTGTATAACCGTCGGTTTCTGTTTTAAGAGGCGTTCTGATGTTCAATAGCCTGTCTTCGATGACCGGATAAATCCCATCGGGAAGGATCATACCTGTAACTTTGAAGGCCAGTTCTCCCCCTTCGGGAAGATCGACCCCCACTGGCACCGATAACTGGCTGTAATGATGATCGGGTAGACATTGGATGGTAAAATCGACTGGGTTGTCTCCCTCCACCAGGTGTGTATACAATTGGAAATAATCGGAGGCCAGCAGTCCGGCATCGTAGGTTACATCCAAACCCGTGCTCATCCCTTCATGAAAGGACAGCACCGTGCTGCGCCTTTGCCCCTGGCTTTCGGCATGCAGGGTAAGGCCTGGCCAGCTTAATTGGGCCGATTTAAGGCTTAAATCGGTCTGGTGAACCTGCATAGCCTTGTTAAAGGTAACATGTCCGCTCACCTTTGAATTGATCAGAAAACCCTGACCTGCTTGGATGTTGTGTACATCTTCCAATAGCGTTGAGCCCGACACCGGGGGAAAATAACCGCTATTCCCAATGGCTTTAAAATACTGTTCCGTTCCGCCGATGGCATACGAACCTGTTTCATTCCAAACATAGATCGCAGCGTAACTATCACTCAAAACATCGTTTGTGGGGGTGGTATTCGTATCTATAAACCCACCTGGTCCTGTTATCTGTATAGCAGATGGATAAGGGTTGCCCACCGCATTCCAACCGTTGTTAGCGCCAGTATGAGCAACAGCGGGGCTTACAGGACCATTGTTCAGTAGACCGGTGAATTGAACCAACCCATTGGATGTGGCGTTCAAACTAATTAAATAGCCTCCGCCGGGGGTAATTGCTGCATTGATGGCAGGAATGTCTGTTTTATATTCCCAGCCCGCATTGTTCGCTTCGGTATAGGTTGCAAAATCATAAGAGCCGTCAGTTGAATGGATTTTAGTAACATTGATTGTTCCAAAATCAGGGGCGTTCACAGGTGCTGAGGTGATGTACCAGCGGCCAAAAGTGTCGCCCGAATGATTCAGCCAACGGTTGTAGTTAACAGCTCCGGTACTGGTACCATTCACGATCAGCGAACCGGAATTGGTAGCATCTGAGCTTATGGACAATAAATTGTTGGTTGTTAAGGTTCCGTTGACGGTAACCGCAGAGCCTGCAGGGATTGTTTTTGTACCAGTTCCTGATGTAGTTAAATTATTAAAGGTACCTGAAGATACATTTTGAATACCTATTGCATTATATTCTATAGTAGAACTACCTCCTAATGAAATTATGGCGCTATTTGTTGAGCTTAATGCAGTTCCTGATGCTCCTGAAAAACCTAGGCTATTAGAGGTTTGAAATGTTCCGTTTATAGTTATCGTTGAATTTGAACCAAATGTATTTGAGAAAGTTGAAGCATCTAAGGTTGCTGCGCTTTTAATCGTGAGTGGAACAGATGCAATAAATATTTTTGGTGCATTCAAGATAATCCTACCTGTATTAGCAATAATTACTCCTCCGCTTGCTGTAAAAGGTGTTATCCATTCAATTGAAGAAGAAGACTTTGTAATTGTTGTATTGTATTGAAGGGTTGCATTCGCACCGTATTTCAAAATTTCTCCATTTACGATATCTATACTTGCAGTTCCCTCCATGGATAGTATGCCATTTATAGTTGGCGATGTGGCGAATTTTTTTATACCACTGCTAGATAGTGTGAGATTGTTGTATATAAGTACAGCGCATGTTGACTGATTGCCATTTGCATAATATTCAACAGTACCTTTGTCTGCAATGAAAGTACCGTCGTTGAAAGTAAAAGCGCTTCCCAGTCTTAAGGTACTTGATCCTCCATTAAGTATGCCGCTTGAAATTAACAAACTACCTGTAAATGTATGAGTAAGACCAGATCCTAAAAGAAGTGTTCCAGAGCCTGAAATAGTAAGTCCTGCGCCACTAACATTTCCTTGCAAGATTGCCGTCCCAGATGATTTTGTCATTGATACCAGACCAGTTGTTATAAAACCATCAATATTTTGGGTAGTTGCACTACCTGAAATCGTTATAGGTGAAGAAACTGCTGTAAATATGCCACCATTGATAAAATCACCTCCAAAAGTCAAAGAATAGGTATTAGTAGCCAATTTAACACCAATGTTGGTCAATGTTCCGTTCACGATTGTAGCACCTCCCAATGTTTTTGTGCCAGAGCCTGATGTGGTAAGGTTATTATAAGTTGTTCCTAAAACTGTTTGAGCAGAACCATTATAATTTATAGTAGTATATGATTTGCTAAATGAGTAAGTTATAGTCTCATTTATTGTTGAAGTTGGGAAAGGAATTGTGTTTGAAACTGACAAAGTTCCGCTTTCAAGCGAGGTATTATATGATCTTGTAGATAAATTACTTAATGTATAAGCAAATGCCTGACATGATGTAATACCAGTGTTACTAATAATTAAATTGATTGTTTTTTTTGAACCGGGATCAATAAAAAATATATTGTTACTGACGATTAAATTATAGGTTCCACTTATTGTCGAAGTACCATCGTTGGCAATGGTAATAGATAAAAATGTTTTCGTTTCGTCCATATTTAGCGTTCCACCTGCATTAATTATTATTGTTGATCCGGCTGTAATTGTACTTGCATTAACTATAGTGCCACTTAATATAGTCGTTTGCCCCAATCCTTTCATTCCAATCATAGTATTAAAAATAAAAATAATCCAAAAAAAACTAAGCCTGAAGTCATGCCTTGCATTTATTAAAGATATCTGTTTCATATTTGTCATTTATATTATCTTGAAAATCAAGATTAATGGTTGATTAAAATTTGAGGGATTTAGGTCCAGCCGGTAACCCATGAGGTGGCTTTAGTAGTCGATGAAGGCGCCTGTTGGGAATGCCGACCACTTGACGTCACGGGTAAGTCTCACAGTTTCTTGGGCTTTTTTCCTAGAAACCAATCGTCCTATTGGAAGCCTTATCTGGTCTTTCATATAGTTTGTGGCCATCCAACGATTGGATTTCTGTGCATCGGTCATAATGGAATTGATGATCTTGTCTCCAAAGATGAAGACCTGATTGTTGGTGTTCAGGGTCACATTGCTGTCGATGGTGAATGTTTTTTGGGCCATTGTGGTCCCTGCAAGTGTCTTGGTGCCGCTGCCTGAAAGGGTCAGGTTCGAATAGACGATGGCTAGCACCGTCTGGGCCGCCCCATTGTACTCCACGGTTGAGCCGGGACGACAGCGAAGACTTGATAGGCCGATCGTTGCACCGCTGTTTTTCAAGGTACCCTCGACGGTCAGCACCCCATTTGAAGGATCAGTCCCTTCCCTGGGGGCGATTGACGTACAGGTCAGGGTGGTTTCTCGGCCAATGGATAAGGCACAATCCTTTCCCTTAACCCGGCTTGAACTAAGGGTCAAAACCCCCGTTGTCAATGTCTTGGGACCCGTGATCACGGCTATTCCTGGGTAAGGGGCCGTTGCCAGGCTCGCGCAGCTGGCATCCACATCCATGAGAACGGCCACCCCTGGATTGATTA
>DASXUZ010000187.1:0-30565 GCA_036504555.1 Prolixibacteraceae bacterium | reverse complement strand
TAAGGAAAAATATTTCCTCCCTTTCATCCACAGAACAGGCCAATATAATGGGCGGAAATGCAATTAGAATATATGATTTATAATAAATTTTCAGTACTTTTAAGACGGTACATTAGTAAAATAAACACATAGACACATAGGGCACATAGTTTGGTTATCTTTGAATTCAATTGAATCATGTGTGATAATACATTAACAATCAATTAAATAAATGACATAAACATACCGACAACATGGGTTAAATATTTCTATGTGAACTATGTGTCTATGTGTTTAATTTAATAAGAGATCATGAAAGCTATTCAAATCATTACACCTGAAAATATACAGCTGGTTGACCGGCCTGTGCCTGTTGCAGGTAAGGACGAGGTCCTGCTGAAAATCAATTACGTGGGGTTTTGCGGATCGGACCTCAGCACTTTCCTTGGCAAGAATCCCATGGTGGAGTATCCCCGTGTTCCGGGACATGAGATTTCAGCCATGATCGTATCCACAGGAGAAGAAGTCCCGGCAAATATTCAATCCGGCCAGGCAGTAACCGTTGTACCGTATACCAATTGCGGCCAATGTTCATCCTGCCGCAAAGGCCGGTTCAATGCCTGTCGTTACAACCAGACACTCGGGGTTCAGCGCGATGGGGCCATGCAGGAATTTATTGTTGTCCCATGGCAGAAACTAATTGTCAACAACCAGCTTTCGGCCAAGGAACTTGCGATGGTTGAACCGCTCACGGTTGGCTTCCATGCCATTGACAGGGGACGTGTAACGGACATTGATACCGTGCTGGTTTTCGGTTGCGGAATGATTGGTTCAGGAGCAGTGATACGTGCTGCCCTGCGCGGTGCAAAGGTGATTGCTGTCGATATCGATGATCAGAAACTGGACCTTGCCCGTAAAATTGGAGCGACACATTGCATCAATTCCAAGACAACCAACCTGCATGAAGCCTTGCAGGACATCACCGGGGGACATGGGCCTGATGTCATTATCGAAGCTGTAGGTAATCCCATTACCTACCAGGCAGCCTTAGAAGACGCAGCATTTGCGGCAAGAGTGGTGTGTATTGGCTATGCCAAGAATGATGTCAGCTTTGCCACCAAGCTATGGGTACAGAAAGAAATTGACATCCTGGGCTCCCGAAATGCCAGCCCTTCCGATTTTGAGGCAGTAATCAATTACCTCAGGCAAGGCACGTTTCCATTGGATGAAATGATCACCCGCGTGATTCAACCTGAACAAGCCGCCGATGCAGTTGCTGCATGGGCTGCCAACCCAGGGCAGGTGATGAAGATATTGGTTCAGTTTTGAACCATGCAGCAAACCCTGAAAGGGTTGAATGTGAATAGCCATGAGTGTAACTCATGGGTTGAATATGAATAGCCATGAGTGTAACTCATGGGTTGAATATGAATAACCATGAGTGTAACTCATGGGTTGAATATGAATAGCCATGAGTGTAACTCATGGGTTGAATATGAATAACCATGGGTGCAACCCATGGGCTCAAGTCAATAAATAACCTAATATAAACCACTATGAAAAGAAACATTCAACAACACCTTGGCCTGCTAATCCTGGTACTTGCATTCAGCATAGCCCCTTGCAGCCAGTTGTTTTCGCAAAAGTTTGAACCAACCCTTGAATCCTTCAAGCAGTATAAATACCCTGCATGGTTCCGTGATGCCAAATTCGGAATATGGGCCCATTGGGGTCCGCAGGCTGTGCCCCGCCAGGGCGACTGGTATGCCAAGAACATGTATGCCAACCAGGCATGGGACTGGGGTACCAAATCCTTATCCGATAAGCCACATGAAAATTACACCTACCATGTGGCCCATTATGGCCATCCTTCCAAATTCGGTTACAAGGACATCATCCCCCTTTGGAAGGCCGAACGCTGGGATCCAGAGAAACTGATGACCCTCTATAAAAAGGTAGGTGCCAAATACTTCGTCAGTATGGGAACCCATCACGATGATTTTTTCCTTTGGAACTCTAAAATCCACCGATGGAATTCCGTTAATATGGGTCCAAAGAAAGATGTCGTTGGTCTTTGGCAGAAGGCGGCCAAAAAGGAGGGCTTACGGTTTGGAGTCTCCGAACACCTTGGTGCCAGTTACACCTGGTTCCAGACTGCCCGTGGTGCCGATAAGACAGGCCCCATGGCCGGTGTACCTTATGATGGGAACAATGAAGCCTATGCCGATTTGTATCACAAGAAAACTGCACCTGATGACAATGGATGGCTGACCAAAGATCCTGAAAATCAGAAAGACTGGTTAAATTGCATTACCGAACTCATTGATACCTATCATCCTGACCTGCTTTATTCAGATAGCGCGCTGCCATTCGAGGAAGTCGGAAGAACTATGGTATCGCATTACTACAACCAGGGAATGAATAAAAAAAGCAATCAGGTTGAAACTGTATATACCTGCAAACAGCCTTCCAAAGGAATGTGGGTGCAGGATGTGGAACGTGGCGCATTGGATTCAATCAGCCCCTTCCCCTGGCAAACCGACACCTCTATTGGGGACTGGTTTTACCGTACCGGCCAGAAATACATGACAGGCACCGAAGTGATTCAAATGCTGGTCGATATTGTCAGCAAGAACGGAAACCTGCTTCTCAATGTGGTACAGACACCTGAAGGAGACCTTGAACCCGATGTAATGACCATCTTAAATGAAATTGCAGCCTGGACGCCTGCCAACGGTGAAGGTATTTACGGTTCACGTCCCTGGAAGATCTATGGTGAAGGCCCATCAACCAGTAAAAATCAGGAAAAAGGACAGTTTGGTGGATTAAAAGATGTTCGTCCCTACAGTTCAACGGATATCCGTTTTACCACAAAAGGAGAAACCCTCTATGCCTATTGCATGGGAACTGCTACCGATGACATTCACATTCAGTCATTGGGTAAAAGCTCAAAGATTTCAAATCAAAAGGTGGCTTCCATCAAAATGTTGGGTAGTACTGAAAAACTCCAGTGGAGCCAGAACGCAGATGCATTGGTGATTAAAAAACCAGTCCATGTACCCGCCTGGCAGGTGGTCAGCTTCAAAATTGAATTCAAAAAGTAGAATGGGAAATTGAACTTTTCTTTGCCCACAAAGTCAGCAAGACACGAAGTTATACAAAAATAATAATTGATTATTTTGTGTACCTTAGTGTCTTGGAGACTTTGTGCTTATTCAGCGATTTAAATGAAAGTTGACGCAACCTTTTAGGCTGAAAATCAGTCTAATCTATATTGAAATCCCGAAGCCATGAAACAAGTCGTTTTTGCACTGATGCTTTCTATCATTTTCATCGCCTGTATGGATGAGGCTACACAAACGAATGAGGTGCAAATCACTGATCTGAAAGAGCATAACATGAAAATCATCCCTGAGAATCCTGCCTCCGGTGACCAGATCAAACTGGTGGTACTGGACGACTGTAAATACAACGTGCTGAAGGGAATCGAAATAAACGGTAAAAGCATTGAAATTGAAAAGCAATATAACAGCATGATTAAATGGCCCTGCTTCCAAACCAACGACACGATATTGATTGGCAAATTATCAGAAGGAACCTATGTTGTTAACTACAGGCTCATCGATGTTTCAACCCAGGTAAGTAATCACATTGCCTTGTCCTTTTATTTCAATTTGGTGGTAGCTCAATAATAGTTTTAAATCCCTCCTACTCTCCTGTTACAGGGCTAGCAATCAATCATTGGTAACAGAAGGGTATAAGTGTGGTTCCTGTATACGGTCTGTATACTGTCTGGATCGTTTCTGTATACGTTCTGTATCGTTTCTGTATCTTTCCCGTATAGCAGCTCTCATGTAAGTGTATCATTTGAATGTTTATTCATACTCAAAATATACTCATAGGATTCTCTTGGTACCCGGATAGCAATAGGGGGATAGTCTTCAGTTAGCTGGCTTTTAAAGGAAGGAAACCTGCACCACCATAAATAATTGATTCATGCTTCAATAGAGGCTAAAATAGATGACAATAATCACACTTTTCAACTGATTTTATTCAAATTGAACTTTCCACAATATAAGTAATTGATTATCTTTATGGTATCAATGTTACCGAATGATTAAAAACTCATCACTTTGGTATCCTAACTATTTAAAAAGCACTAATTTTGCCCCCGATTTTCTAAACAGTTACATTATCATGGCAGAAAAATATAATAAGCTTTTTGAAGAATTTCCACCAGTCAGCACTCAGCAGTGGATGGACAAAGTGACGGCTGACCTGAAAGGCGCCGACTTCAACCGCAGGTTGGTCTGGAAAACAAATGAAGGGATTGATGTTCAGCCTTTTTACCGGGAAGAAGACCTGGAACAACTGGCCTACCTGAACAGCCTGCCCGGTGAATTCCCTTACACCCGGGGGAACAAGAACAACAACGAGTGGTTGGTGCGTCAAAGCATCCAGGTCAACGATCTTGGTGAAGCCAACAAAAAAGCCCTTAGCTATCTGATGAAAGGGGTGAATTCGTTGGCTTTCGTATTCAATAAAATGACTGAAATATCGGTTGCAGACATGGCCGTTTTACTCAAGGACATCAGTTTAGATGCCGTTGAAGTGAACTTTGCAGGCAATTGTTGCTCTCGCAGAGTGACAGACGCGTTTACTGCCTATGTGAAACAAGGCAACTGGGACTTGAAAAGCATCCGTGCATCCGTTGAATTCGATCCATTCGGCAAGTATGCCCTGATGGGAAAATTTAAAAAGGGCCAGGATCATGTCGTTGAGAATGCAGTCAAAATGATCCAGTCAACTGCTGAACTGACCAAGTTCAGAACACTGGCTGTGAATGGCAAAAACTTCCCCAATGCAGGCTCATCCATCGTTCAGGAATTGGCCTACTCATTGGCCCAGGGCGCTGAATACCTGACTGTTCTCACAGAGCAGGGGCTGGAAATTGATGCCGTTGCCAAAAAGATAAAATTCAACTTATCCATCAGTGCCAACTATTTCCTCGAAATAGCCAAACTGAGAGCTGGCCGACTGTTGTGGGCACAAATTGTAAAGGCTTACAGTCCCCAATTTGACTGCTCATGTAAAATGATTGTCCATGCCGAAACAGGAAGCTGGAACAAGACCGTTTACGATCCCTATGTCAATGCGCTGCGCACTCAAACCGAAGCCATGAGCGCTTCTTTGGGTGGAGTAGATTCCATGACCGTGCTACCGTTCAATGCCATTTATGAAGATTCAACTGAATTCTCTGACCGCATTGCACGCAATCAACAGTTACTCCTGAAAGAAGAAGTCAACTTTGACAAGATTGCAGATGCAGGTGCAGGATCCTACTATATCGAAGAATTAACCGCCTCGATTGCTGACCAGGCCTGGAAATTGTTCCTGGAAGTGCAGGAAAAAGGTGGATACCTTGCCGCCATTCGTGCCGGGTTCATTCAGGGGGAAATCAAAAAGATGGCCGCCAAACGGGATTTGAACATTGCAACCCGTAGAGAAAACCTTTTGGGAACCAATCAATTCCCCAACTTCAATGAAAAGATCGACCAGAATATGAACCCTGCTGTTTTTGCTCCCATTGATTTAACTTTGGAAGATGCTGAATTCGAAACCCTGAAACCATACCGTGGTGCCCAGGCATTTGAAGCCCTGCGTTACAAGACCGATGTGTATGCCCGCACCAACAAACGTCCGCTGGCTTTCATGTTGACCATCGGGAACCTGAATATGCGCAAGGCACGTGCACAGTTTGCCTGCAACTTCTTTGCCGTGGCAGGTTTCGATGTGCTCGACAACAATGGCTTCGAAACCATTGAAGAAGGCTGGGTTGCTGCTCAAAAAGCAAATGCTCAGATCGTGGTGCTTTGCAGCTCTGATGATGAATACACCGAATTGGCTCCCGCTGCTTTCGATGCGATCAATGGAAAAGCCATTTTCGTTGTAGCTGGCGCTCCTGCCAATATGGACGAACTGAAAGCAAAAGGTGTTGCCAATTACATCAATGTGAAAAGCAATTTGCTTCAAGAGTTGAAAGCATACCAGTCTAAATTGGGAATTTAAAAACAAGAACATGAAGCCAAATTTTAAAGATATAGATATTAAGGCAGCCGCTCCTAAGACAAATGCTAAAGAGTGGGCTGTCGAAAACAAAATTGAAAAGAACTGGATCACGCCCGAGCTGATTCCTGTAAAGCCAGTTTACACCAAAGAAGATCTGGAAGGAATGGAACATCTGCATTATGCAGCTGGTGTGGCGCCCTACCTTCGTGGCCCTTACTCAGTGATGTATGCCATGCAGCCCTGGACCGTGCGCCAGTATGCAGGTTTTTCGACAGCTGAAGAGTCCAATGCCTTCTATCGCCGCAACCTTGCTGCCGGACAAAAAGGTCTTTCTGTTGCATTTGACCTGGCTACTCACCGCGGATACGATTCAGATCATCCCCGCGTAGTAGGTGATGTGGGTAAAGCCGGTGTAGCCATCGACTCGATCCTGGACATGAAGATCCTGTTTGACCAGATTCCACTGGACAAGATGTCAGTTTCAATGACCATGAACGGGGCTGTACTTCCGGTACTGGCTTTCTACATTGTCACTGCCCTTGAACAAGGTGCCACCTTGGATCAATTGGCTGGAACCATCCAGAACGACATCCTGAAAGAATTCATGGTGCGTAATACTTATATCTACCCACCTGAATTCTCTATGAAAATCATAGCTGACATCTTTGAGTTTACTTCTCAAAAGATGCCTAAGTTCAATTCCATTTCTATTTCAGGATACCACATGCAGGAAGCAGGTGCTACTGCCGATATTGAAATGGCTTACACGCTGGCCGACGGCTTGGAATACCTGCGTACAGGGATCAAAGCCGGAATCGACATCGATGCCTTTGCACCACGTCTGTCCTTCTTCTGGGCCATAGGTATGAACCACTTCATGGAAATCGCCAAGATGCGCGCTGCCCGTATGATATGGGCCAAGATGGTCAAACAGTTCAATCCAAAGAACCCGAAATCAATGGCCCTGCGTACGCACTGCCAGACTTCAGGCTGGTCATTGACCGAGCAGGATCCATACAATAACATCGGCCGTACGGCTGTAGAAGCCATGGCTGCCGCCCTGGGACATACCCAGTCGCTGCACACCAATGCTTTGGATGAAGCCATCGCTTTGCCAACTGATGCTTCTGCCCGTATTGCCCGTAACACGCAGCTTTACATACAGCAGGAAACTGAAATCTGCCGGGCCGTTGACCCATGGGCAGGCTCTTACTACGTGGAAGCTTTGACTCAGGAATTGGCTGACAAGGCCTGGGCCCTGATTGAAGAAGTGGAAAAACTGGGTGGTATGTCGAAAGCTGTTGAAACCGGAGTGCCAAAAATGCGCATTGAAGAAGCGGCTGCACGTACCCAGGGACGCATCGATAGCGGCTCACAGACCATCGTGGGTGTGAATAAATACCGTCTTGAAAAAGAAGATCCGATTGATATTCTTGAAATCGACAATACAGCCGTTCGTCTTTCACAGATCGAACGCCTGAACAAGCTACGTGCCGAACGCAACGAAACCGAATGTCAGGCAGCCCTTGAAGCCATCAGCCAATGTGTTGAAACAGGCAAAGGCAACTTACTTGAACTGGCTATCGTAGCAGCTCAAAAACGCGCTTCACTGGGCGAAATTTCTTATGCATGTGAAAAACATGTAGGACGTTACAAAGCAATCATCAGAACTATTTCAGGCGTGTACTCAGCAGAAAGTAAAAATGATTCTAACTTCAAGGAAGCACAGGATCTGGCCACTAAGTTTGCAAAGCTCGAAGGCCGTCAGCCACGTATCATGATCGCCAAAATGGGCCAGGATGGCCATGACCGCGGTGCCAAGGTAGTGGCAACAGGTTATGCCGACCTAGGGTTCGATGTTGACATGGGACCGCTGTTCCAGACCCCTGAGGAAGCCGCCAAACAAGCCGTTGAGAACGACGTGCATGTCATGGGGGTATCTTCTCTGGCTGCAGGACACAAGACCCTGATTCCTTCTGTAATTGCAGAATTGAAGAAGCTCGGCCGCGAGGACATCATGGTCATTGCCGGTGGTGTAATTCCAGCACAGGATTATCAATTCCTGTATGATGCAGGTGTGGTGGCCATCTTCGGTCCCGGCACATCAGTATCGCTTGCAGGAAAGAAAATTCTGGAAGTACTGTTGGCTGCCCACGGAGAATAAGACTACTGAATTGCACAATACAAAAGCCGCTTTCCTGTGAAGGGAGGCGGCTTTATCTATTGGTCTTAAAAATAAAATCTTAAAAATAGACCGGTATCCGTCCAGAGACTCGTTTCATCTTCATTATCTGACAATTGAGAATCCTTGTCGTCAGGAGATTTAGTACCATATTTTACCCCAATTTCACCGCCCAGAGTTATCTGATTGACTAGGAAATATTCACATCCAATGGCTGGTCCTATGGTAAAGAAATTTACCTTACTGTTATCTTCGGTTGCTGCATAATTCTGTTTTGACGTTTGAATATCATATTCAAATCTTGCTCCAAAATATACATTCAATCGGTTAAATTGAGTCATCCCAAAAGTACCCAATCCCATATTCCAATAATTATCCTTACGCACTACATTGCTAGTAGTACGTTTATTTGAATTGAATCCAAATTCAGGTTCTAACCTGAATGAACGGCTTGGGTTGATGGTTAATACGATCTTATTGGAAGGAATATTGTCAGAGTACCCACCCATATCATGTATTTTAAACTGCTCAAGATGTATCCCAACACCGATTGTCTTGATGAATGAGGTGGGTTCTGTTGATGTTTCAGTTTGACTAAACACTTGACCATGAAGGCACAATAATAAACTAAAAAAGATAAGCTTCGAAATTTTCATAATAGATAGGGTTTAGTTTTGTAATCGCAGCTGTTTGATAGATAATTTAACAATACCTTCTAAAAGTATATATAATTATTTCTATATAAAAATAAAATATGAAAAATTGGTGTTTAATTGGAACCCTCCTTGCCAACTATTGTATTTCTGATTTATTCCACAGTGCATACCGGATTCCCAAAGTCATTTGCTGAATTTTCAATTCCTCCACTGATGTTGTAATTTGATTGATGTTCTGGATGCCATAATAGAACATTCCTTCAATGGATAGCCGGTTGGTCAGCCGATAAATAACACCTGCTCTTGGGCCAAAATCAAAATCCTTGATAGGTAGAGCATTTAATTCACGATTCATGCCTCCTCCTCTTTTATATAGGTCATCATTTTCATCAATTATAATTATTACGTAATTTGATTCATTGTGCCCTGCACTTGAAAATGCGTATGAAATCTGAAACCCAGCATTGATCGTTAGCCTCTTAAAAGTATATCCATAATACACAGGCAAACTCAGATAGGAAATTTGCTCAAAAGTGTAATCTGATCCATTGGATTCTAAACTTTTTACATCAGTATAGTTATCATCCTTAAAGTTCCACTGATAGGTCTGCCCGCCCTCAACATGTGAGTACAAAAGCTCAGCTCCGATGGCAGAATTTTTGCCCACCGGAAAATTGTAATACAATCCAGCCTGACCGGAAGGACTAAATGAAGTGGTCATAGTGCCTGGAGGGTGATTATGATCTTCCAAAGCCCCGTATAATCTGGATATTCCACCACTGACCTTTACCCCAAATTGCTGCTGCCCAAAAGCCCAACTATTTATAGCAATTAAGCATACAAGCACGAATAAATGTTTCTGAAAGTTTTTCATTGAGCCGCTTCTTTAGACCACAATGAATACCGGATTCCCAAGGTCATTTGCTGAACTTTCCATTCGCCATATTCCGGGTCTTCATTTTGAATATTATGAATACCATAATAGTAAGTTCCTTCTACAGCCAGTCTGTCTGTCAGATGATAGACAATGCCAGCCCTAGGGCCAAAGTCAAATTTTTTAATATAAATATCATCTATTTTAACATTAGAGCTATTGGTCTCGTCTCGTGGAAAGCCATAGAATGTGAGATTCTCCTTTTTGCGCCCGCTGCTTGCAAGCGCATAAGAAATCTGGAACCCGCCATTGATGGTTAGTCGCTTAATCGTATATCCAAAATAAACAGGCAAACTTAAATAAGAAATATGCCTATAAGTGATTCCTGTAAAATGTCCCAAATTATTTCCTTCCATCATAATCCTTTCCACGACTAGTTCTTCTTTTCCTTCAATTTGAGAAAAGATTAACTCAGTACCGAAAGAAATATTTTTACCCAATGAAAGATTGCAATAGAGTCCACCCAACCCTGATGGAACAAACGATGGGGTGATATTGTAATTTGACGACTTCATTGAATTGGTAATCTGCGACAATCCTCCGCTGACTTTTATTCCAAATTGTTGTTGGCCAAATGTGTTGAGACCGAACACAATGACAATGGATAGGATGAAGGTCAAATGAAGTAAGTTTTTCATGCATAGAAGGCTTTGGTTTGAGTGCCAAGGTACATAATGATCTTCAAATAACCTAAGCTTTACTTAATAATTCCATCAGTTGCCCAAAGGCAAACGGGACCCAACAACTCATCTTTCTAATTATTCAACCCATTAATTTAGAATGCAATGCATGGCAAATATTTAAGGATTTTTATATCTTATTTTCCGAACCTATCGAGATTTGTTGCGTAACATGCCCTGTTAGTTCATTCACCCGAAATTCCCATGCTTCATGAAACTGCCAAATTTTTCATCCTGTCTTAATTGGGGAATTGATTCCTCTCATGGTCCCTTTACCATTCAGTTTACTGCCACTCTTTACTTCCACCGTCGATCGGTCTATCCAGATTTACCCGAACTTTCGGGACTACCAACTCCTTGAATTTTTGATTGAAGTCCTTAAAATTACAAGTATGAAAAAATTAATTCTATCAATAGCATTGTTTGTTTGGTGTATAGGAACAGGATTTGCCCAGGGCAGTAAAATTCCTTTAATCGGATCAAAAGCCCCTTCATTTACTGAAGAATCTACCAATGGAGAAATTACATTCCCCGACGATTTTGGCAAAAAATGGAAAATCCTCTTTAGCCATCCTCAGGATTTTACTCCCGTTTGCTCAACCGAACTTTTAGAACTGGCCTATATGCAGAAAGAATTCGAAAACTTAGGGGTTAAAGTGGCCGTCATTTCAACCAATGATTTGACACTTCATAAAATGTGGAAAGCTCATCTCGAGACACTTAACTACAAAGATAGGGGTCCCCAGAAAATTGAATTCCCGCTTTTTGACGACCACCAAATGGCCGCCTCCAAACTGTATGGAATGCTTCATGAGCCGATCAGTACCAACAAAGATGTCAGGGGTGTCTATATTATTGATCCCAAGAATATCGTTCGTTCGATTAACTTTTATCCCATGCAGATAGGTCGCAACATGAAGGAAATAGAAAGAATGGTGGTCGCCCTGCAAACCGCTGACAAAGAATCGGTCTATACCCCTGCCAACTGGAATCCCGGAGACGATGTGCTCATTGGACACTTCCCTTACACGGAGAAGGAGCTTGCAGATAACCCGAATCTGAAAGATGATTATTACAATTTAGGTGATCGGATTTGGTTTAAAAAAGCCAATAAAATTAATCTTACTCTGAAGGATTAATTGATCAGTGCACAGCCAACTGTCCCGGTAATTTGTATTCGCTGGAACAGTCAGGATAAAAAGAGCCGTTTCCTTCGAGGGGAGCGGCTCCTTTTATTCCAGCATTTTAGCCATCCCCATCTGTCATTGTTTTGTGTAAACCATAGTTTCGTTTTCATCCAATGTATCACCATCCTCATTCTTGTCTGTCCGAAGGGTCATTAGATTGCCTGAGATACTGTATTCAAATTTGAATGTTTTGGTTTGTCCCAAATCCGTAAGCAGGGCGTTAAACCCGGGATCTGTCGCTTCATAAGTGATAATCACGCCATCGGGAAATCCTGTCAGCATGTTCATAGAAGACATCCCAACCTGGGTAAGGGTAATATTCAAAAAATTCCCACTCACCATCATCGAGCCTTTCATACTTGCCAGGTCGGTCCATTTATCGACCTGCATTTGTGCCAAATCCGAATATCCGGTTTCAGTCAATGTGATGGTTTCCTTCAGTGACATGATGCCCGCTTCGGTGGGAATATTTACAAGTGCTACCCAGGTTCCTGCATAATCGGGAAGGATTGGATCATCTTCTTTACAGGATGAACTGAAAATAACCAACAGCGCCATGAAGGCAGCCATTGTGTAAAATCGTATGTTGATTATATATTTCATGAGTCGTATTTAATTGATTCAAAAACAGGCAGATCTTCAAGTCTTTTTACAACATTGAAATACCTTTGGCCTGGACCTATTGTTATTTATTGCCGGGTATAAACACCTGTTTCATATTCATCCGTGTAGTCCCCATCCAAATTGATATCCGTTAAAAGGGTCAGCTGATTGCCCGAAATGCTGAATTGCGTTACGTATGTCTTGGGCTGTTCCATCTGGGAAAGCTGGTCGTTAAATTCAGCACTTCCCTCGTGGTAAGTGATAATTGTTCCGGTGGGTAGTCCGGTAAGCATATTAAGGGTAGTCATCCCCACATCGGTAAGGGTAATGTGCAGGGAATTGCCGCTGACTGTCATGGTACCCTTCAGACTTGCAATATCTTTCCAGTTACCGGTTCCAATTTCCATTTGCCCTAATTCTGCAAAACTTGTTTCCGTCAATGTCACAATGTCCTTGATCGAAGTGTATCCGGTCTCTGTGGGAATCGATTCAGTGGCCGCCCAGGTTCCTGCATAGGCTGGAAGTACCGGATCATCGTCTTTACACGATACCACGACGATCATCAAAAGGGCCATCAAGGCAGCTACCTTGTAAAACTGTAAACTATTCAGATTTTTCATACCTTTGGTTGAATTGATTTTATTGGCTAATATAATAAAATTTACTAAACAAACCTATTATTGCCTTGTATAAACCCTTGCTTCACCTTCATCCAGGAAATCGCCATCAAAGTTGTAATCCGTTTGGTTAGTCATAAGATTACCCGAAACACTCCATTCTGTGGGGATACTTATTGATTGTCCTATTTCTAATAAGTAATGATCGAATATATCACTTCCTGCACTATAACGCGTAATTTTACCTGTTGGAAGTCCTTTTTCATATGAAGTACGACCAATCGCGGTAGTGGTAAAATTTATTATCTTTCCATTGAAAGTCATTGATCCATTCGAACTATCTAAATCTATCCATTCACCTGCAGGTAGTTGCAATTGCATTAATCGACTAAAGGTCGTTTCTGTGAATGTATAGGTTTCTTTGAACCAACTAAATCCTTCTGATGTGCCAAGATAATTAACGCTTACCCACGTTCCAGCATATTCAGGTAAAACCGGATCTTTGGCTTTACAGGAAGAACTGAAAACAACCAAAATCGCAATGAATATGGCTACTTTTAAGCAATCTTTACATTTTAATTTCTTCATAATTGTAGGTTAATTGGTCTTGCCTATTAGGAGACCTGACAGGTTTTGAAAACCTGTCAGGTCTTTCTACTTTGGCATATATGGATTGTGATCATCTTCCTTGACCTCCACCACCACGGGCGCAATGGCCATTTCCTCCATCAGGGATGCCCTGCTTCGGGCCGTTGGTGAAACTTTTGCCTCTCCCAAGGCATTCAGTCTCCTGGTCAGATTTGGATGGGAGGCCACCTTTTCGGCAAACCATTTCCAGAATCCATCTTCCGACACATCCTGCCTCAAAAATTCATTCAGGTTGACTTTCTTATAAATGGTTTTCCCCGAGGCCAACACCAACAAGCCTCCCTTTGCACCGGCCGGACTCAAGGCATGCCCAATAGCATCGCAGGTGTATTCACAGGCTCTTGAATAGGCAGCAGCCAAGAAGGGGATGATGTAAGAAGGCATCAGGATCAGGTTCTTGAGCATGTGCTGGCGCTTGATATGCCCCATCTCGTGACCGATAATAAATTCAAGGATCGATTTATCCTGGTCATAGGCGGTTTCCACGATTTCAGAATAAAGTACGATGTAATTCCTGCCCAGAAACCTTGCAGCAAAGGCGTTTAGAACCCCGCCGGACTGAAGGATATAAATGGAAGGCACCTTTGAAAGTCCCAGCAATTCAGCTTGTTTGACCGCAACCTGGTAAATATCCGCAAACTGATTCTTGCCCAATTTAATGCCATTGCCTTTCAAATGTCCGATCAAAAGTCCAAAGCGGAAGAAAAGGAAAATTAAAATCATGACCGCATAGGCATAAATCATATAAATTGAGGCGACCTGAGGCCCCGTTTCCTTTAAAGACCATAAAACCAGCTGTACGATCAGGTAATAAAGGCCAAGGCTGATGAGCAGTCTCATATAAAAATAGACGTTCTCTCTGGGGTTGACCTGGTAATCTAATTTTGAATCCATGTGTGATTGGTTAAGGGATTGATAGTTTAAATGGAAGTAAAAGTTTCTTTCGATGCGATATTTAGCAGCGCGATCTAAGCGTCGCAATAGCTGACAGTGTTGTGTATCGTGGTTTTTGCCCTGTTCATTGGTTCCTGGTTTAAGAGGGCAAGCTACTGAATTCTAATGAATCATTACCTCTTTTTGAATTATAAAATATCAACAATTTACATTATTTTATTCATTTTCCTACAGGAGATTTCAATTCCGGATGAAGTACAGGACCTCAACCAAACCTATATTTTGATGTTATTTATTACCTGCTTTAATCTCTGTTTTAACTTAATTCAAACTTAGTTTTAACATGTTTACATGCACGAACCATGCACGAACCATGCACGAACTATATACAAAGTACAAATTTACCAATAAGAAGACAGCAGCCCAACATGGACAAATCAGGCAATCAATGGAAGGATCATCCCAACCATTTAGAGGGGACGATGGTTATTACCATGGGTCATTTACCAGGCAGGAATTGAGGGAAACCCTCCTTCAAATAAATGTTGGAGCAAGGTGGTACCCCAAAGCAATAAAACTTCATAGCCCGATGATAGGAGAGGAATTCAATTCCACAAAGGCAACAATCAAAATGGAACTTTTCACCCCAGTGTTAATTCAGTCCCCGCTCACAGAGCCGTTGAGCGGTTAAAACAATTAATTGACTATCTTTGCGCAAATTATTAATACCTTCATTCTGAAATAAATGGCACATAAATCCGGATTCGTAAACATCATCGGAAATCCCAATGTTGGGAAATCGACCATCATGAACGTACTGGTTGGCGAACGATTGTCGATCATTACCTCAAAAATGCAGACTACCCGCCACCGCATCAAAGGAATCGTCAATGGCGATGATTTCCAGATTGTTTACTCCGACACCCCCGGCATCCTGAAACCCAATTACAAGCTACAGGAGACCATGATGAAGTTTGTCAACACCGCCTTGATCGATGCTGACGTGATTATCTATGTGACCGACGTGATTGAAAGTCCAGAGAAGAATGAGGAATACATCGAACGGGTGAAAAGCTCAGAGGCTGCCGTGATTGTGCTGATCAACAAGATCGACCTATCGGACCAGGAGAAGGTGATGAAACTCTACGAATACTGGCGCGAAAAACTTCCGCTGGCCGATGTGTATGCAGTGTCGGCATTGGAGAAATTCAACGTGGCACAGATCTTCGACCGTTTGCTTGAATTGCTGCCCGAAGGCCCTGCCTATTTTCCCAAGGATGAACTGACCGACCGCAACGAACGGTTCTTTGTCAGCGAGATCATCCGCGAGAAGATCCTGCTGTATTACGACAAGGAAATTCCCTATTCGGTGGAAGTGGAAGTGGAGGAATTTAAGGAAGAAGAAAAAATACTGAACCTGATGTGTGTCATCCATGTGAACCGCGAGAGCCAAAAGGGGATCATCATCGGCCACCAGGGGCAGGCACTCAAAAGGGTTGGAACAGAAGCCCGGATGGATATGGAAGAATTCTTTCAGAAGAAAGTATTCCTGCAACTATTCGTAAAGGTAAACAAAGACTGGCGCGACAAAGACCGCACATTGGGCGGCTTTGGATACGATATGGAATAGTACAAGGAGAAGGGAAAAAAGGAGAAGGGAGAGAAGTGATAAGGAGAAAGTGAGAATTTGAGAATTTGAGAAAAAGTGAAAGTGAAAGGGACAAGAGAGATCAACCTGGAACTTTATACTTTAAACTTTAAACTTTAAACTTTAAACTTCACTGCCGGAACTTGAAACCTGGAACTTGATTTTATAAATTTATGATAATCCCGTAATTGGGAAGGAAAGTTAGGTAAGAAATGAGTAACATTATTGCAATAGTTGGAAGGCCAAATGTAGGGAAATCAACCCTGTTTAACCGGATGACTGAATCGAGAAAAGCCATCGTTGACGAATCGTCCGGGGTAACACGTGACCGTCAGTACGGCAAAGGTGTTTGGAACGGAGTCGACTTTTCAGTGATCGATACGGGTGGATATGCCGTCAATTCGGAAGATATCTACGAGGGTGAAATCCGCAAGCAGGTGATGCTGGCCCTGGAGGAATCGGATGTGATCATCTTTGTGGTGGATGTTGAAAATGGCATTACCGACATGGATGAAGAGGTGGCTGCCGTATTGCGCCGCACCTCCAAGAAAGTATTTGTGGCCGTCAACAAGGTCGACAACAACAAGCGCATCATTGACTCGCACGAGTTTTATTCCCTTGGCCTGGGTGAGATCTATTGTATCTCGTCGATGACCGGAAGCGGAACGGGTGAACTGCTGGATGCAGTGGTGGCTGAATTTCCCGAAAAAATAGAAGAAGAGAATTTAGATGGCATTCCTCGTTTTGCAGTGGTAGGCCGCCCCAATGTTGGCAAATCATCGTTCATCAATGCCTTAACCGGTGAAGAGCGCAACATCGTAAACGACGTTGCAGGTACTACCCGAGATGCCATTCATACCCGTTACAATAAATTTGGTCACGACTTCTTTTTGGTCGATACCGCTGGACTGCGCAAGCGTACCAAGGTCAAGGAAGATGTTGAATTTTATTCGGTCATGCGCTCAGTGCGCACCATCGAAGATTCGGATGTCTGTATGCTGATGCTCGATGCTACCCGTAGCATGGAATCGCAGGATGTTTCAATTTTCAACCTGATGGTCCGCAATAAAAAGGGCGTGGTGATCCTTGTTAACAAGTGGGATTTGATTGAGAAAGACAACGCGAGCACCAACGAATTCACCAAGCTGATCCATGAACGCATTGCCCCCTTTGTTGATGTTCCGATTGTTTACACTTCGGCACTGAGCAAACAACGCATCCTCAAAGCCCTCGAAACGGCCGTGGAGGTGTACGAAAACCGGAGCAAGAAAATCAAGACTTCCGAATTGAACGAGATCATGCTCAAGGCCATTGAAGCTTATCCGCCACCATCGATCAAGGGTAAATTCGTGAAGATCAAATACGTGGTACAATTGCCAAGCCAGACACCAAGCTTTGCATTTTTTGCCAACCTGCCGCAGTATGTGAAAGATCCTTACCGCCGTTACCTGGAAAATAAGATTCGTGAGAACTTTAACTTTTCAGGAGTTCCGGTACAGATATATATCCGAAAGAAATAAGTTTAAAGTTCAAAGTTTAAAGTTTAAAGTTCAAAGTTTAAAGTTACGTGCCGGTCGGGATACCATCAATCGGCACGCAACTTTAAACTTTGAACTTTAAACTTTAAGCCCTCTAAAAGCCGTCTTTGAAGCAATTCAGGGACGGCTTTTTTTATGGCTGCACCACCACTGCCGCAATGTTTTTATGGGGCAATTGGGCGATCTTGGTGGGTTTTCCAAGGATATACACCACGTCGTTGGATTCGAAGATAAATGCCGCCCCCGGGTTTTCAAGGATTTCACCGTCTCTTTTAATGGCCACCACGGTCAGACCGTATTGTTTGCGTAAATTAATTTCTTTGAGTGAATTTCCGGGGAATAACTCATAGCTGCCCGCTTTCAGGGCTACAATTTCCACCTCGGGGATCATATCGGTCAGGGTGACTGCATTGGTTTCATCCTTTTCCCTAAAGATCCCATAATTGTCGTCCCTGATACCTGAGATGGTCGAGTAAATATCTTCTTCAGGAATCAACTTTTTCTTCAGGATCATCTCAAACAGGTCGATAGCGGTTTCAAATTCTTCAGGAATGACCTGGTTGGCACCCATGTGATAAAAATCCTCAATATTGGACACATACTTAGACCTGACGATGATATGTGCATGTTGATTCATGCTGCGCACTTTCTCGATCACCCCCAGTGCAGTGATCGTTTCGCCGATGCTGATAACCACAATGGCGGCAGTATGGGTATGAGCTTTCCGAAGAATTGGCTCGTTCATCGAATCTCCGTAGATCACCGATTCCCCTTTTAGTTGCCGCCTCCTGACATCTGCAGGATCAAAAACGATCGATACATAGGGTAGCTTCATGTGCCTGGCCATGCGTGAAAGGTTCTGTGAGCGCGAATCCTTGCCAATGAGCACGATGTGATCCTGCATTTCAGGCACTTCTATTTCCTGAAGGGGGAACAGGCCCTTGAGCATCAGTTCCGGAATGGGCAGCTTGAGCATAATGGTGGCCAATGGCTTGGATATCATGATAATGAACGGCGAGGCAGCCATGGTCATGATCGTGACCGACAGAAAAAGCTGGTAATAAAACCCCGATAGAATATCATAGGATTGACCTGTTTTGGCCAGTATAAACGAAAACTCACCGATTTGTGCCAGAGCCAGTCCAACGACTACTGTTCCGCGGAAAGTATGCCCCAGCAGGAAAGCCGTTCCCCCAGCCACAAGGGATTTGATGGCAATGACCAGTACGACCGTCGCCGCGATCAGCAGGATATGATCGTACACAAAACTCAGGTCGAGCATCATGCCGATGGATACAAAAAAGAAGCTGGTAAAGGTGTCTTTAAAGGGCAGAACGTGACTAAATGCATCCTGGCTATATTCCGAGCGAGAGATCATCAGACCCCCCAAAAAGGCCCCAAAAGCAAGCGACATGCCCATTTCGGAAGTCAGGAGTGCAACGGCCAGGCAAATCAGCAGGATGCTCATTAAAAACAATTCCTTGTTTTTGGTCAGGGCAATCATGTGCAGCACCTTGGGCATAACCCATTTGTTGCCTACAAATACCAGGGCGATGATCCCTGCCGATTTGATTGCCAGGATAAACATGGCCATTCCAACGTGAGCGGTTTTTCCTCCCAGCATCGGGGTTAGCAACATCAATGGAATCAAAATGATGTCCTGAAAAACAAGGATGCCTACCACTGTACGGCCATAATTGGAGGTCAGTTCTCCTCTTTCCTGGAGGATTTTCAGCACCAGGGCAGTACTGCTCAAGGCGGTAAGAAAACCCACGAACAAAGAGGATTGCCAGCCCAGGTCGTACATCATGGCAAAGAACATGGTAATGCCGGCTGTAATGAGCAATTGTAGAAAACCGCCAAAGAATACAATCTTTCGTATTTTGATCAGGTGGTTGAGCGAGAATTCAAGGCCAATGGTAAACATCAGGATAATAATACCGATTTCTGCCATGAACTCAATATCATCGGGCGAGCGTAAAATCCCCAGCAGTGAAGGCCCTGCCACAATTCCGGTGAGTAAATAACCGATAATGGTAGGGATATTTATTTTCGTAAACAGGTAATTAACCGCTGTCGAAAAGGCGAAAATGATGACTATGTCTATTAAAACGCTTAGTTCCATGCCGCAATTTACGAGGATTTATCCGAAATTGCATTAACAATTCATTAGCAATGCGTTATTTCTTTAACAAATTGACAATGGTCTTGTAAAGATTCAGGTGATCAGCGGGAGGAGGTAAAAATTATTCAACGGGTAAAATAAAATAAAAGGTACAACCTTCACCGGCGACATTTTGGCTTTCAACACCCACTTCACCATTGAGCTTCTCGACGATCCGCTTGACAATTGAAAGCCCTAGCCCATGTCCCTCTGCCCTCAAAGTATCGAGGCGGGTAAACTTATTGAACAGCAATTCCATATCCTCAACCGACAAGCCCTTGCCATTGTCCTTGATCCAGAATTTGACCCTTTGATCGGCCAGAATTTCACTACCAAGTTGAATGATGGGGGGTGTTCCACCGTATTTGATGGCATTGCTGATAAAGTTAATCCACACTTCTTCGAGCCATCCTTCATATCCCAGTACATTATGAAAACTGGCAGGAATGATGACCTGGGCATTCCCTTCCAGGATCATGTCATTGAGCCGTTTGACGGCATCCAGTACAATTTTTTGCATGTTGATCGTTACCAGCTTAACTTCCTGTTGCCTGACCGAGGCCAAGGTCAGCAGCTCTCGAGTAATGTGCATGGTTTTGGTTGCCGATTGCCTGATCAAATCATTGATTTCCAACAGATCTTCCTTGTTCATGTCATCCACTCCCAAACGGATCAGGTTACTGGCCGAAACAATGGCCCCAAGCATGTTCTTCAAATCATGGGCCACGGTATGTGAAAAGGAATCAAGATCCACAATCAGCTTTTCCTTTTCCCCGATCTCAGCCACCAGGCGAACATTGGTTTCACGGATTTTATCTTCAGCCTCCATATAGCGGCTAATGTCCTTTAATACAATCAGCCTACCGGTAAGTTGGTTATTCTGATCATGCAGCGAGGTAGACTCTAAGTCAAAGTGAAGGGTCTTGCCGCCAACATCCTTCGTTAATTGAGTTTGAAAATTATCGTGTTCCTTGATTTGGGCAAAAAGCATTTCCCGGAGCGGGAACAATTCTTCTACCGATCTTCCGATCATCTCCTGATCCATGGCCCCCATGAGCTTGCGCATGGCTGGATTTAAATCAGCAATACGAAACGAATTATCGACCACCAGGATGGCATCAGGAATGATATCGATGAGCTGGTTGCGGGCAAAGGGAACAAGCTCAAACATCTTAAAATAAGAAAGATTGATGGTAATCAGTATCCCGGTAAACAAAAAAGTAAAGGGAGTCCAATCAAATCCGGTAATGGGATTGATGTGGAAAATATAAATGACATTTCCGATGGGGGGCAGAATGGATGCCAGGAAGAGCAAGGTAATTTGTCGCCTGTAATATTTCGAGGACCTGAAATACAGCAGAAAAACATTCAGGATTCCACCCATCAGCGCACAGTAGGCAAAAAAGGTCATGACCCAAAACAATGGACCGTAGACATAGTCAGTTGCATGGGTAACCGGATCAATGGAATAACTCTTCCAGTGAAGATGGTGAAGGTCGTTGGTAAATGGGAAAAGAATAAAAAGCGTGGCAAAGGCAAAACCAGCAAATAGGTATTTCTTTTTCAGGAACTTGTATTGAGATGAAAAGGCCAGTGAAAAAAACAGGAAAGCAATAGGGCCATACACAATTCCAAAATAAGAAAACCTGGACCACATGATCTTGGTCTGAAGTTCAGTTGCGCCATACTCAAAAGCATAGGTGAAAGCCCACAACGAAGCGGCTACTTGCCACACCATCAAAAACTTAACTCCTGGGATGTGCTTAAACCTGAGCAGAAAAAAGAAAGTGATGATCCCTAAGACTCCGCCAACAAGCAGGAGCAGGAAAAGGGGGGACAGACTATAGCTTTCTACGTTAACATGCAGATTTACCATGAACAACAATTTAAAACAACACAACCCTTTCAGAATAGATTCAGGTGCGCTGCAATATTACCAGAATTAACCACAATTACAAGATCCGGTAAAAAAAATAAACGCATTATTTTTGACTCAATAAAACTGGTAGAATTATTGATTTAATAACTCGCCCACAAATGCTCAATCAAAATTTTACAGCCAATGATGATCAAAATCAATCCCCCCATTACTTCCGCATATTGATTAATCTTTGGCCCTGTTTTCTTACCCAACAGAATACCGAGCATGGAAGCCACAAAAGTTACCAGCCCGATGATAAGGGCGGCAAACAGGATTTTATCGAGCAAGGTCGCAAAGCTGAATCCAACGGCCAGGGCATCGATACTGGTAGCCAGCGAAAGCATGAGAATGACCCTGATTAGCAAGGGATTTTTGATCTCCCGGTCTTCTGAATTGCTGAAACTTTCGACGATCATTTTTCCACCGATGAGCGTCAGCAAACCAAATGCAAGCCAATGGTCGACAGGCTCAATGAGGGCTTTCATACTGTTGCCGATCATCCAGCCAATCAATGGCATCAGTCCCTGGAACAGGGCCAGGAAAAATGCAATTTTAGCAGCTTGGTAAAAACGGATTTCGGGAAGGTTGAGCCCGCTGCAAACTGAAACAGCAAACGAATCGAACGATAAACCCACGGCAAGAAAAATCACCATTAATATTTCCATCCCCTCAGAATTGAGCGACAAATCTATAAAAATAATTAAACCAACGTGCGAATGACATCGATTAAGCCGAATTGCATTCCAGATGCGCAACCAATGGATATAAAAACTTAACAATGTAACTTCAATTAATGCCGGAGGATCAATTATCAGGTAAAACTGTTTGATTATTAATTCAATATTCCTAACTTTACCCTTAAACAAACTAATAAATAACCAAATGATTTCTACAACCGATCTTCATCCGATGCTGGTTCATTTCCCCATTGCATTGGTATTATTTGGATTCATCGCTGAATGTGCTTCCTTGTATTTCAAAAAAGAAATCTATTTATCCACCCTTGGGTTTTACCTCTTGACAACAGGAACACTCATGGCCCTTTTTACATTGCTTTCAGGGGCGCTTTTTACTGCTGAAATGACAGGTGCAGCAGCCCCGGTAAAGGAAACACACGAAACGTTCGCCTGGGTGACCATGGGTATCCTGCTGGTAGCTTCTGCCCTGCGGATTTTCCTAAAAATCCGAAACACAGAGAATGTGAACCTCAAATGGCTGGCCTTTGCCCTCTTTGGCCTGGCAGCCCTCTCGGTAAGTATTACAGGATATTTCGGTGGATCGCTCGTTTATAATTACATGATGCCTCTTTAAGGGCATTCATACTGTGCCGGTGGCCGGTTTGATTTCCTTCGGTGAAGGATTAAAAGCTACCACCTCAATGCGTCAATTCATTTTTTTTAAACCTTTAAATAATTAGCGTATGAAAAACTTACTATTTTATGCTTCAGTTCTTGTGATTGCATTTACAAATTGCAGTCAACCCAAACAGGTTAAGACCATCGAGAACCTGAAGGCAGGAATTACTGGTGAAACAACTGCAAGCGCTAAATATGCCGCTTTTGCACAAAAGGCCCGCGAAGAGCAGAACTTTAATATTGCCAAACTCTTTGAAGCCGCATCAAAAGCTGAATCCATTCATGCAGCCAACCACCTGAAGGTGCTGGAAGGAATGGGTGAAAAATTCCAGGTCATGACCCCTCAGTTTGATGTGAAAACCACTGCCGAGAACCTTCAGTCCGCCATTGATGGTGAAACCTACGAATCGACCACCATGTATCCCCAATTCCTGGCCGATGCAAAAGTGGAAAAGGCTGACAAAGCGATCAAATCATTTAACTGGGCGCTTGATACTGAAAAGAAACACCAGGAATTTTACACCCAGGCGCTTCGGGCCCTGAACTCAATGGCCGAAAATACCATGCCCATGAACTATGCTGTATGTCCCGTTTGTGGCAACACCTACGATAAAGCGAAGTTGGATGGAAAATGCTCCTTCTGTCAAACCAGGAACGAAAAATTTATAACCATTTAACGACCTCGTTTTTTGCATTTTTAACTCATTGGGGAGACTTTCACAACTGAAGCCTCCCTTTTTTTGCCCTTCCCATGACTCCTGTTCTGACAGCCGGATAACCAGTTTATTTTAAATTGAAATGATACCTCCACCTGTAATGAACCATCTGAAGTTCATACTAATCGATTGAAAATTATTACAATTTATAAATACGTCCTTATTTTGGTTTTATAACTTACAGTAATCCATTATTTTAAAAGATTTAGAAAGAGCGATAAATTTCATTTTTATCTCTCCGCTTTTTTGTTATTATTGTAAATTATATTATCTGTTAAATTAACAACCGAAAATCAATTTGAACATGATGAACATTAAAAAAGCCGGATTATTATTTTTCTCTGTCCTCATTTTTTCACTTGGGACTTTACTAGCAGATGAAGGGATGTGGATGCTGCCCCTGATACAAAAGCTGAACATCAAAGAAATGTCGAACATGGGTTTCAAGCTCTCAGCCAAAGACATTTATGATATCAACAACTCGAGCTTAAAGGATGCCATCCTCCAGTTTGGTGGTGGCTGCACGGCTGAAATCATCTCTAAAGACGGGCTGGTTTTGACCAACCACCATTGCGGATACGGAACGATTCAAAAGTTGAGCACCGTCGATCACAACTACCTGGAAAACGGCTTCTGGGCCAAAAACCGCGAGGAAGAACTTCCAGCCAAAGGCCTGACAGTCATGTTTCTTGACCGCTTTGAAGATGTGACCAAACCTGTCACCGATGCACTGGCTGGATTAACTGATCAAAAAGCCAAGGACGATGCCTTCAAAGCCATATCCGATCAGCTGAGCGCCAAAGCCGTTGGACAAAGCAAATTCCTCAAGGGCAGAGTGGTCTCATTCTTCGGAAACAACCAATACTACCTGATCCTCACCAAAACATATACCGATATCCGTTTTGTAGGGGCACCCCCTTCTTCCATCGGTAAATTTGGCGCAGATACCGATAACTGGATGTGGCCCCGTCACACCGGCGATTTCAGCATGTTCCGCATCTATGCCGACAAAGACAACAATCCTGCAGAGTTCTCAAAAGACAACATAGCCTTTCAACCCAAAAAATTCCTGACCATTTCACTCAAAGGAGAGAAACAGAACGATCCTTCCATGGTGATCGGTTATCCAGGTAGAACCAACCGTTTTATGACCTCCTTCGAGGTGAAAGAGACCAGCGAAATCTCCAATGCCACCAGGATTCTGGTCCGTGGTGTTCGTCAGGACATCTTAATGGAAGATATGGTGGCCGATCCTGCAATCAGGTTGATGTATGCCAGCAAATATGCAGGTTCGTCCAATGCCTGGAAAAAATCCATTGGCATGAACGAGACTTTTGAAAAACTAAAAGTGTTCGATCGCAGGGTGGCCGAAGAAAAGACCTTCACCCAATGGGTAAATGCCAATCCTGCCAGAATTGAAAAATATGGCCATGCATTGACCGACGTCAAAACAGCCATTGAGGGCAGGGCTCAACAGCAGTTGATCCTGAATTATTTCATGGAAGCCCTTAGTCCGATCGAATTGACCACTGCCGCTGTACGTTATGGCACAATCACAGACCCATCGGCAGTGGACCCAAGAAGTGGCAGACCTGCCGTTTCAATGCCGGTCGCTGATTTCTACAAGGATTACAATGTTTCCACCGATAAGAAGGTGGCCAAAGCCATGATCGCCCTATTCAAGGAAAAAGTACCAGCCACGGCCCTTCCTGCTTTCTATAAAACCATTGAAGACCAATACAAAGGATGTATCGATGCCTACGTGGAAGCCCTTTATAGTCAATCGGTTTTCGCTTCTGAAGCCAAACTGACCGCCGCACTTGCGGGTGATAAAAAGGCCCTGCAAAATGATCCTGCCTACATCGCAGGAAAGGACATCGTTGATTCAATGATGAAATACTTCAAAGATCTTGAACAGTATCGTACACTGTATGCAAATGGACAAAAACAGTACATTGCAGGTTTACTCGATATGAAAGCCGGCCAAGCCATGTATCCAGATGCCAATTCAACCATGCGTATGACCTATGGAAAAGTATTGAATTATTCTCCCAAGGACGGTGTGATCTACGATTACGTCACTACACTCGATGGTGTGATGCAGAAGGAGGATCCCAAAAACTGGGAGTTTGTAGTTCCAGCCAAGCTGAAAGAATTATACGTGACCAAAGATTTCGGGAAATATGCACTGAAGGATGGCCGGATGCCGGTTGCTTTCCTGACCAACAATGATATCACCGGTGGAAATTCGGGCAGCCCTGTGCTCAACGGCAAGGGTGAACTGATTGGAACAGCCTTCGATGGCAACTGGGAATCCATGAGCGGGGACATCATCTTTGAACCTTCGCTTCAACGTTGTATCAACGTGGACATCCGCTATACCCTCTTTATCATGGATAAATTCGGTGGAGCTGGCTACCTGCTCAATGAAATGAAGATTGCCAACTAAAGATGAATCAGGCGCTTGTGGCATAACCTGATGGCAGCCTGAGCTTAACGATGAATCTTCCAAACAAAGGATGGAATCCCTGCAGCACAAGCGGGGATTCCATCCTTTCATTTTGGTATCTATTAACGTGAGTTCAAAATATGAAAGTCACAAAGAAACAAAGTCCCTAAGTCACAGAGTAACAAAGTCCCTAAGCTATGCAGCCCATTTTAGAGGTGATTCCTTGTAAGATAGCACATATAAATAGAATAATTTAGAGCCTGTCTTACTTTGTTACTTTGCCACTTTGCCACTTTGCTACTTTGTCTCTTTGTTACTTTGTCTCTTTGTCTCTTTGTTACTTTGTCTCTTTGTTACTTTTTACACTCATTTTCTTATATCGAAATCAGTTTATTAAAGACTAAATATCAGAAGCTGAATCAATAATAAACCAGTTCAAAACCTTCCTGAATTGATATTTAATTACTACTTTTAATACATAATTCTATGTCCCGGTAATGATGGATACGCGTCTTCTTCCATGACAAGATCCCGCCCTTCATACAGCCCTGGGACATTGTAACACATGATAAAACAAGCACTATGAAAAGATTGGTATTTGCTTTGACCCTTGCCCTTTTTTGCTGGACAGTAAACGCACAGGAGAAAAAATTACCTGTATTTATTACTGACAGCCTCAACAACTACATCGTAAAAGGGATGAATGACTGGAAGATCCCCGGTCTGGCAGTTGCCATTGTCAAGGACGGCAAGGTGGTCTACATCAATGGATTTGGCACGACCAGGATGGGTGGTCCCGAATCGGTCGATGAGAATACCCTGTTCATGATCGGTTCCAATACAAAAGCATTTACCTCCACAACACTGTCGATCCTGCAGGCAGCCGGGAAGCTCAACCTGAATGACAAGGTAAAAAAATGGATGCCCGAATTCCAGTTGAAAGATTCACTGGCCAGTCATGAAATCAACATCATCGATCTGCTTTCACACAGAATTGGGTTTGAAACTTTCCAGGGCGATTTTACCTACTGGAGTTCGAACCTCTCCCGGGCTGAAGTGATTCGCAAAATGAGATTCATTGATGCCCCTTATGGCTTTCGGACCAAATGGGGGTATTGCAATGCTGCCTTTCTGACGGCCGGTGAACTCATTCCAAGGATTACTGGCAAGAGTTGGGAACAGACCGTAAAAGATAGCATTCTAATCCCTCTGAAAATGAACCGGACGCTCATGTTGGCCAATGATCTTAAGAAGTCCACCAACGTCGCACAGCCCTATACGATTGTCGACAATCAGCTGATTGAAATTCCCATTCCCCAGATTGACAACCTGGCCCCGGCTGCCAGCATGAGTTCAAGTGCAAAGGATATGACCAGCTGGTTGCTGGCTCAGCTGAATGAGGGCAAACTTAACGGTCAGCAACTGATCCCTGCCATGGCCATTAGAAACATAAGAACCCCTGCCTCCATCATGGGAATTGACCCCAGGGACCATAAATTTTCACATTTTCGCCTCTATGGATTGGGGCTTGCAATCGGTGACCGGGATGGAAAGCTGATGTATTCGCATACTGGAGCCGTGGATGGCTTTTTATCCTCGGTGATGTTCCTACCCGAAGAGAAGCTCGGAATTGTCGTGTTAACCAACACGGACCAGAATAATTTCTTTCAAAACCTGACCGATGAAATCCGGGATGCCTTTTTAGAATTGCCCTACCAGGGATTTAGTTACCAATCACTGGAGCAATTCAAGAAAAGAAATCAGCTTGCAAATGACAAAATGGATACGATTAAAAATATGATCAAACGTCATAACAAGCCTGCTTTGCCGATCAATTCCTATACTGGGAAGTACCAGAATCCAGTTTACGGATGGATTGAAATCAAATTGGAAAATGACCTTTTAAATATTCATTTCTCCAATCATCCCGATTTAATCGGCAAATTGGAGCATATCCAAAATGACAACTACCTGTGCACCTATTCAAATCCGACGATGGGAATCGTTGAAATTCCCTTTACAATAAAAGATGGCGTAGTGACTGGATTAACCCTCCGGGTGGCTGATTTTTTGGAGTTCACACCCTATCAGTTTAGCAAAGTCAGTCAATAATCTCATGTAACAGGTAATAGGACGCTTCAGTCTACAGTAACTTCGTTCAAGGTATAATGCCAATCCCGAGCACTCGTCTGGACCTTCACTTCAATTCTGAAGGGGAAACGTTCTTGAAATATTCATGCCTGGATGTTTTTTTAGAAGAACCTTACATTTCTACTTATACCCTAGTAACCAGGCATTTACCCCGAGAACCGAACCTTATTTACCTTATGAAATAGAATTTTATAATCTAGAAGGTAAATAAGGTTGGGGTCTCACGGCAAATGCCTGGTTACTATGATCTAAGTAGAAATGTAAGGCTTTTTAAAGCTATTATTGAACTGGCATGACGCCCTGATCAAGATTCCTGATTCCTGATTCCTGGATCGCCTCATGAACCCTGACACAACAATAATCCTCCATTGCAGTCAAAAAAGTATCAGTTCAGGTAAAAAAAACACCTGTCGTGCAATTAAATAATTCCTACCTTGCCATCAGGTTGATCTGCATCCAGGGCACTGTATGAGGAAATCGTTTCAACGGATACTGATTATAACTAACTATAACCCAAACGATCAAATGAAAAAGTCGATATTCTTTTTATTGGTAAGCTGTTTGGCTCAACTGGCCATGGCGCAGGAGGCCAGGATTGACAGCAGCAAATATCCACGGATGGTTACCTTTACCTCTGACCAGGACCATGCCAACATGATGCAGCAATTGAGCATCCAGGATCTCCGGCCAGGCCCCAGCGGGAACGATTCGGATCCCAACCATGCCAACAACGATGAATCAAAGGCCAATCCTTGTCCACAGCTTCCCGAACTGCTCACCACCAATGCCGGTAAAAAGGTTACCACTGCCGACCAGTGGTGGAAACAACGCCGCCCTGAGATTGTAGCAGATATGGAACGGGAAGTGTATGGACAACTGCCCAAAAATATACCCGCTGTAAGCTGGGAAGTCAAAATCACCGACCGTGAATATGTGGGTTTTACTCCCGTGGTTGCCAAACAATTGATTGGCCATGTCAACAACAGTAATTATCCACTGATCAATGTCGATATCAATATGATGCTGGTGGTACCTACCAATGTCAAGGGGCCTGTTCCTGTACTGATGATGTTTGGCCGCCCTGCATTCCCTTCACCTGCGCAGCCTTCACCCGATGACATGGAAAAATTGAATGGCGCATTTAAGGAGATGATGATCAAAAGCAACCCCGATATGAAGGCCATCTTTGACCGGTATCCTGCCTATATGCCCGTCACAAGGTTGGCTGGACCCAATTTCTTTGCACCCAAGCCTGAGGGCGATCTTCCTCCTACCGAACAACTGCTGGCTGCAGGCTGGGGTTATGTGACCATTGATCCTGCCAGCATACAGGCCGACAATGGGGCAGGTATCACCCGTGGGATCATTGGATTGGTCAACAAGGGCCAGCCTCGCAAGCCTGAAGACTGGGGAGCCCTGCGTGCATGGGCCTGGGGAGCTGCCCGCGCTCTGGATTACCTGGAAACTGATCCCCTGGTTGATGCCAAAAAGGTGGGCATCGAAGGCGTCTCACGATATGGCAAGGCAGCATTTGTCACCCTGGCATTTGAACCCCGCTTTGCTGTCGGATTGATTGGATCTTCAGGCAAAGGCGGAGCTACCCTCCATCGCCGCAACTTTGGGGAAGCCGTTGAAAGCCTGAGCGGTGGCGGATATTACTGGATGGCTGGAAACTATATCAAATACGGGGCTTCAAAGGCAAGTTTTGGCAGTAAAACAGGCTGTGATCTGCCCGTTGATTCGCATGAACTGATTGCCCTATGCGCTCCCCGCCTGACATTCATCAGTTATGGCATACCTGAAAAGGGCGATGCCAAATGGCTCGATCAGCAGGGCAGTTACATGGCTACCATCGCGGCCGGTAGTGTATTTAAACTTTTAGGGGTAAATGATCTGGGCGTTTCCAATGATTACCTGGCTGAAAAAATGCCTCCTGTGAATTCGGGTTTACTCGATGGCCAGCTGGCCTGGCGTCAGCATGATGGCGGACACACCGATGCCCCCAACTTTAAATATTTTATACCCTGGGCCAGTAAGTTCCTCAAGTATGAAAAAACACCCTCCAGGAGATAAAAAAATTTAAACACATAGGCACATAGGACACATAGTTTATCCCGAGGCCTCGGGACTAATATTTAAACACATAGGCACATAGGGAACATAGTTTATAAGTT
>DASXUZ010000186.1:0-11933 GCA_036504555.1 Prolixibacteraceae bacterium | reverse complement strand
CGCCAACTTGGTATTGCTGTTATAGTTGATAAAATCAGCGTACATGTTTAAGGTATCACCCCTCACAATGTGTACCCTTCCAAAGGCATCCACCGTATTGTTGGTATATGAATACATACTATCGCACCACAACAGGGCCCCATCCATCCTGATTTGTACATTTCCTATCAGACGTTGGGCATTGGCAACGATCCGCTCATTATAACTCCCGGAATCACTATGAAGAATTTCTACCTTTTTCTTTGTTTGGGCATAACCTGTTCCTGTAAATACGAGCAAAACGATTAGCCCAATCAATACATGACAGCTCATTGCCTTTCTGTGTGTGTTTTTCATCAGTTTATTTCATCAATTCCGAGATAATGTCTTCAACTGAAATGTTTTCCGCTTCTGCCTTGTAGTTTTTAATGATGCGATGGCGAAGGATGCTGACTGCCACTTTTTTGATGTCATCAATATCAGGCGAGAACTTTCCCTGAAGGGCTGCATGTGTTTTTGCCCCCAGGACCAAGTATTGCGAGGCTCTTGGACCTGCTCCCCACTTGAGGTATTTGTTAGCTACCGCTGATGCCAATTCTGTATTTGGACGTGTTTTGGATGAAAGGCTAACGGCATATTTCAGCACATGATCGTTCACCGGAACTTTCAGAATCAAATCCTGAAAATAGCGAATCTCCTCTTTGGAGATAATTTCATTTAACTGGGCGGAGAAGTTGGAAGTGGTATTCTGTACGATGGTCAATTCGTCCTCAAACTTGGGATAATCGAGCCAGATGGAGAACATGAAGCGGTCGAGCTGTGCTTCGGGAAGGGGATAGGTACCTTCCTGTTCAATGGGATTTTGAGTCGCCAGTACAAAGAACGGATTATCCAGCATGTATTTTTGACCGGCAGCTGTGACCGAATGTTCCTGCATGGCTTCCAGCAAGGCTGCTTGTGTCTTTGGAGGAGTACGGTTGATCTCGTCAGCCAGGATAATGTTGGCAAAGATAGGGCCACGAATGAATTTGAACTCCCGATCTTTGTCCAGTATTTCAGTTCCTATGATATCAGAGGGCATCAGGTCAGGAGTAAACTGGATGCGCTTGTATTGAAGGCCGAGCACTTCGGAAATGGTATTGACCAGCAATGTTTTTGCAAGCCCTGGTACACCGATCAGCAAACAATGCCCCCGGCTAAACATGGCCACCAATACTTGATTGATGATTTCATCCTGTCCGTAAATACGTTTCTTTATTTCAGAACGCAGTTGGTCAAATTTATTGCTCAGTGCGTTTACGGCTTCAACCTCATTTTTAAAAGTCATCTTTTCCTTATTCTGTGATTAATAAGCTTATCGTCTATTTTTTTTCAAGTTTCAAATTCAAAGTTCCCAATTGCGCTCCGATCAGCAGGCGACCTGGAACTTGAAACTTTGAACCTGCAACTTTTAACTATTTAATCCACCCCTTGTATTTGAAATTACAGTTGACATAGGTAGGATCAATCCTCACATAGGCACCTTGTTGCTTTTCGCGAATCCATTCATCCATCTTCTTTTCTTTTTTCGAAGCCATGTATAAATTGCTTAATTCAACGTAATCATCCTTTAGGTTAGCAGGGTGTGCATTGGTTTTGCTGAGAAGTTTCACAATCTTATACACCTGCCGTTGTTTGTCGTCAAGGGTTAAGAAGGGTTTTGATATCTCGTTGATATTCATTTTAGGGAGTACCTTACTCACGTCAGGATCGAGTTCTGTTAACTTCCACTTCGACTCACCGGTTTCAGGATTAATCACCACTCCGCCGTTGTTCCGGGAGTTTTTATCGTATGAATAGCGTAAGGCCGCTTCTTCGAATTTAAAGGTCCCTTTGCGGATGTAATCTGCAATACTATCAATCTGGCTGAATGCTTTCTCCATGGCCTTGGGGGTCACTTTGGGCATCATGATGATGTGGCGGGTTTTGATTTGTTCGCCTTTACGGTCCACTACCTGGATGATGTGATATCCAAAATCACTCTTGACCACGTTCGATATTTTATCTCCCTTCAGGTTAAAAGCTGCTGCTGCATAGGCCGGATCAAGGTTGCCCCGTCCCATGTAATCAAGTACTCCGCCATCCTTGGCAGATGCATCTTCTGAATACATAATGGCCAGTGGTCCAAAACTGCTTTCCCCACTTTCAATGCGGCGTTTTAGTTCGCGTAGGGTTGATTTGATGCGGTCTTCTTCCTCTAGACTGATGGTCGGTTGAACGGTAATCTGTGCATATTCAATCTGGGAATCAATCTGTGGGATTTCAGCTGCTGGAAGATTTTTAAAATGAAGTCGTACTTCGGCAGGAGAGACCGTTACCTTATCCAGGATCTTCCCCTGCATCTGCTGGGTCATCTGCTGGTTTTTGATCACATCCTGCATATCGGCTTTCAGTTCAATGATCGACTTTTTAAAGTAAGCTTCCACCTCTTTTTCCGATCCAAGATGGGAAATGAAATACTGGATGCGTTGTTCCAGTGCCTGGTTGATCTGGCTATCGCTGACAATGATCGTTGTATCGAGTTCTGCTTCTGCCAGCAGGAGTTTTTCAACCAGTAAGTTTTCCAGGATCTCACATTTCATGTCCCCTTCGGTGGTGATGCCCTGGGCAGTCTGTTGCTGGAACATCCCTTCAATGTCCGACTTCAGGATAATATTCTTTCCCACCACAGCTACAATCTGGTCAACAACTTTATCTTGTGCATTGGTTTGATTGCTGGAGGCCACAAATCCCATCACGATAAATAAACCAATTATTTTTCTGATCATAAACGATTATTTTTTGTTTTATATAGTTTTACTTTATTCTTGTCAACACCTTCTTTGTATATGTCTTTTTCAATCTGTTTCAGGAATTGAATCTTTTGTTTATTCAATATCAGGTTTTTAATGTCATTGTATACGTACTCTTTGGGTGAAACCTGCCCTGCCAGCCGGTATTCACGTATGCATACAATATAGTAAAAATTCATGTCATTACTCTCTATATATCGGTTTTTTTCAAGAAAACTTTGCTGATCTTTTATTAACATGGGGGTATTTTTAAATACCAAATCGGCTGCCACCCATTGATCATTAAACCGGTCGTAAGCCTTTGCATAACTGAGGCAATATTCATTCAGCCTGGCCAATTTTGCCGGATCGTTCGATGAACAAAGCTCCTTGATGTTTTCAGGGCTCGAAACCTTCACCGGTACCTTGATATAGATGGCCTTTACAATATTGCGGTTCAGGATAAAACTCTCCTTGTTTTCGCTGAAGTATTTCTGAATGTCGGCATCTTTGACCGTGGTATCCATTTTTTGCTTCATCAACTCGTTTTTGTAACGATATACAATCAACGAGCTGCGATATTCTTCCAGTTCCTTGTTCACATCTTTCATTTCTGCCCCCAGGCCTTCTTCGGCCTTCATCAGCAGCAGTTCGCGCTGGATCCATTTCTTGATGTAATCATCCGCCCAAAGTGCACTGTCGGCATTGTCAAGGTAATCAGGAACGTTTTTCTGCAACTCTTCCATGGTCAGGATCTGGGATCCAACCTTTGCAACAGGCTCTCCTTTTTCCACAAACAAGTTGCATGCGGTCAAAAATAGGGCAATTACAACGATATGGATACCTGTTTTTCTCATTGAACCGTTGGGATTTTGTTGAGCACTTTTTGATTTATTTTCACCGGATATTTCTCTTTCAGTGAAGCAATCCATTCTTTTTCAACCAAATCCTGAAAGTCGGAGGAGTATAAGCCCCAGGCATCTTTCAGGCTTTTTTGATCGTTGTGTGTAATTTTCCCTTGGACAAAGGTAGTCGTTTCATCAAAACCTGCGGGTTTTGGTCCGTTCCAAATGTAATAATCCACCACTGGGTTGTCGCCTTTTTCAGCTGCCACATCCGTGATCTGTACATTGTTCTCGGTGGGTGTATTGAAAAGATCGGTTATTTCCTTCCTGGTAGCCGTTTCCTGGTCAAGCAATGGCTCAAGCCTGGCGCGTGTTGCCTGGTCCTTTACCTGGAGGAGCCAGCCTTTAAAACGATCGCCGAAGTAATATCTTTTACTGGTACTGTCGTAAAACTTTTGCAGCCTCACGCTGTCCGAGGAGGCGACATCCCAAATCTTGTCCTTCGAAATATTGAACAGCAGTATGCCATCATGGTACTCCTTGATGATGCGCCCAAATTCAGGATGCTTGATCTCAAGCTGAGAATCTTCATAGCTGATCAATTCCTGGTTGATGAATTTATTCAGCATCTCTTTCAATTCTTTGTCCGCATTGACTGTCTTCGGCGAAAATTTACTTGCCTGGAGGAATGCCGTGAATTGCCCAACCGTATAGCTGTGGTTCTGAAACTCAAACAGGGCCTTGTCTTTCATCGACCCCGAAGCGTTTGCCAGGTCTTTTGCCTTTGCTGTGTCGGCTACAAGGACAAGGAGCTTATTGAGCGTGCTCTCATCAATTTTCAGCTGGTATTCTTGTCTTAACTTGCGGTCGAATGATTCATCGCTGTATTTGCTGATCGCCGGGTTTTGTTTGATCTTGTTTTCAAGTTCAGCCCTTAATTTTTCCAATGGCTGTGTAGTACGCAACTCGATGCGTTTAATGATGTGCCAGCCATAAGGGGTGCGGATCACAGGTGAAATATCCCCGTCTTTTTGCAGTGCAAATGCTGCGTCTGCAAATGCAGGAACCATGTTGGTGGGTGTAAACCAATTCATGACCCCGCCTGCAACTGCCGACTGTTTGTCATCCGAGTTGGCTTTTGCCAGTTCAGCGAAGTCCGCCCCGTTGATGGCTTTCTGGTAAATACTGTCAATCTTTGTTTTCAGATTGGCAATAGTTTCCTCGGAAGCCTGCTGGGGAAACATTTTCATGATATGGGCAACTTTGATTTCTCCCGGGGTGATGCGTTCATCCTGGACTTTGATAATGTGATACCCAAAACGGGTACGGATAATGTCAGAAACCTGTCCCACAGGTGTGCGATAAGCCGCATCCTCAAAGGGGAATACCATTTGGAAGGCGCTGAAATAGCCCAGTAGTCCCTTGTTTGTTTTTGCAGATGGATCTTCAGAATATTTTTCTGCAATGTCATTGAAATCGGCCCCGTCCATGATCTGTTTGCGCAGACCGGCAATTTTATTCCAGGCAGCCAGTGTATCGGCAGGCGAGGCTTCAGGCGTGACCAGAATCAGCAGATGGCTGGCTTTGCGCTCATGTTGGGTCCTGTAGTAAGCCGTTTTTACCATCTCTTCGTTAAAAGAAACATCGGTCAGGTAAGGACGGGTCAACTCCTTGCGGTAGCCTTTTAACTCATCGATGAACGACCGGGCAGTATCATAACCCAAGCGTTGTGCCTCAAGCACCTTTAACTTGAAGTTGACGTACAGGTCCAGATATTCGGCAGGTGTTTTTTTATCTTTTTCATCCAGAACATTGGTGTTGTTTTTCTGGTAATTGGCCGTGAACTCTTCTTTCGTAACAGGAAGATCGCCAATCGTCATGATGATTTGATCTTTTTTGTGTGCCGAAACAGTAATTGTTAAGAGGACTAGTACAATTAAAGAGAATAATTTATTCATAATATTGAGATTTCTTGAATAATGGTTGTTATTTGATCGTTGGATGTGAATAAAAGTGGCTGATAGTTGGAGTATTTAACTTTAAACATCATTTTTGATTTTATAAATCACCCCGATAGCGCCCATGCGGTCAATTGCAAGGACCATCTCCGGGTCATTCACCGCATTTCGGAAGGCCGGCAGACCAGCTGTTACGCTCCGGATGCCAGGACTGAACCAGGTAGATCGTTCAATATCGTTCTGTGAAACTTCTGAATAAGAGTACATTAACTGTACTTGGTCAGAACTTAAACCTTCGGATACAACTTTATCGGTAAAAAACGACATTTATATGTATTTTTATATTTTGGTTGAAAGACAAAACTACTAAAAAATCAGGTACAAATGTCTTGAATATTTAACGTTACTCATAACATTAAACTTTAATGTTCATTAAAATTTGTTAAGCAGAATCAGGCTCGGTGCCTTGCCCCAGGTACTACCAGCACATGACAGAGGGGCGATAAGAATCAATAATGGCTAACAGGATCATACTGAATACAACATTGAGCGAATTTCAACAAATATTGACCAAATATTGGGGCTTTGCAGCCTTCCGGCCCTTGCAGGAGGAGATCATCGAATCGGTTGCCAGCGGGAAGGATACCCTTGGACTGATGCCCACCGGTGGTGGCAAATCGGTCACTTACCAGGTATATTCGCTTTCCAAACCGGGCATCTGCCTGGTCATTACACCCCTGATCGCCCTGATGAAGGACCAGGTGGAGAACCTCAATGAACGGGGGATTAAAGCCCTGGCCATCTATTCTGGAATGACTTTGCCCGAGATCAAAATTGCCTTCGACAATGCAGCCTGGGGCAATTACAAGTTTTTGTACCTATCTCCCGAACGTATATCTACCGAACGCTTCAAGGAACGCCTTCAGCAGCTGGATGTCAATCTCATTGCTGTGGATGAGGCGCATTGCATTTCGCAGTGGGGATACGATTTCAGACCTTCCTACCTCAAGATTGCCGAATTGCGCGAGCTGCTGCCCAATGTCCCGGTGCTGGCTGTCACTGCTACGGCTACTGAGCAGGTGGTTGAAGATATCCAGGGGCAATTAAAATTCAAGCAGAAAAATGTCCTCCGTACCAGCTATTACCGCAGCAACCTGATTTACCTGGTGCGAAATGAAGAAGATAAAGTGAATTACCTGGTGAAGGCGGTTCTGAAAGCCAAGGGCTCGGGCATTGTATATGTCAGAAGCCGCAAGCAGACCCGCGAAATCAGTGACCTACTGCGCAAAAGCAAAATATCGGCTGATTATTACCATGCCGGCTTAAGTTCCAATACCAGGTCAGAGCGCCAGGAAAACTGGAAAAGCGGCAAGTGCCGGGTGATTGTTTCCACCAACGCTTTTGGAATGGGCATTGACAAGGCCGATGTTCGGTTTGTGATCCATCTCGAAACACCCGATTCGGTGGAAGCCTATTTCCAGGAAGCCGGTAGGGCGGGGCGAGATGGTAAAAAAGCCTATTCAGTCCTGCTTTTCAACAACAGTGACAAGCTGAAATTGCAGCGAAATGTAACCAAGTCATTCCCTGAGCCTGATGCCATCCGACGGATCTATGAGGCGATTTGTAATTTCTACCAGGTGGCTGTTGGATTTGGCAAAGACCAGGTGTTTGAATTCAACATGGGGCTGTTCGCTTCCCGGTTTTCACTTCAGATTACTGAAATTTACAACAGCCTGAAAATATTACAGCGCGAAGGTTACCTTGAACTGACCGATGATCTGGATAATCCGTCCAAAGTGTATTTCAAGGTTGGCCGCGATGACCTTTACAAATTCCAGGTGGCCAATGCTGATTTCGACGGGTTTATCAAACTGCTCTTGCGTTCCTATACCGGCTTGTTTACCAATTATGTCCAGATTGACGAGAAATTGCTGGCCAAAAGAGCCAGTGTGAGCCCTGAATTGGTGTACGAGTTTTTGTGCAGATTGAGATCCCATCACATCATTGATTACATCCCCCAGAAGAAAACACCCTTTGTTATTTTTTCAAAGGAACGGATCGACATGGAACGCATCAAAATCAGCAAGGAAAACTACGAGGACCGCAAACGCGACTACCTCAACCGGATTGAGGCCATGATCCATTATGCATCCTCGGGCCACAAATGCAGAAGCCAGTTGCTGCTGGAATATTTCGGAGAAACAGAGTCTGTGCGCTGTGGCCAGTGTGATGTATGCATCGCGCGTAATGAGCTGAATATAAGTACCTATGAATTTGATCTTATCAGCGGGCAAATTGAAAAAGCCCTCCAGGAGCCTTGCTTTTATGAAGAATTGTTGCAACAGATGGGTGGAAACACGGATCATGTGGTGAAAATCGTTCGTTGGCTGCTTGAAAATGAGAAGATCTCCTACCGGGTCGATAACCGGATGGAATGGCGAAAAGGCTGAGATATTCCATGCACTTGCCGCCTTTAATTCCTAAAATGATGTAATTTTGTCACTTCGATCTTCAAATAAAAACCAGCTAAAATATATCAAATGTATCTTCAACGATTTGTCATCATCACCTTGTTGCTTTTTTTGATTCCCTGCATGCTTATAGCCCAGGTGAACAAAAGTACCAAAGGACAAGATAAATTCAGGAGCCCATATGAAGATCAAACCCTTTCGCCCACTGATAATACACACCAGCTGTTGCCCTATAACCGCTGGATTGATCCGGCGGGCATTCAAATCTATTTTGGGAATCCAGAGCTGGAAAACCATGCCCTGGATGTAGCCCTGTCGCCTGACCAGAAATGGCTGGCCATCGAAGGACGCTATGAAGTGGTCATCGTTTCGGCTGAGTCCAGAAAAATCGTGGCTTCGATGCCCCTGAGCCATTGCATTAAATATCAGAATGTCATGAATACCTTCTCCGGCATTTGCTGGACTCAGGAAGGGTCCAGGTACCACCTGTTCTGGAGTGCTGTGGGCAATGCCCCCAACTCCTATGTCCTGAAAGCCAATTGGGATGGAAAAGTCTTATCGGCCAGCGATTCTTATCCATTCGAAGCTCTTGCGCCGGCCAGGTCAGCCATCCCCAATGAAGTACTTGTTCAAAAAGAAGGAGGCAGGCAATTCCTCTATGTGGTTTTGAATGGCAACAACTCGGTCGTGAAGATGGACCTTGCCACCAAAGAGAAAATCTGGACTACTGCCGTGGGAGTGGCCCCCTTCGCCATTGCAAAAGCCAATGGGAAATTATACCTGACCAACTGGGCGGGCTCCATACCGGGCCACAACGATGCAAATGTGGGCGGTGTTCCCTGGGGCAGTGCCAAGGTGGATCCAAATACAGGTGCTACCCGTGAGGGTACTGTCACTGTTTTGGACCCCGTGACAGGAGCCGTATTGAAAGAAATTACAGTTGGATTGCATCCCAATGATTTGATTGCCAGCCACAATCAACGGTTTATATATGTCGCCAATGCCAACAGTGATGAAGTATGTTCAATTTCAACAACAACAGATCAGATAACCGAATCCATTTCAGTGCGTTTAAGTCCTGAACACAATGCCTATTGGGGTGATTCGCCCAATGGTTTAGCCCTTGCCAAGGACGATCAAACCCTCTATGTAGCCAACGGCATGGACAACGCCCTTGCAGTGATTGAACTGGGCCAGAAATCGGGCAGTCAATCAGGTGAAAAATGCAGCCATGTCAAGGGATTTATCCCAACTGGCGCCTATCCGGGAGCCATTTCAGTTTCAGCTGAAAACCATCTTTTTGTAGCCAACATAGAGGCTGAAGGGGCGAAAATTCCCGGTCCCGTCAAGAACTCAACCAAGCCATCCTACACCGCGCACCGGATGTTGGCATCCATCTCTGTGATCCCTGTTCCTGCCGATGATCTGTTAAAAGCATATACCCACAGGGTCGAGGCTTCAAGCCAGTTTTTCAGGCTTGCGCTCACTGCAAAACTGCCCAGAAAGCAGGTGGAGGCAGTGCCGGTTCCCGATCGCATTGGTGAGCCTTCTCTATTTAAACATGTCTTGTACATCATCAAGGAAAACAGGACCTATGACCAGGTACTTGGGGATATGAAAAAAGGAGATGGCGATGCTGACTTAACCATTTTTGGGCAGACCGTCACCCCCAATTCACACCAGTTGTGCGATCAGTACCTGCTTTTGGATAATTTTTATGCCTCTGGCAAATGCTCCGCTGAAGGCCATCAATGGACCGACGCCTCGATCGTAACCGATTACGTTGAAAAGGATGTCAGGGCCTGGATTCGAAGTTACCCCCATGTGCAGCAGGATGCCCTGGTCTATGCCCCTACGGGTTTTATCTGGGACAATGCACTGAAAAACGGAAAAAATGTAAGGATTTATGGGGAGGCCTCAACACCCAGCTACGACCGGAAACATACCTGGAGTTCAATCTATCAGGGTTTCATGAATCATGAAAAGTTTGAATTCACGAATCATACAACCATTCAGCCGGTTGAAAATTTATTGAGTAAGAATTATCCATCCTACGACGATCACAAGATTCCCGATATTCTCCGGGCACAAACTTTCATCCAGGAACTGAACGATTATGAGCAAATGGAGGGTGATCAACTGCCCGAATTGATGGTCATGGCCCTTCCAAACGACCATACCGGGGGAACCCGGCCCGGACTTCCCACCCCGCGCGCCATGGTGGCCGACAATGACCTGGCCCTTGGGCGCATTGTGGAAGCTGTTTCCAAAAGCCGCTTCTGGAACAATACCGTGATTTTTGTAACCGAAGACGACTCCCAGGACGGATGGGACCATGTATCGGCCTACCGCACAGTTGGGATGGTCATTAGTCCCTATTCCAGGACCGGAGCGGTAGTCCATACCAATTACAACCAGCCTTCCATCGTGCGAACCATTGAGCAAATATTGGGCCTTCCCCCGATGAATATCATGGATGCTACAGCAATGCCCATGTTTGACTGTTTCAGTGCCCAGGCCGATCTGTCACCATACCATTCACTCGGAAACCAGATTCCCCTGGATGAGATGAATCCATACTTGACTGCCCTGAAAGGCCAGGCGCTTCATTTTGCGGAAAAGAGTATGGAGCCCCAATTCGATGGCATTGATTCGGGCAATGACGATCTTTTTAACCGGATTCTCTGGTATGCCATGAAAGGCAAAGAAAAATACCCAAGGCGCTTCAGCGGGAAGGACGACGACGACAAATAAGATTACAGCTATTCCCTTACGAGAAACCACGAAGTGGTTGAATGTGAATAACCACAGGTGCAACCTGTGGGCCCCAGGCGGTTCAGCGGCAAGGACGAAGATGACAATTAAGTTTAGAGCTATTCCCTTACCAGAAACCACGAAGTGGTTGAATGTGAATAACCACAGGTGCAACCTGTGGGATATAACAACTCGCGTAAATATTAATACTTTTCTGCCCATGGGTTGCACCCATGGTTATTCACATTCAACCACTTCGTGGTTTTAAGTAGACCACTTATTGCCACCAGTTTTTGCCTTGTTCAGATCGCCTTCCATTAGGCCCTGGTTATCTGCTTCTGTAATGTATCTGTAATGTAACTGTAATGTATCTGTATTGTGCGATACAGATACATTACAGTTACATTACAGATACATTACAGAAGCAGATAAGGAAGCCTTAGTAGAAGGCCATTGGTAGCTGTCGCGATGACCAGAATGAACCGTGATTTGGCTCAAACCATCCATTGAATTTCATTATTACATGCCCTTGAACCTTCGGCATAAAAATTCTTCGTACTTTTGTGATATATTTTAGAATGTTTTTCATGAGTGAAGAAGGATTGAATAGCATTGCTTATTCAAAAAATGTAATTGAATTTATTACCGTTGCCAACGAATTTTGCAGCTTCCTGGAACGATCGGATGATCTGGAAACCACTGTTTTCATGGGCCGATTGCAGAAAATACTTCCCCTTTTATATTTGAAAGCCAGTATGTTGCCTGAGTTTGAATTCGAGCCCGAAGAGGACCTGGAGAAATTTGTCTCCGAGATCGACTACAACCTGATCCAGCAGAAAGTGCTTCAGCACACCGGGGGCAATGATGATTACCAGGAGGTTTTTATGTCAGGAATGCAATTCAGTGAATCGGCACTGACGGCCAATATTTCTGAAAATGTGGCCGATATTTACCAGGAAATGAAAGACCTGGTGATGTCGTTCAGGATGCTAAACGATGAGGTGATGGAACAGGCTGTTTGGGAATGCAAAAATAATTTTTCATCCCTCTGGGGGCAGACCCTGGTGAATTGTCTGCGGGCAGTGCACAACCTGATCTATGCTGAAAACAATGAAG
>DASXUZ010000185.1:0-4891 GCA_036504555.1 Prolixibacteraceae bacterium | reverse complement strand
ACAGCACATCACCTTACGTGTAAAATACCCCGAATATCGCGATACATTGGGAAACACACTTAGGTCAGATGATTTTCAGAATGAACTTTTTCAAACAGGGGAGATCAGTGAATATCAGTTATCGGGACAAGGTTCTATCAAAAAAATCAACTATTACATTTCTGGGAATTACTACGATCACAAGGGAATCATTGTAAATTCAAGTTACGACAAATACACTTTTACGGGAAACTTTTCCAGGATTGTTGGCGACAAAATGTCCATCCGCTTACTCTATAAAGGAAGCCATCAGGATAACAAAAATAACCTGGACAATTACATGGGCAACAATGTGATATTTAAAGGAATAAATTATGAACCTGCCTACCGGTCAACACCCGATTCTTCTCTGGATGTCATTAATCGACTTTATTTTAACGATCAGACAAGCCCTTCAGTTGCAACGCTTTCCAAAACTAATATAAGTCCCGAGACCTTATTTTATGGGCAGGAGAAAATGAAAGTTGAAAACACGAATTCAACAAATCTCGTAGGGTTTTATCGTCTCAATAGAGAATTCTCAGTACTTTCAACCATCTCTCTCTCGCTCAGAGATGTTATTTATTCATCCTATCTTCCACTAGATAATAGTGCATATCAATCAAAATTTCTCCGAAGCAAAGAGAATATCATTATCGTTAATCAGCAGTACGACCTCAATTACGAAAAACAGTGGGAGAACCATGCCCTCAATGCTTTTATCCGTTTTAGAAATTACAATGACAATGTTTATTGGAAAATTGACTCTCTGCATAATGTTGAACTGGCGGGTCTAAGCCCCGAAAGCGAAATCTATCTTAGAGGCTCTCAGGCCATCTACGGTGAAAGAGGTTCAGTTATACGGTCAATTAATTCGGGTATTGTCAACATTAATTACAATTATAAGAAGAAATACACTATTTCGCTGCTTCTCAATTTAGATCGGTTAAGAGAAGGAGCATTTGTCTCGCAAACCAATCGATACCCTTCTGTTGCACTGAATTGGGATTTGGCCAAAGAAGACATTCTGCCTCTTCCTCAATGGATCAACGAATTTAATCTTTACCTTAATATGGGACAATCAGGAAATTATCCGCTCAATAGTTTGTCAAATGATTTATATTCAACCAGGTCCCAATATGTAGCAGACAATCAGGTGGTTCAAGGGGCATATATCAGCAACCTGGCCAACCATTACCTGGTTCCCGAAAAGGTGACTGAAACCAATTATGGATCAAAAATAGCTTTGTTTAGTAACAGGGTTGTACTATCGGCTGACTATTATCAAAAGACGAATTCAGATTTAATTATTCAGCGTCCAATTCCATTCTACTATGGTGGAGGATTTTTCTGTCAAAACATTGGGGTGATGAAAAATAAAGGACTTGAATTGGGTTTGGAAATAGCACCGATCAACAGGAAAAATTTTTACTGGAATACCAGAATTGGCTTCTCAACCAATGACCAATACATTTCAAAACTCAACGATGGCCCCATTAACTTTAGTAGTCCCGATGTATTAATTCCTGATTTTATTGCCAGGGAAAATGAAACGCTGGGAGCCATAACGGGTTATGGTTACCAGGGAAAATGGGTCGATTTGTCTGCCGATGAAATAGCATCAAATAAGTACATCATGAGCTGGGGATTGGCCTATTTAAAGATGGATACAACAGTTCATAAGGTTATTAACAATAAAGATAAAACGATTATTGGCAATTCGCTCCCCGATTTTACATTTAATTGGCTCAATGAAATTGATTATAAGCATTTCTCCTTCGAAATGTTGTGGTATGGGGTAATTGGCGCCGATAAATACAACGCAACAAGAGCTGCGACATATATCACCGGTGTCAATGCTGATATTCGGAACCTGGTATTGAAACATTACAAATCTCAAGCCAATCCACAGATTTATGATAGTTCCTATTTTATTGAGGATGCCAGTTTTATACGGTTAAAAACGGTAAGCTTTTCTTATGCACCACCCCGAAAGATTGCTTCGTTTATCGCCTTGAAATACACCCTTAGTTTTGAAAACTTGCTCACCCTAACACATTATTCGGGATATGATCCGGAAGCAACTGTTTACACGAACAATAATTATACGGATAATGCCATGGACAGAGGGTCTTATCCGAATCCTCAGGGCGTTTATTTCAGTATAAACATGACCTTTAATTGATAGAAAAATGAAAAAAATCATTTCAATCATATCTCTGCTTTTATTGATCTCGTGCAATAGCCTGTTTCACGAAGAAGACAATCAATACATGGTAATTGATAAGCAGCAGGAAAAAGTAGACATCGTCAATGGACTATACTCCCTTTTGGTGAAAGTTCACAACCAGGATTATTTTCAGGCCATGCTCCGAAGCGATGACGTTAATTATTATTTTTATGTAGCAAGTAGTCGGGATCAAACAAATATCCCAGTTGTGATGGCCACCATTTACAAGAACCTGTATTCTTTAATCATCAATGTCAATAGCCTGCTTCCGAAGCTTTCAGATACGGATGATGCGCCCCTGAAAGGTGAACTTTACTTTTTAAGGGCCTATGCCTATTTTAAACTGGCACGATTGTATGGAAAACCGCCTTTGGTGACCGATGCGGATGTCAATTTTTTGATTGAAAAGCCCAGTTTTACCCAAGTATATGAATTGATTGAACAAGATATGCTGAAAGCTTTGGAGTTTTTGCCTGACAACTATCTCAAAGCACGTATCGCAGGGGAAACGCCTCACAAAGGAGTGGCTAAAGCACTCTTGGCCGAAGTTTATCTTGCCTGGGCGGGTTTTCCTATCAATGATCAAAGTAAATATGCCGAGGCGGCAAGGCTTTCGGGTGAGGTGATTCAGCAAGCCGATGACTATAACTTTGGATTGCTCGACGACATTGCCGATTTGTGGCGGGTCAGATACCGACACAATCAGGAGAACCTGTTTGGCTTGTTTTTTGATCCCGAAAAGAAAAATATATCATATTATTACACGTTAGATCACAATACCGGATTTACCTCTATTTATCTGGACCCGTTACCGGAAATTACAAATAGACTCAATGCCGGTGCTCCCATAAGTTCTGATTACCAAGGAAATCCTAATTTGGTACAATACGTGCCAGAATTCAAGTTCTACTACAATTTTCCTTTAAATTACCGGAAGCAGTGCTTTTATCCTCCGAACTTAGATCCATTAAAGAATTCAAATGACTATTTATATAAGATCTTTTATTATAAATGGCAGGATCGCGATTATAAAAAGAAATTCCCCCAGTGGGGTCCCTACCCTGAGGGATCAGCAGTTACTTTGTATTTATTACGATATGCCCAAACATTACTAACTTATGCCGAAGCCAGTGCCCGTGCTGGCAAGTTGGATGAATCGGCCTACGAAGCCGTTAACAGGGTCCGCAGGCGGGCCAATAAACTCGACATCTATTCGCCCTCTAAATTTGATTTAGCAAAAAATCTGAGCACCGAACAATTTCTTGATGCCGTAGTTTGGGAACGTGCCTGGGAATTGAGTTTCGAGCCAGAGGGCCGTTGGTTCGATATTGTGCGTCTCAATTTAAAAGACAAATTACCTGAATACCGGTTTAGTATTGATGTTCCCAACCAGGTGCTTCCGCAATATCTCACGGAGGAATGGTATTTCTTTAAAATTCCCGAGCAAGATCGCATCATTAATCCAAATTTTCAATAATTGATGTGAAATCGATCAGAATAGCAATTATAAAAAAAATAAAAATAAACACATAGATACATAGGACAAATAGTATGAAATATTTCTATGTGGACTATGTATCTATGTGTTTAAAAATATAAAAACATGAAACATACCTTAACCATTTTGATTTTGCTTTGCATGGGTATTTTAGCCAATGCTAACTCCCTTAAGGTAAATATAACCACGGCAGGAACACTTCAAGCCGAAGTTGAAAAGCAAGTAGTGGATTACCTCACCGTCACTGAGCTTACCATTTCGGGGCCATTGAATGGGGCTGATATCCTTACTTTGCGCAAGATGACAGGACGAGGTTATTACGACACCAACAGAACAAATGGTCAATTATCGGTGCTTGACTTGACGGATGCTGTAATCGTTGAAAGCAGTGATATTTATACGGGTACCCATAAAACGAAAAACAACCTATTCCCGGAAGACGCTTTTTCTAACTGTCCAAAACTCACTTCGATCGTCCTACCCAACAGCATTCATTCAATTGAGCTTAATGCGTTTTATTATTGTGAGGCGCTGATTTCAGTAACTATTCCAAATAACGTAACAGCAATCGGTAAATATGCATTTTGCGGTTGCAAAAGTCTTGTTACATTTACCCTTCCCAACAGCGTGGTTTCGATGGGGGAAAATGCATTTTCCGGATGTACCGGTCTTAGCTCCATCACCTTGTCCAATAGCCTGAACTCAATTGAAGAATATGTATTTCTCAATTGCACCAATCTTGTTTCTTTAACGATCCCTAACAGCGTGACTTCCATTGGAATTCATGCCTTTGAAAATGATCTGAATCTTTCTTCCATAACGATCCCCGATAACGTAAAATCAATTGGACAATTTGCATTTAATAGTTGTAGTAAACTCTTATCAATCAATCTTCCCAGTGAATTGGATTCAATTGAAAACAGTACGTTTCTTTATTGCAAGGTCCTCAATTCAGTTACCATTCCAAACAAGCTGATTTCGATTGGAAAATATGCATTTTATGGTTGCGTTAAACTCGCCTCTGTTACAATTCCAAGCAACATGACTTCGATTGGAGGAAGTTCATTTTACGGTAGTGGTCTAAAATCAATCACGATCCCCAACACCGTGACCTCAATCGGATCGGACGCCTTTGTTGATTGCAT
>DASXUZ010000184.1:0-10193 GCA_036504555.1 Prolixibacteraceae bacterium | reverse complement strand
TCCTACCTATCATCTGATACCCATCTGATACCCATCTGATACCTTTCTGTAACCTGAGGTTACAGAAAGGTATCAGATGGGTATCAGATGGGTATCAGAAAGGTATGAGTTGAAAGGTAGGGAACAGCGCCCCCTTACAGGGTGATTGAAATGCTATGAGGGTAGGATTCCAACTTTCGGGAGGGCAGGCTTTTTGGAGTATTTTACCACTTTATTTTTCACCCAGTTTCAATAAATGCGGTTGCAAATCTCTTGAATTCAAGCCAATGAAGGTTTCAGTGCAGGCCCTAAATAACACTTTATCGGTATATGAATTTATATAAACGCATGCCTCATAGCGCAGTACCCGCAGAACCCGCAATTAGCCAAAACGTATTTTTGGCTATTTGCGGGTTCTGCGGGTACTACGGGAATGTACAATAACCTAATGAGCCACTCCCCAACAGCTCCAATTTCACTTTCACATTTTCCACATTCTCCCTACTCCACCAACCTGATTCCGCTGACCATCCGGCCAGTCTCTATTCCTTCGCGGCGGGCAGAATAAAACAAATCGGTTTGTTCGAATGAACACAAACCCATCACATCAATGTTTTCTTCCAGGATACCCGCTTCAATGAGCACGGATTGATTGGCTTCCCATAAATCGAAAAAGGCTTTCCCTTCGTTCAACGATGGTTTAATCAAAGCCGCTGAATTCATGAAATTGGCTTCTACGGCCTCGACCACTTCCCAACCAACTTCGTAGGCATGAAGGTGGATCGAAGGTCCGATTCCGGCGATGATGTTGGCTGGATCACAACCAAAGGTTGCAGTCATTTGCTCAATAGTCTTTTTAGCAATTTTAGACACCGTTCCCCTCCAGCCGGCATGAATGGCTGCCACCACTCTTTGTTGGGGGTCAAACAGCAAAACAGGCACACAATCGGCCGTCTGGATACAGACAAACAATCCCGGTACATTGGTGATCAGAGCATCGGTATCTGCAATCGTAGTTGCCAAATTCCCTGAACTGACAACAGCGATGTGATCGGAATGGGTTTGACGTGCAAAGATGTACCGATCGACATCCCACTGGCACGAAAGGGCCAGTTCTTTGCGGAATCCTGAATAATCAGTTTCCAGGTCTCCTGTAAATCGTGGTTTGCTGCCCTCTGTCCAACCTTCCTTGGTGGTAACGAAGTGGGCGATATTTTTATACTTCTTGAAACTTTCGAATTTAAATATGGAAAGCCTTCCCTGGATCATTTTTCTCATCTCTTCAAAATTTGTCGCAATATTACTCAGTGCATCGAATTCTAAACATGATATTTGTCGTTTCTTGAATTCCACATCCACCTCCCTTGAATAGGGTTCAATGGCCTTTCAACAATTGATTCATTCGATCTTTGTCCAGAATCTTGATCGAACGGCGCTGGGTTTCAATGAGTCCTTCCTGAACCATTTCACCCAATGTACGGGCAAGGGAGGGTCGGGCAACCCCAAACATTTCGGCCAATTGTTCCTGCGATTGATGTATTTCAATGGTAAGTAGCCGATCACCCGCCTTCTCGAGCAAAAAATGAGCAATCTTCTGCCGGATGGTTTTAAAAGACAAAAACTTCAGTTTCTGCGATAAAAACTGTGCTCTTGTGGAAATCGTATTCAGGTAATTATTCAGAATCAGGGCGTTTAACTGTAGCAACTTCACAAATTCAGCCTTTGGAATAGAAACCATCTCCACCTCCGTAGTTGCTGAAACAGTCACTGGAAAATGGTTTTGCCTTCCAAATAAAAAGGCGGTTGCCAAAGGCTGAGGAGCGTTCAAATCTTCTATTTTGATGGTTTTTCCCGAATAATCGTTCATCTCAGCTTTCACACTTCCCTTTTGAACAATGAGCAGTCGGTCGCAGATGTCGCCTCCTGACACGATGATCTCGTTCTTCTGGTAGGACTTTACCTGGTAATGAATCTGCCCGAAAAGACGGCTGAGTTCTTCTTCAGAAATACCCTTAAAAATGGGTGATTGAGAAATAAGTTGAGTCTGAACCATAAAAATGTCAATTTGTAACCAATGATACAAAATTATCAGGTATTTGCAGGTAGTTTTGTCGCAGAAATATACTAAAAATATGATACGGGAAATTGTAAATATTGACGAAGATAAATGCAACGGATGTGGAATCTGCATTCCGAACTGCCATGAAGGGGCTTTGCAAATGATTGATGGAAAGGCTCGGCTGATCAGCGAACTGATGTGCGACGGATTGGGAGCCTGCCTTGGGCATTGCCCGGAAGGCGCCATTACCATTGAAAAGCGGGAAGCCGATGAATACGATGAAGTCTTGGTCGTTCAACAGATGATTCCCAAAGGTAAAAATACCATGATTGCCCATCTGAAGCACCTCAAGGAACATGGGGAATTTGTTTTTCTGAAGCAGGCGGTCGGTTATCTGAAAATGCATGCCAGTGAAATTCCTTTCAGTGTAGAGTCTGTCATTTCCGAGGTTCACGCTGTTAGAGTAGAAGTTCCAGGTGGAAATCACCCTGGTGGCTGTCCGGGCTCACAGGCGGTGAGTTTTGAGCCTCAAAGCCTGCGTTTTGCCCCTGCTGCGGCAGCGGTGGAAGCACCTTCAGCCTTGCGCCAATGGCCCGTTCAAATGCATCTTATCAATCCTGCCGGGATTACTTTCCAGGGAACTGACCTCTTATTGGCAGCCGATTGTGTGGCCTTCAGTCTTGGAAATTTCCATTCAAAACACCTGGCTGGAAAATCGTTGGTCATCGCCTGTCCGAAACTCGATCAGGGAAAAGAAATATATGTAGAGAAAATCCGACGTTTGATTGACGAGGCACGCGTGAATACCATCACCGTAATGATGATGGAAGTCCCCTGCTGCGGAGGTTTGTCTCAACTGGTAAGGATGGCTTCATCACAGGCATCTCGCAAAGTGCCTGTGAAAGAAATTATTGTCAGCATCAAAGGTGAAATTCTCTCGGAGAATTGGGTTTGATCTGCTCAAAGAAAAAGGATAAAAATTGTTACAAGAGTATTTGTTTTTAGCATTGCATATTAAAAAGGTAGGATCATTTCAAACGATCCTACCTTTTTTTGGGATGGAGAAGATTGATTTTTTACTATTATCTCAAAAATATTTAAAATAATGCTCCATTTTGGTAACCAATATACTTCAAAATGCGAACAAATAAGTATTTCCAAACAAAATGAATAATCATGAAGGAAAAACTTACAACACTTGCTTCCTTACCCTATTCCAAAGCTGAAATACTCAATTCACTGTTGGAATCGGCAGGTATTGATTGTATCATCGAAAAGGTTGATTTTCTGCAGAATGGGATGGATACCGGAGTCAGTATCCGCATTCATGAAAAAGATGCCCGCCAGGCCTTCCCAATTCTGGACCAGATGATGGGAAAAGTAATCAAGGATCCTGTCAAGCGGGAAAATTACGTGTTGGTGCCCGTCGATTTTTCCAGCTACTCGGTCAAGGCTGCTTTAATTGGCTTCGACATTGCCGAAAAGCTGGGAGCTAAGATGGTATTGTACCATTCAACACCGCAACCCGAATTTTTAACCATCCCCTATTCCGATGTGATTGTTTATGATTCAGCCCTATTTCTAAATTACGAAATGACAGAAAAGGAGACGACTCAAAAGTTTGAGGATTTCCTCACCCAACTGACCGCCTTGATCGATTATCCCCGATGGAAAAAGGCAAAACCTGAATACATCATCAAAGTGGGGGAACCCGAGGATGATATTCTTTCGTATATCAATATTCATCCCCCAAAGCTCGTGGTGATGGGCATCCGTGGTGGTGATGCCCAATCGGATGACCTTCTCGGAACAACTACCGCCAGTGTCTTTTTTAATGCCAAGGTGCCCGTACTGGCGATCCCGGAACAGACACCCGACAACTGGCTGCAGCATTTCAGAAAGGTTGCTTATGCCACCATTTTTGAATCAAACGATTTTATTGCCATCGATCGCTTGATCAAGTTAATGGCTCCCTTCGACACCAAAGTGATTTGTTTACATGTGGACCAGGGAAATAATCCCTACCTGGATGAAGCCATGCTGGAAGGAATGAAGGAAGCCCTGTGTGAGAAGTATCCTCAGGCCAATTTTGAATGTCACCTGCTTCACCACAAGGATCTTCCCGAAGCCATCGATCAGTTTATCATCGAAAACCAGGTAGATGTGCTGGCCTTAACAACCCACAAGAGAAACTTGTTGACCAGGTTATTCAATCCCAGCATTGCCAGGAAAATGCTGTTGCATACCCATACTCCCTTACTAATTTTTCACGCCTGAACGATCAAAAAAAATCCCCGTCACCTAAAGGTTAACGGGGATTTTATATTGTATGAAATAGTTTTTTTATAAAATTAACATGGCATCCCCATATGTGCCAAACCGGTATTGTTCCTTGATGGCCTCCTTATATGCTTTCATTAAATGATCGTATCCGGCAAAACCGGCAGCCATCATCTGCAAGGTGGAAAGCGGTAAATGGAAGTTGGTAATCATACGGTTAGCCACACTAAAATCGTAGGGAGGAAAGATAAACTTGTTGGTCCAGCCTTCAAATGGTTTTAAATGTCCCTGGGTAGAAACCGAGCTTTCGATGGCACGCATGACTGTAGTGCCAACGGCACAAATATTCTTACGGGCATCTTTGGCTTCATTGACAATGTTACAGGCTTCTTCTGAAATCCAGATCTGTTCAGAATCCATCTTGTGCTTGGTCAAATCTTCCACATCGACGCTTCTGAAATTTCCCAGTCCCACATGAAGGGTTACATAGCTGAAATTGACCCCTGATATTTCCAGGCGTTTCATCAGTTCGCGGCTAAAATGCAATCCTGCAGTTGGTGCAGCCACCGCTCCCTCGTGTTTGGCAAAGATGGTTTGATAACGATCTTTGTCTTCGGGTTGAACTGAACGCTTGATGAACTTGGGCAGTGGTGTTTCTCCCAGGCCGTAAAGGGTCTTCTTGAAATCATCATACGGACCATCAAACAAGAAGCGAAGTGTACGGCCCCTGGAGGTGGTATTGTCAATAACTTCAGCAACCAGTAAATCATCTTCACCAAAATACAATTTATTTCCAATACGAATTTTGCGGGCAGGATCCACCAATACATCCCACAAACGCTGCTCACGATTTAATTCACGAAGCAAAAAGACTTCGATTTCAGCACCTGTTTTCTCCTTGTTGCCATACAGTCGGGCAGGGAATACCTTGGTATCATTAAAAATCAGCACATCCTTATCGCCAAAGTATTCAACGATGTCTTTAAAAATACGGTGCTCAATTTTTCCCGTTGCACGGTTTAAAACCAACATTCTCGACTCATCGCGATTGGGCGAAGGATGTAATGCAATTAATTCTTCGGGTAAATCGTATTTAAACTTTGATAATTTCATGCTATTCGTTGTGTTAATAATAATTTATATCTTTTGGCAGCTTCGGAATTTATTGATGAATCCATTGGCAGAACACCTTTTTACGGACAAGTTTTCAATTAGTTTCGTTTACCTGCAATTTTTCTAGAAATTTTTCCAATTTCCAAGCCTCTTCCAGTTTCATCTCCCCAATGCGGGTGCGAATTAAGCCCACCAGGTAAGCTCCACTGTGCAGGGCCAGTCCCAAATCCCGGGCCAGTGAACGAATGTAAGTCCCTTTGCTGCAAACAATTCTTAATTCAATCTCCTCTTTTGTAAAGTGTAGTACTTCCAATTCCGTGATCGTAACTTTTTTAGACTGAAGTACAATGTCGTTTCCTTTGCGAGCATGCTCGTAGGCACGCTTTCCTTCAATCTTCACGGCACTAAAAATAGGCGGTACCTGGTCAATTTCCCCCATAAAGGATTCCAAGGCCTTTTGTACCAGTTCAAGAGTCAGGTGATCAGTAGTGAAAGTCTCATTTTCTGCAGTTTCCAAATCAAAGGAAGGAGTAGTAGCCCCCAGTCTGATCCTTGCAACATATTCTTTCTGTTTGGCCTGGAGAAGGTCAATATTCTTAGTTTCTTTTCCTGTACAAATGATCATTAACCCGGTCGCTTTGGGGTCAAGAGTCCCGGCATGGCCTACTTTCAATTTCTTAATTCCAGTTTCCCGACATAAAAAATTGCGCAACTTTCTGACAAGGTCGAATGAGGTCCAATCCAATTCCTTGTCAAAAAGAAGAATCTCTCCTTTTTGAAAATCATACCCTTCAATGGATCTTTCCATCCTTAAATGCTTTGAAATGAGTGATCCCGAGTAATCGGGACCGGTTAAAATTTCAGGCCGCAAAGATAGCAATCCGGCCTACAAATATGCAAGGATTATCTAAGTATTTACTATTAAATAATTTACTATTTACAATTGGGCATATTATAGCAAATGCGCCCATCGCAATCCAGTTGATGCGATAATCTATCTTTCTAAACTCTTGGAATAACGAGAAGAGGCAAAGGAGGGAAGTTTTATTTCTCTGATTTGGTCTTTTTCATGATGGCATAAATCTCGAAAATAAAGCCAAATAAAACCACCATGGGAGCCAGGGTAATGCGTCGAAAACTAAATATTTCAGGATTAAAAACCGATGGATCAGTGCTTTTGCCTCCTGTCATGAGTACAAAACCAACTACAATGATCACAAATCCGATCACCAGTAATTTGAGGTTTTCTTTGCCCAAGGCAAAACCATCCATGTTTTCAAAATATTTCTTTTCCATTTTATTCTAAATTTTGTGTAAAGTTAGGTGAAAAGTTTAAAGTTCAAACTAACTGCTAATAAAACAACTCATCAAATTTTAAGCGCAGAAATTTATTGACCGCCAGATAGGTCGAACTCCATGAAATCAAAATCCCCAGCAGTAATACGGCTGAGAACACCATCCCGAATATCTTAAAATCGTCTAAATCAACAATCCCTTTTAATTCCTGCGCATAGGAAAACATCCCGACAAACAGCAATAGATTGGCCGCAAGTGCGCCAATGACCCCATACCAGATGCTGCGTTTGACAAAAGGCATACGGATGAACCGATCGGTGGCCCCAACGAGCAACATGTTATTGATGATAAAGCGCTGTGAATAAATGGAAATCCGAATGGTGTTGTTGATCAGGGCAGAAAATATGAACAGCAGTAAGCCTGAGAAAAAGATCAGTACGATCCCGATCTTTTTTACATTCTCATTGATTATATTGACCATGTCGCGCTGAAACAACACCTCTTTCACCTGGGGATATTCCATAAATTTCTTTTCCAAAACAACCAGTTTCTCCGGTGTGGCATAATCGGCCAACAGCTTTACATCGATCGAGGCCAGCAATGGATTGTAACCCAGGAACCCTGTAAAATCTTCACCCAGTTCTCCTTTAAGCCGCTCTGCTGCCGTTTCCTTGTCGATATACTCCACCGATTTGACAAAATCAGTCGCCTTGAGTGAATTCTGCAAATCAGCAATTTCCGATTCCTGGATTCCGTCGTTTAAGACCAATGTAAAACCTATATTCTCCCGTACATATTTAGCAAGTCGCTCTGCATTGAGCAAAACAATTCCCAGCACACCAATGAGAAATAAAATCATTGATATACTGATGGTTGATGTCAGGTAAGACCTGAAAATCCTCTTATTTAGCTTTTGGGGCTGAACTTTGCCTGCCATTGTACTTTACTTTTTTGATTTGAATATATAAATACCATATCCTGCGATGGCCAAAAGTAACAAGATTGAACTGGCCATTGAAATTTTATTTCCCAGGTAATAGGATTTAGGTTCAAACCTGAATTCAATCTGATGCTTTCCAGCCGGGATAACCATTGCCCTCAACACGTAATCGGCCTCAACATGGTCTGTTTTCTTGCCGTCGATCAAGCTAACCCATCCCTTGGGATAATAAATCTCTGAGAAAACAGCCAACTGTGAGCCACTGTTCACGGTCGCCTCATATTTAAGGTAATTGGGTTTGTATTCAGTCAGTTGAATGGTCCCATCACCGGAGCCAGCTTTAAATCCGCCCAATTCATTTTCAAAGCGTTTGTTGACAATGGCCGTTGTTTTCGGGTCGAAGTTCTTCAGGGAGGTAACTTCCTGATCGGCATTGTCAACCAGTTTAACTTCCTTCACCAGCCATGCATTGCCCAAAGCGTGTGAATTGGTCAGCGGCGGCTGTTTGGGATCATAGATAATATATTTGGTATTGAGCATGTCGATCACCGGCAAGGTGCTCATTACCGAATCAATCGATGCAGGGTGTTTGAACCCGGCGATCAGGCTCTGCATTTCAGGAGTGATACCGTATTTGATCAATTCATTGTATCGCTGCATCTTGGCTCCATGGTATCCGCCCACCGACTTGTGGAAATACGAGGTACGTGCATCTGCAAACGGATTCTGCAGATTCAGCACCCGGTAATACAAATCCTTGTCTTTTAGAATTTCATTGTCTACTGGCATCTTTTGGAAGGGAACTGCCACTTCTCTCTGGGAATTAAAATTGCCGTTGTTGAAATATCTTTTGTTCACCGGCCACATGTCAACGACAATGAGTGCCACCCATAAAACCAGGACATACTGGGCTTTAATTTTATTGTTCCAATAGGCCCACAATCCTGCAGCGGCCAGGGCAACAAACAGAAAGGTGCGAAATGCATCCATCCGAAGCGCACTTTCACGGTCACTCATCAGGGCATTGATAAACTGCTGTGGATAACCCATCTGCATGTACTGAGCGTCTGTGCTTCCCGAAAAACTACCAGCCAATCCCGGTAAGATGGCAAAGATCAACGCAAGTCCTCCTGTGATGCCAAATGAATATTTCAGCCCCTTCATAAATTCGGCATTGCTGATCTTACGCTGGTAAACTTCCTTGATGGCCAATGCGCCAAGCAGTGCCATGGCGAACTGCTCAATGACGATGATATTTTTTACGTCCCTGAATTTATTGTATCCCGGAAATACGTCCAGCATGATGTTGGTCAGCAGGGAGAAGTTTTTCCCCAGCGACAACAGCAAGGAGAAAACGAACACGGCCAGAAGCCACCATTTGTCTTTGCCTTTCACGATGAACAGTCCCAGTACAAACAGGAAACACAGTACCGCTCCAAAATAGAAGGGCGCCCCCGAAATGGGCTGGCTTCCCCAGTACATGGGCATCCCACCTTCCACCATTTTCTTGGCAGGGCCTGCACCCTGTGAATCGGCTAAAAACTTGTAGGTCTCTGAATCGGTGGTCAAAGGCTCACTCATGCCCCCGCCCTTAAAGCGTGGAATAAATGCCGTCATGGCTTCTCCAAGGTCATAACTGTAATCGAGGATGTAATTCTGATCCAATCCGCTGGTCTTGTTCTCCCCGTTGAGGCTTAATTCTGACTGACCCCTCATTGAATATTTTCCATACTCATAGGTGGTATACAAGCGTGAAAAGTTGGTGCCAACGGCAAAAAGCATGGCTACGAGCAAAAACAAGGTCGTCTTGGCAAAATCTGGAAGCGTCTTTTCCCTGATGGCAAACACCAGGTAGGTAATTCCGAGAATCAGCACCAGGATGGCCACGTAATAAGTCATTTGAAGGTGGTTGGCGCTTAACATCCAGCTCAGGCCCAGGGCCGCAATCAGGCTGCCACCAATTTTATTTTTCTTGTAAGCCACCAATATGCCGGCTACAATGAGTGAGGTATAGGTCAAAGCATGTGCTTTGGTCAAATGGCCCGTCACCATCACCACAAAAGTGAAGGTCATCATTCCGTATGCCAGGCTGGCCGCAAAGGCAGGCCAGACACCGATATCAAGCAGTATGCACAATACGAAGAAAAACAGGAAGCTCAGAGTCAGGATCATCACTGGCTGCGAAATCCCAGTGATGGCCCTTTGCACCTTGGCAAACCATTCGCCAGGATACAGCGTTGAGGTTAAATAAGCAGGCATCCCCGAAAACATGTTGTTCGACCACAGGGCTTCCTTGCCCGTTGCTTCACGGTAATCCACAATCTCCTTGGCCATTCCTTTAAAATTTGTACCGTCTGAACTTTGCAGTTTCTTGCCTTCCAGAACTGGCGAGAAATAAGCCACGCTGATTACTAAAAACAGGGCAATGGCAATCAGGTAAGGAGTTGATTTTTGGAGTAGATTTTTTGTATCCATAATTCTTTAAAAGGGTAATTTTAAATTCGTATTTTCGTGCGAAGCAAAAAT
>DASXUZ010000183.1:0-8437 GCA_036504555.1 Prolixibacteraceae bacterium | reverse complement strand
GAGCCATTAACCATTAACTACTAACCACTAACCACTAACCATTAATTATTCAAGCATTAACCAATTGAGGATAAAAAAGATCGACCCACTCGAATCCATAATGGAAGCCCGTGAACAGCGGGCTTTTCTGAAGAAGCAATTAGCGCTTAAATGTCTCCCTTGTGTGAGCTTAAGCCTGAATATTCCAGCTTATCCAAAGAGCAATTCCACGGTGAAAGCTTTTTTTGCCCTTTGTCTGGATGAGCTGAAATACTATTTCAAAGCACATCTGATTGATATTCAGAATAAAGAGGCCATAGAAAGATGTGATGCCGCCGGCGATTTTTTCATGGTCCTTTTTTCAAAAGGACTCAGAACCTTGCCTGAGATCAAACAAATCTGTGAAGATTTTGAGGCCCATCATCCCCTTGGAAGGTTTATTGATGTGGATCTGAATGACGAGCAAGGAATTACAGTCTCATCGGGAAAGTCGAAACTGTGTTTCTTCTGCCATGAAAAACCTGCCATCCAATGTAGGCGCGATCAGGCCCACGATCCTGAACAGTTGAGATCATATATGTTTGCAAAAATGCAAGATTACTGCGCCCAGCAAAGGGAAACCTTCCTTGTAAAACAGATTTCCTCGCTTGGATTGAAAGCTATTCTATCCGAAATTTCGCTTTCTCCAAAACCTGGCCTGGTTGATAAATTCAACAATGGAAGTCATGAGGACATGAATTATCAGACTTTTATAGATTCCTCCTTGGCTATTTCGCCCTGGTTTAGTGAGTTGGTGATAGCAGGCTGCTCGTTTGATGACAACGATCTTACGAAGGCTCTTCCCCTTGTCCGCAACCTTGGACTGCGGATGGAATCGGCCATGTATCAGGCAACGGGGAATGTCAATACCCAAAAGGGGATCATCTTTCTGATGGGACTTTCAATGTTTGCCTGTGGAAAGCTGTTCAGTCAAAACGATCGCTTCGAAGCTGAACCATTTCGCTATCTAATTCGTAATATTTGCAGGAATATGGTTAGCAATGAACTTCCCAATTCCTTTCAAACCAACAATACGCATGGACAGGATATCTTCCACAAGTATGGTTTCAGCGGAGCCCGTGGGGAGGCTGAGAGTGGATTCCAGACTGTTTTTCAACTCGGATTACCCCAGTTGGCAGGAGTCAAGAAATTAAACGATCAAGTGTTGATCAAAACATTTTTGTCCATCGCATCTGTCAATGCCGATACAAATATCCTGTACCGGGGCGGCCCTGATGTATTGAGCGTTTTCCAGGGCTTGTGCAAAACTGCATTGGAAGATTACAACGATCTGAATTATGGGGCAGTGATCACCTATTGCCATGATGAAAATATTTCGCCCGGAGGCTCTGCAGATTTGCTTGCAGTGACTATTTTTGTATGGTCAATGATGAATGAAACTTTTTTACCAATTTAGTCACCAATAAATGACTTTTGAAGATACCGATTTTCGCCAGGAGACACTAGACCTTGACAATCCTTTCGATGTGAAGCTTGTAAAGGATTTTCTCTTTAACCTTGGCTTTGAATTTAATCCATCCGAGGTTGAATGTACCATGATTGTGTATAATCTGAAAGGAGAATTGGTAGGAACGGGCTCTCACCTGGGGCGCATTCTGAAATATGTGGTTGTTGACCCCAAATTTCGCGACACCACCGCTTTTGCTTTGATTGTTACTTATATGACAGAGAAGCTTTTGAAGATCTACAAGCATACTTTTGTGTTTACCCGTCCCGAGAATTCTGTCCGCTTTGTTGGATTGGGTTATACCGAAATTGCCTCTGCACCTCCACTGTTTACCGTCCTGGAATTTGGGTTCGAATCCGTATTTACGTACCAGGATTACCTGAAGACCTTGATTGTTCCTACCAAAACCTCAGCGGTGGCTGCCATGGTAGTCAATTGCAACCCCTTCACCAACGGCCATCAATTCCTGATCGAAAAGGCGGCTGCCGAAAATGAAATCGTTTACCTTTTTGTGGTGGAGGAAGATCTTTCAGCATTCCCGTTTAAGGTGAGGTGGGAATTGATCCGCAAGGGCATTGCCCATCTTAACAATGTGGTGATGGTCCGTGGTGGAATGTATATTGTCTCAGGAACCATTTTCCCCGCGTATTTTCTCAAAAATGAAACCATTGATGATGTGATGCAGAAGCAAGCCGAACTGGATGTCAGGATCTTTGCCAATTATGTGGTACCTGTTCTGCATATTAAAAAGCGCTATGTAGGAACCGAGATTTATTGCCCTACCACATCAGCTTACAACCTTGCCATGAAAACCATATTGCCATCCTTTGGCGTTGAAGTCATTGAGGTTACCCGCAAGGCCAACCATTTAGGTCCAGACAATTCGCCCGATTATATCAGTGCATCCAAAGTCCGTGATGCCATTAAAAAGGATTTGTTGGATGAAGTACTTGATTTCCTTCCCGATTCAACGCGTGATTTCTTATATTCCGAAGCCTCCCTGGATATCAGGTTAAAAATCAAATCGGGCGAGGGTAGACATTAGCCAATGCATTGTTCGGTGATGGTTCGACAGGTAGCATGCGTGTAGCTTTTGTGTAGCATCTATGTAGCATGTGTGTTCATGAACACAGCACCTACACAGCACCAACACACATGCTACACACATGCTACACACAAGCTACCTGTCGAACCACCACCGAACAATGCCTGATGATCAGGTGAAAATTGTTCCAGATTTTTTCCCAGGCGGTGGTAGTGTCAACTTATATAAATATATATTGAAAAGACATTCTTCTCTACGATATCCAACAAACAAAAGGGTTTCATCTTTTCCAGATGAAACCCTTTTGTTTGTTGGATATTAAAATGAATTCAAATCCCGGGGTAGGGATGTGAAGTAATCGAATTGGCTATTACTTTACAATCAAATGGGTTACAATATTTCCTGAATTATTTGTCCTCACAATGTATGATCCGCTTCCGAAGGCACTGAATTCAATTTCCTTGCGGGTAGTTGCTCCATTGAATATTTTTGAGCAGAGCAGTCTTCCCGAAAGATCAAGAATTGAAACTTCGGTATTTGAACTTTGGCTTTCACTTTCAATGAAAAGTTGATCCTTTACAGGGTTGGGATATACCCGCTCAACTGGCTGCCTGGCTTCACTTACCGAGGTGGGGAATTGACCAACATTGGTGAATTCAAGCCAATTGAGGTTGAATCCTGCCTTTTTTGCCAAAACCTGCACGGTGTGTTTGCCGGCTGTAAGATGGACCGTCATGGGATAGGTTTTCCAGGTTTGGTAGCCTCCCGTGTATGGTATCTGAAGGGTCTGGAGGGTTGCATTGGTTTCGCGCAATTCAAGCGAAGAGGAGGCATTGGATGCAATCCTGAAATAGAGGGTATAATCCTGTGTGGCAGGAACGTCAATGTTGTATTCGAGCCAATCATTGGCATCAATATAACCCACATTGGCAATTCCTGAAACGTCTTTGGTCTCCTGGATGGCGATGCCCGACATGGTTGAATAATTTTCAGCTTCTAGCCTGGCAGGAATGGGAGAGTAGCTGTTCGGATCGTGAATGGGATTAAAATTTACGTAAAATTGACCCAATTCAGTCAGCTGTCCCGAGGTGGATTGAAACAGTTCCAGGTATGGATACCGAACACTCATTCTGCCGGTAAACCAGGAATACCTGAATACGCAGGTATCGCTCTCGAGGTAATCGATGGCTCCCATCATATATCCCTTTTGCATATCAAGGGTGATGGTCGGCTGGTCCCAACAGGCAAATTCAGTCAGCCAGATGGGTTTGTTGTATTTCTTGTAGCGTTTAATATCGTTGGCCAATGAGCCTGCATAGCACATGTAGTTATGAACGGCAATGTAATCAACCTGGCAATTGGGGCAGGCTGCAAAAAAAGCATCGAGATAAGCGATGGGGTCGGAATAGGTTATCCCGTTCTCGATAACGGGTTTATCGGCATAATTCACTGCCGGTGCAACAATTTTTAATCCGAAGTCCTGGGCTATTTTTTCCAGTTTAGGCCATAGTGCTGCTGCGACCGAAGGTTTCATGTTGGCCTGGGTGGTAAAATTGGGTTCATTGAATCCAAGCAGGTATTTTGAATCAGGATGACTGGCATAAAAGGTGCGCAAGGCAGCTTCGTTAAAGGAACCGTTCCAGGCCATGGGTACAAAGTCCATAGCGTAGTTTGGAAAAACCGAAGCCACTGCGCTCTCGGGGGTAGCAGCCCAGTTGTACCACCAGGATATGTTTTTCGAAATGGCAGCCATGTCAGCTTGCGAGTGATGCCCGTAGGCCAATCCACGTTTCTTACTGATGGTTTGGGCACTCCCGGAGGCTGCCACCAAGAACAGACAGCCGAGCATTATAATGACTTTCCCTAAAACTGATTTCTGTAAACAATACATTCTGATTGGGGTTGATTGGTTTTTTGTCTATTGTTTCTTTTTAATGAAACGGCAATAATGCTTTTCTGACTTATTCTCAATTGAAAATATATAAACTCCATCGGCCAGGGCTGAAAGATCAGTTTGATTGGATGAACCAGATACCAACTGTAGTGGGAATTGTTGAACCACCACCCCTTGAAGGCTGGTAATTTTCACCAGGTAATTGCCCGACATACCCATTGTATTGTAATGTAACTGATCATTCACCGGGTTGGGATAAACTTCAATTCCATTTGATCCATCGATGGCCGTGCTGCCTGTAACGAGCCTGGATACCTTGAGCCAGTTGATATTGAACTCTGCCTTTTTGATATAAATCCGCAATGTATGAGCCCCTTGCGTGAGGTCACCCATAACGGCCACACTTTTCCATGTTTGCCATCCCCCTGTGTTGGGAACTGTGACCGTTTGAATGACAAGCGGGACAGAGGGGTTATCCATCAGTTTTAATTCAATGGTTCCACCCGAGGTGGATGCAACCCTGTATTCGAACCAGAAAGTTGCGTTGGAAGGGACGTATACCAGGTAATCCAGGTAGTCGCCAGCATTGGTATATCCCATATTTTGTCCAGCACCTGTATCGGTGCAGGCTTCAGCAGACAGGCCAGAATTAACCTGGTATTTCTCTGCTTCGATCAGGCCCGGCAGGGTAGTCCTGAATGGGGTATTGTTAAGTACTGCAATCTCAGACACAAGTGATAAAGCGACCCCATCCTCAGAATGAAGTGTTGTTCCGGTATAAGATGCCTTTACCACATTCCCATAGAGAACAGCCTGGTCAATTTTCAATATCACGGTACTGGTTACCTGATCACTATAGGTGGCAGAGGAAACAGGAACGATCGTTGTTCCAATTTTAACCGAGAAGTCAGCAGAGTTAAGTGAAATGCTTTTGTCCATCGGCTTATTGGTACTCATGAAAATTGAATTGCCGTCGGTTGTGGTGGTCGCGCTGATGAATTTAGGCGGTGTAGCAGCAATTGGCTGAGGATCATTCCATTCGAGGTAATTGAGGTTGTAACCGCTTGTTTCAAAAACAATTTTCAGCTTTTGCAGACCCTCATACAAAATTACATTTGGCACTACAAGGCTTTTCCAAGATTGCCAGCCTCCTGTTCCAGGGACTTTAATCTGGCCAGAGATATTGACACCATCTTTTTCGATGTGAAAAGTACCCCCGGAACCCCCTGATGCATAGCGCACTGTTAGGCTATAGGCAGCCGATTGCTTCACATCAAGGGTATATAAAACCCATTCATTGGGATCAATCCAGCCAATGCAATTGCCTTTGCTTTTGGCGTCGGTATCCGAGCAGACATCAATATCAACTCCATCATTGCGATAGACCCATCCATCGTTTCCGCCGCCTGCATCGTTGGTTCCATCGCGCATATCGTATTTGTCAGAATAGGCAATCCCTGATTTTCCCATGTCATAGTCTGAAGCTGTGACAATGCCTGGTATGGTTTGGTATTTGAAAGGGATAGTCAGGTCTGTTTTCTGTTGGCGAAACATGGCATCCAGGTAATCGGGATGGTACACACAGTTTTTAATCTTCAGGTTCTCTGCAATTCCCATCAAGGCTGCCGTTGCAAAAGCGACCGTAGGCTTGGTTCCCCCATTTTTCCAATAATTCAGCAATGTTTGGTAATCAGCCGTCTTTTTCACAGTCAAAGGACCGACCACTGAGCTGATCTTTTTCAGCGGCCACCAGGACCATCCAACCTGGGCTGTTTCGAGCATTTTAATGGTTTCAAAAAACCACTGGTTGGAGTTTTCACCCGATTCGCCCATCCATAAAGGAACGTTCTGGGCATTGCGCATGTTGATCTGGCTCTGGATGGTCGAAACATTGGTTTCATTCCAGTATTTGTGAAAGCTGTAAGCCATATTGGTATCCCATGCTGGGGTCAGATCATCAAAATTGCCTGCCCAGCAGTTTCCTTCAATGAATAGCAAATGGTTTTTATCCACATCACGGATCGCTTTTGTAATATTGACATAGAGTTCCCGGAGGGGCAGGTTGTTGGTTTCCCCGCAACCATTGATGTTGCCCCCGGCGGTAAATGCCCAGTTGGTTTCATTGATCAGGTCATAGCCTCCGATGTATTGTTCGTTGGCATACCTGGCCGCCAATCTTCCCCATAGGGCGACAGTCTTTCTGCGGTTTTCGGCACTCTCCCAAAGCGATGGTTTGCTGGTGTTATAGTCCGAGATGGCTGCATCTCTTCCCTGTCCTCCGGGAGCTCCATGTAAATCAAGAATCAGGTAGATATGGGCCTTTGTACACCAGTCCAGCAAGCTGTCCACCATCTGAAACCCTTTGGGTAACCAGGTGTCGGCACCTACGACAGGTTCTTCCTCGATGGGAAGGGTGAATAAGTTGTAATGCATGGGAAGACGTATGGCATTAAATCCCCAGGATGCCATCGAGTCAATGTCCTCGCGGGTGCAATGATTTTGAAGCCACGCATTGTAAAAGGTTTCTGTGTTGGCATCACCAATCAAGCTTTTAATCTTGGCCCGTATCTGGTATTGTGGATTTGCAAATGCGCTAGTTTCAAGCATGTAGCCTTCCTGAATCATCCATCCACCCAAGCCCATGCTGCGGATAATAAATTGCTGATCATTTCCATCAACAATATACCTGCCTTTTTGATGAAGGTATTGTGCCGAAACCACCTGGGAAAGAAAGATAAAAAGAAGCGTTGTTTTAAAAATAAGTTTCATTTTTTTCACTTGTTATACCAAAGGACGTTTAGTTTGTTCGTACTAAGCATCCTCATTTGTTATATACTTGGGTTAATCCTGTAAATCTCTACAATGTAATCATTTATCCTTGAAATACAAAATAAATAGGGTCAATTAGTGGTCAATTTTAATGGCCTGTGACATTTATTTTCGCTGATAGACCCTCACATAATCCACCACCATCGAGCGGGGAAAAATGGTTTCATCGATGCCTTTTGCGCCTCCCCAGTCTCCACCTACCGCAAGATTCAAGAGCAAATGAAAGGGCTTGTCGAAGGGCCATGACTGAAATCCTGCGCCATCATTTTTGTAGGTAAAATACAAGTTGGAATCTACGTAAACCCTGTACTCATTGGCATCCCATTCGAGTATGTAATTATGAAAGTTTGTATAGCAATCAGCAATCGTAATTTTTGCATTTTTCTGAGTACCGATTGAATGGTTGTAAGCCTTGGTATGAGCCGATGCAACAATCACATAGGGATCATAGCCAACATTTTCCATGATGTCGATTTCTCCGCAGGCTGGCCAGCCGCCATAGGGCGTTTTAGTGGGTAGCATCCAGATGGCAGGCCACATGCCCCTTCCTTCGGGTAGCTTGGCGCGCACTTCGATTTTGCCGTATAACCAATCGCCTTTTGATTTGGTAATCAAACGAGCTGAGGTGTATTTCTTGCCTTCAAAGTCTTCCTTTATGGCTGTGATAGATAGGAATCCGTCTTTGACTTCCGCATTTTTCAAATTGGCCTTGGTGTAATACTGCGCTTCATGATTTCCCCAGCCTGAATCATTTCCTTCGGTGTCGAAAGTCCATTTATTGGGATCAGGCAGACCGCTGTAATTAAATTCGTCGCTCCAAACCAATTCATACTTTTGGGTTACAGGGATAGAAATTTTTGAAGACGAGCCTTTCGTTGTTCCAAATGTTATGAATGAGCTGATAATAAAGATAGTAGCTAAGGTATATTTCATCGGTGACATGTTAGTTGATTGCAAAAAGTTCACGATAGGTTTAGTGCATAAAGGTAGCAAATTCAGCGAATTTGGGAATACATTCCTCCAGTTTTAAGCCCAGGGGAAATAGTATGTCATGAGAATATAAGTAATAGTGAATAAATAATGTCGTATTTATAAAATATAGAAAAAGTTCTTTGAAACCACGAAGTGGTTGAATGTGAATAACCATGGGTGCAACCCATGGAATATGGCAACTAATAGATAT
>DASXUZ010000182.1:0-5911 GCA_036504555.1 Prolixibacteraceae bacterium | reverse complement strand
ACACATAGTTTATCCCGAGTCCTCGGGACTATGTGTTCTATGTGTCTATGTGTTTAAAAAAATAAACAGATAAAAAGTGTCCCAGAAGGTTGAGACTTCCTGGTAATACTGTTTCAAGTATCAGATTATAAGCATGAATATTACAAGTTAACGCCTATCTCATCTATCGGAACCAACAGACATGACTTTTGTTCTAAGCTCGGAATCCGGCTTGTGAACTCGGGTAGGGGGTAACTCGCATAAAATTAAAATTATTTGTATAAAAAAAGAGGTTGACAATTTTACTTGTCAACCTCTCCCCTGAATGGAATTTGCCTGTTTCAAAAACCGATTATTTAATCTCTTTTTTGAAAGGTAAATACCAATTATTTTCATTCATTAATTTTGCACGAACAGCATCCCCTTCAGCAGTGTTGGTAAATTTGGCTGCTACCTTGTTGGCCAGATAGGCTGGATCTTGTCTGCGTTTTGCAACGCGTACCAGGTCGAACCAACGTTTTCCTTCAAAGGCAAGTTCCATGGAACGTTCGGTCATGATCAGATCTTCAATATAATTGATCCTGTCAGCCCCTGTAAGAGGTGATTTTTTAACTGCACCTGGAGTCAGAAATGCACTGTCAGGAACAACCACTGATTGCAAATAGGCCCTACCCCTGATTCCCAGGTTTTTACTCCATTTGGTATAAAGAGCAGGCTTTTTAAGTTCAGGTTTGAATCCTTGATTCAGAATGATCAATGCAGTGGCTGACTCGCCATTGCGGTTCAAGGCTTCAGCAAGCAATAAATGCAAATCGGCCGCTCTTGAAATGGTAATGTCAGAACTAAAAGGTTCAGCTTTATTAATCGAATATTTATTGATATAATAGACCCCGCTGCTGGTGGTATCGATGGTTGCACCAATTCCACGGTATACATCGCCATTGGTTCCTTTTAAAGGAATCTGGGTTTTGTAATCATTGATTAAAATCTGGGAAGGTTGAACCATAAATTGATCAGTAGGCAAAATCCACCTGGCCAAGGGATTAAACTGCCCTTCATTTTGGTCATAAGCCATCACTGAGATGTTTTCAGAAGGTGCGATATTGTTAGCAGGAGGAATACTTCCAGTTCCGGATTCACCACCTAGAAACATGGTCTTCCAGGCTTCGTTCGAATAGGAGTTCACTTTATAGATGTCCGTGCTGTTCTTGTAACTTTCGATGGCCATCTTCAGATAAATCGCTGCATTGGCATAATCTCCTTTTTCAAGGTATAATTCGCCCAGGACAGCCTTGTTGTTCATGAAGTTGGTGAATCTCAACTCAAGTTTTTGCGTTAGTTCCTCTGTACTTGGAATATAAGGCAAAAGTCCTTCGATCAAAACGTCGAGCATGGCATCCTTGGTTAAAATCGTCTGGTTCAGATTTTCGGGCAAGGCCACCAGATTGTCGTCAATCAAGGCTGCCTGTCCATAAAGTCTGATCAGGGTCAGATAAGTCCAACTCTTCAAACCAACCAACGCACCCTTGGTGTACTTCATGGTATAGTCATCAAAATCACGGTCTACAGCGGCAATTTTGGCAAGGTTGGCCAGTGCTTCGTTGGCATTGACAATGACTTTATAATAATCAGAAGCATCGAGGTAAGGGTTGTCAAAACTCAGTACCTGGTTGTTCAGATCTTTTAAATAGGCATCGGCCGTGGAGGTGGGAGTCATCATATCAGAGCGCAAGCCATCAATCATGATTAATTTTGGCAATACCGCCTGGAGTGGGACAAAAGCACCAGCCAGCGAATTTTGTGCATCGATCACCGATTTATAATGCTGATCAGGAGTAATTCTTTCACCGGCCTGTTCATCAAAGAACTTGTCACTACATGAGAAACCTGTGAATACAACTACCAGAATAGCAAGCAGCTGGGTGGATTTAATATTTAGTATTTTCATTTTTTATAAATTTATCCTGTTATAAATCTAATTTTAAGCCCACGATAAACGATTTGGGTTGAGGCATTTTTCCATAATCAACACCCATGTAAAATGGATTGTTTGAATAAAGGAAGTCGGGGTCGTAACCTGAATAGTTGGTGAATGTCAGTAAATTGGTTCCCGTGACATAGAGGGTGATTCCCTTATAGAGTCCCGTTACCTGTGGGAAGGTGTAGTTTAAAGTCAATTGTTTTAACTTCACATACGATCCGTCCTCAATCCAACGATCTGAAAACACAGTATTCCCTGTAGGATCTCCAAATGAAGCGCGGGGCATGGTTGAACCTGAGTTAGCAGGGGTCCATCTGTCCAATACACTTACCATTTGGTTGCTGTAGGTATCCATTGATTCAGCTTTGAATCTGACATAGTTGAAAATATCGTTTCCCATTGAATAGCTAAAGTAAGCGGCCAATTCAAGGTTTTTATACTTCAAGGTACTGTTGAATCCACCAAAAAAGTCAGGGTTGGGATTTCCGATAATCACTTTATCGTTGTCGTCGATGATTTGGTTGTTGTCTTTGTCTACATACCGGATATCACCCTGCGCCATGGGTACTCTTTTTGGACCTGTAATTTGACTGGCCTCATTGGCATCAGTCAAAATGCCATCGGTTTTATATCCCCAAAAGGCATTCACTGCATTGCCAACAGAAGTGATGTACTCTCCACCTACTATGGGGGTGATCACACTTGAAGTGGCTGGATCCAGGAATTTCAGGCTGGTAATTTCAGTCATCTGCTTGGTAACAGAACCGCCGAGGGTCCATACCAGTGAACCGGATTGCAAGCGGATATCTGCTGACACTTCCAGTCCCTTTGATTCCAATTTACCACCATTGTCAAAGTAGTTGATAAAACCAAAGGTAGGAGGCAATACCTGTTCAATGATCAGGTTATCGACCTTGGATTGGTAATAATCAACGTGCAGGTTGGCCGACTGTTTAAAGAGTGAAAGATCGACTCCCGCATTCACGGTCATTTTCTTTTCCAGTTCAAGCTGATCGTTTGGAATGGCCTCACGGGTGATAACCCCTGAACTATTCATTCTTTGAGAAGTATAATACAGTTTTGAAAAGTCGTAAACACTGCTGAACATGTTACCTGTTGTGGACCATGATCCGCGGAATTTCAAATCATCAATCCATTTGGCCTGGGAAAGAAATTTCTCAGAAGAGGCACGCCATGAACCTGCAACAGAAGGATAAAAATTATACCGGTTGGTTTTGTTCACCGCTGAATTTCCATCATAGGAAACGTTGGCATCGATAAAATATTTATCCCTGAAATTGTAATTGGCACTTCCAAAATAAGAAATCCATGACAAACCCCTGTCATCACCACTGGCTGACCGGAGGTAATTGTATCTTGAACCTTGTCCCAGACTCTTGAAATCGTCGGATGGGGTATTCAAGTCGATGGCCTGGTTGTATTTATAGGTATTTTTCATGTACCTGATACCTCCTTGTGCAACCAATGAATGACCCGAAGCGGATTTGGTATTGTAGGCCAAAGTCGCATGGTTCTGGCTGGAACGGAATTCAGTTACAAAGTCCCCGGGACTGTTACTGGCTGAATCCATTTGCACCATACCAAGATCTGGCAAGAAGATACTCTCACGGGCATTGTTGAAATTGATGCCCATCAGATTGGACAAAACCAAATGGTTATTAAACTTGAACTGGGCCATTACAGAACTCAAGAAATGATAATTCCTGTTCGATCCCATGGAGCTTTTAATGATGGAAGCCGGATTACTTACATTGAATACGGTCACATCATCCAAATAGGACAATTGAGTACCTGATTCATTTTCTCTTGCATAGGCGGCCGTAATGGGGGGCATCAACAAAGAGGCTGTGAGTGGGTTTTTCCAGGTGCTATATCCCATGTTGGGAGTTTTGCTGTCGGCCAAAGATAATTTGGCGTTGGGTGCAATCGAAAACTTATTGGAGATATTGATCTTTCCATTGATCCTTAAGTTAAATCTCGAATAGTTTGATTCATCATATAAGCCCTGCTGTTTCAGATAACCGGTTGAAATGTTGTAAGTGGCGATATCATCACCCCCTTTGAGGAAGAAATGGTATTTCTGCATCGTGGAAGGCTTGAAGCTTTCCTTCTGCCAATCGGTATTGTTGTTATACCGGTAATATTCGGCTGATGATGGGTTTCCATTCAACCAGGGATAGCTTGTATTGATTTGATCGGGTGTAAATCCCCGTTCATTGAGCAGCTCAGAGAAATAATTTTTGAACTGTGGAGCATTCATCACATCCAGGTTTTGTGGGACCATGGTCATCCCGGCATAGGCCGACATTTTAATGACCGTACTGGTTTCACTCTTCTGTTCGGTATTCACATTGATTACCCCGTTTGAACCGGCAGCTCCCAAATAGGAATTACCATCCTTGATGATCGAGATATCAGAAATATCATCAATGTCAACGATTTCCATTGGGTTGGTCGAAAATCCTTCCATCAGGCTTTTGTTGGCATAGGTATAATCATGAATCATTCCGTCAATAAAGAGCAATGGTTCAGAATTTCCATACAAGGATGAAATACCCCGGATATTCATAAATGTTTTGTGTCCGGGCATTCCTGACTGTTCAATGACTGACAGACCGGAAATACGGCCTTGTAAGGCCTGATCAAAAGAAGTGACTTGCGACAGTTTTAAATTGTCAGCTTTTAAGGCCGATACCGAGAAGCTTGACCCTTTCAATAAGTTCGATCCAAGTGGATTGTTGTATGAATTATCAAAAGAGTTGTAATCGGTCGATACCAGTGATACATTGATGAAATCACGTCCATTGAGGTATATATTCCGTTTGTTGTATCCGGGTAAATCAATCAATATTTCGGCCTGTTTATTGGGAACTAAAATGCTGAAAGCTCCATTTTCATCTGTTTCAGACGAAGTTCCGGTTGAAGCAACGGAGATCGAAACCTGTTTTAGGGGTAGACCTGTACCTGATTCCAGGACGATACCTTTTATATTCACACCTGGATTCTGTGCCCAAACGGGTTGGATACTTATGCAGGCCATAAAAAATATCAGTAATGAAATACAGGTCGAATATGAGAATCTTTTTGTCATATTTAATCGATAAATTTTTGTCATTTCGAAGCGATATTTAGGTTAATGGTCAGATAATCAATTTATTTAACTGGTGTAAATTCTACTGTGTCCCAGAATAATATACCCCATGTAATGTTGACCAGTTTGATTTTATGTTCTTGTGTTGTGGTCCAGGAAAAATCACCCCATGGTGCCCGGTCAGGGCCAGATCTGGGAACTGTTGCAGTTTTCACTCCATCAACATATACTTCAAAATCAATGTTACCACTCCATACATATCCTGAAAGGGTATATTTTCCTTTCATAATTTTGGGGGTAGTAATTTCAATTTCCCAAAAACCATTCATGTTTAAACAGTCGGAGTTTAATTGAGTCGGAGCATCATGATTCTTATAGTAATACTGCAGATAATCACCTCTCCATTTAATCTTGGGGAAGGTATTCTGTCCATCAAACCATTTCATGTAATATTTACCATAGAAGTCTCCTTGCTTGATCTCCGGATAATCGGTGGTATCGAAAATGTATTTGGTCGGTGCAGGTTGAACCACTGGCAGGATATCGTTTAAAATATGGATCGCTCCATTTTTAGCCGGTATGTTTGAGGCTGCGATATCAAATCCGGTATATTGCTTGGATTTTAAATCGAGGTTCAATTTGTAGTCCTCTTCGATGGTCACTGAAACGTTGTTATCGCTCGATAGAATGGGATACAATTGTGTTTTAAAGTCTGATAAAAAATAAGTTCCACCCAAACAATGGTATTCCATGTAACGGTAAAAAGGATTGGCTTTAAAAGTGATACTATCGCGTCTTGGGGTAAAGTAAGCAATCAGTGCATCGATGCTGGTAATCCC
>DASXUZ010000181.1:0-23329 GCA_036504555.1 Prolixibacteraceae bacterium | reverse complement strand
TTAAAGAACGGGCCGGTGGGTTCTTTTTTCATCAATTCGATGAAATGATTGCTTTGGGGATCTATTTCAGGGTTTTCAGCCAATGGTTGGTTCCAGAAGCTGGTTTCTGAAAAGAATCGATGACTCTGAACCGAATCTTTTGCAACAGCGACAATTTCTTTTTTCATGGAAGGGGTAGGGGAGCAAGCCTGGAATACAAAGACCAGGCAGATAATCAGTATCCATAAAAGTGGACAGGATTTGAAATGTTTTAAATAGTTTTTCATTTTGAATTGGGTTAAGGGTCGATGGTTTAGTGAGAACAAGATAGTGATTTTTTTGCTAAAAGATGTTCCAAATGGCATATATTTACTTCAAGGCAGCTATCTTTAACAAAGATTTTTATCGCTGTCATCATTACATGAACCAGCCCAATTCGATTTTATTTCATTTGTTGATAAGGCTTGCCTTATTCAGCATTTACGGTACGATGGAATCTCTTTTTAGAAAATAGTAAATGCCACCCGCTAACCAAAAGAAAAGTCCGGCAAATAGATCAAGATAGGTGTTCTCTTTTGGAATTGTTTCCCTCAACCTTAGGTACTCAGCTGAATCTTTTGAAATGGAGAGTGTAAATATTTTGCTCTTTTTGTCTTGCAGTTTGCTTTCATATATTTTTGGAATGGAAATTCTGATACTGTCACCCCTTTTGACATCTCGTTCAAATCTTGACCGATAAAAATAGGTCAGAAAGTCTGTCTTTATTTGGAAGGTGCAGGCGTAGTTGTCTAGCCAGATGTAATATTGTTTAAGCGTCGCCTTCTTACCCGGTTGGGGCTGAAACGAATAGTCAGCCACCTGCCCTTCGATATCAACTACTTTGTAAGGTGTTTTTACCTTTGGTTTTTCAAGATGGTGGAAAAAAAAGAATAGGCCTATTCCAATTGCAGCAATTGTTGCAGTGTAGGTGTCTACCCATTTAAATATATCATTGATCGGGGTCACTTGTTTTGACATTATTTAAATTACCGACAACAATTAACTATACCCAAATATACGGTACTTTTTTGTCTAATAATCTATTTTGTCAATCTAATTGGCTGATAATTTTGTGATCTGCACAATCCCGCTTTTGGTTTTAAGTTCAAACTCAAAACTATCAAGGTTTTTGGTGATTTCCATGTCAGTGTCAAGTGTATAATTCAAAACGATCGTGTGGGCGATGTCATACACCAAATGGCCTTTCGAACTGACTGATCCTTTTAGTGAATTGTCCATTAGCCTGGGATTCAGGGTGTACTGTTGTGAAATATCAAAGTTGGCAATCCCTTCTGAAATGCTGATTAACTTGTAATTGGTTTTAACCACCACATCCACGGTTGAACCCTCCATGGGAATGGTCGAGGGGTTTTCAATGGTGAACTGTTCTCCAATTTTTACCTTCCGCTCGGGAAAGGAAAGTTGGGTAAAGGTGTTCTGCAGGGATTGAAGCAGGGTCGTTTTGTCTTTCTCGTCCAGTCCATCTGCCACGATGGAATTAAACTCGGGCAAATTGTCACTTGCGAATTTACCCTTGAAGCTGGCCTTCACCGGGCTGCCCTTCTGGCCGTCGTTGCTGGTAGTAATTACATAATCAACTGCCACTGGAAAGTCGGTTCCATCCACCTGCTTGCCTGTTTTTAATACCCATTGGGTTTGTGACTTCTTATTGCTGAACGTAGGGTTTTGCCTTCCCATGGCCTTGAGCCTCTGCAGCGATTTCTCCGTGCCCTTGAATTTGACAATCGAATTGGTTACCCGATCCGCCGTGCAATTGTAAGTCTTTTCAGGCTGGTACTGAATCTTAAAAGTCAGGCTGTCCTGAGGCGGTTTGGTACACGAAAATTGTACCAATAGTATCATAAATGCGATGATTCTTTTCATGAATGGGTCTTAATTGAATTTGTATTAAGCCTGCAAAGATAAACCCATGGCATGAAATCATCTGGCATTTCGAAGATAAACTTCTTACAAATTTTCCCAGGCATTCAAATCATCTGAAGCTGGTCATGTTCCAGTTGATTCTTCCGATCCTTTATGAATCGATGCCTTTATTTTATGCTTACCTTTGTAAAGGTCGCGCTCCCGGCTGTTGCATTCATTGTTATTGATGCATGTTCAATTGTTTGATCGCCGCTTCCAGGATTCGATCGTTCCCATTGAATTGATCCTTTTTATTGATCCAAATGGGTACCTGGGGGGCGATGCCATTCTTGATGGGCTTTTTATTCCAATCGCATGACATATCATAGGCGATTCGATACTCCCATCCGTTGGGCAAAGGTTTATACCTTGGATTGGTTCCTACACCTCCCGTGGTCGTATCACCCATCTGGATCACATTGGGAAGGCATTTTAGCATCAGGGTAAAATCCTCGGCAGCACTGAATGTTTTCCTGTTGGTCAATAAGATAACCGGTTTCAAAAATTTCACAGTTCCCCCTGGGTTCAACACCATGGGCATACAATCGCCTAGATCTGAATAATCGGGGCCATTTCTTTTTCTTGCATACCGATAGGTTACCGGCCGATTGGTAAAACGACTCGCGACGATTAATCCCAGGCCTTCATTCCCGCCACCATTTTGACGAATGTCGATGATCATTCCCTTCAGATCAGGATGCATTTTCAAAAAATCATCAATAAAATAATAGTCTTTTTCATTGCATTCAAAACTTCCAATATAGATGTAGCCAATGTTTCCCTTTTTGATAGTTCCAAAACTTATGTGATCGTTTACTTTTTGCAATTTATCCCAAATGTAATTGTCGATGATCTTCAGACTGATAAAATTGGCAGGCCGATTGTGGCAGATGGAATGTTGGTAAGCAAAACCAGCATTGAATTGGGTCTTTAAATCAGTATGCTGGTCCTTTAGGGTTAGGATGCTGGAGGATAAAATTGCATACAATTCCTGGTTGGTGGTCTGGGAAGTGATCTTTGAACAATTGACCCTGTAAACTGAGTCCCAGTCAATGTGGTTTAATTCAAATAGCGGATAGTTGATTTTAAAATCACACCATAGGATTTTGAAATTATTCAGGGGCGTATTCTCAAAACCCAAGGTATCATTGTGGAATGCCAAGCTGGAATCCAAGTCCGGGAACTTCTCTTTTAAGTCCTGGAAATTATTGACAGATGGAATAAAGAACCATTTTTTTCCCCGGTCATTTGAAAGGGCAATGGCATATTTACTCTTGTAAGCATCATTCAAATTTTTGCCATATTCCAATTGGGTAATGGTCGTTTGTAATTGACTCCCATTGACTATGATTTTAGAAGGATTGCGAAAGATGATTGAATCCAGGATAATTCCTTTAAGTTTAAATTCTAAATTGTTGTCAATGAACTGCTTCATTAATTTATCTTTTCCTATTTTTTCAACCCATGGCTGATATAATTTGTCAACCATCCCTTCATAGTTTTTGTCGATAAAGAGTTGTCCAAATTTATTGGCCTGTCGAATCAGTTCATATTCAGTACTTTTGTCCTCGCTTGCCTGCTGATTTCTGCACGAGAAAGTGATTGTTAAGATCAGAATTGTAAATAAACGAGTCCTCATGCTTTAGAAAATGAATACTTATTTTGAAAATGGTTCTACAGCCCATGTTTAATTACAGTTTTCTTTTGGGTTGTTCAAATATACGTATTCTAATTATCAATAATTACATCACGTCCAATTATTTTTACCCCGTGTTCGCTTCGATTTCTATCTGCTGAAATGACGGATGGATGCATTGGTATGAAACCCATCTTCGATACCTGTTACTTTCATATTATTTACTTCATTGATGGATTGATCATGCATTGTTTTTGTATGTATATATACACGAAGCATGCACGAACTATGCACGAACTATGTAAAAAGACTGTATTTGGCACGAGTTGAACATACCTCCAGGCCTTGGCTGATGAAAGGAATCAAAATGAAGAAAGCATGTTGAAATGGGTGTATGCCGATCGGAAATTAATTTCAGCCTTGTGGTACTTCATGGCCGCCACTTTTTTATTTGAAGATGCTAAACATCATCTTATTCCGATCCCTCCGCCTTGACCCGATCGTAAAGCTGCGATCAATGAGAATAATGAAGGGAGCGCAGTGGAAACCAAACAAATTATTATTTATAACAAAAGTGGTGTCAATTGATGGCTGTCAGGGCTTTTTTTTCTAAATTTGGAAGCAAACTAACTTTTGTTTCCGGCATGAAAAAATAACACATAGATACATGGGACGCCTGGAAATAATAAACAATGTGCCTTATCTGTCAGTGTGCTTAATCCTGGAGTATATGAAAAAAAAAATTCTAATCTTTTTCTGTGTTTGCTGTTCACTCTTTGCCCTCTCGCAGGAGAAACGAACAGGCATGCCTGAGGCCTATCGCTGGCAGTTGGGCAACAAGGTCGATATTGTTTGGAATGTGGGCAATGATAAAAAGCTACCCCATTCAGATAATCTTGAAATGAGCGGCAGGCAGGTTTCTGTGATCGTCACCTATGACCTTGACATGCAGAAAAAGCTGAAAGTCAATACGCTGATTATCTGGCCATCGATGATTATCAAGTACGACTATCGCAGTTATCTCAAGAGCAATGATAGCATCATACCCCAAATCAGTCTGAATGGAAAGGAATTTAATCTGCCTTCGGTTGATAAAGTCTTATTCAATGGCATCCTTGAATTCACATATGCCAAGAGTGAGTTGGGTATCAAAAGAAGTATTTTTCCGTCAACTGATCACCCGTCAGTATTTGATCGTTGGGAAATTCAGAATACAAGTTCAAAAAAACAAAATATAGAAGTGAAAGACTTCTTGGAAACCAATATTCTAAAGGGGGCGGAACACACGTTCATCGTCACACACAAAATAGAAAAACAATCGGTTGTTCTTCAGAAAGGAGAAAAACTGGTCATTGCCATCGAACATTCAGCCCGCATGGAAGATCAAAAGCCGGTGGTGTACGATTCCCAAAAGGAAATGCAGGTACGCCTTGACCTCGTTGCCGGGATCAATGAGAATTTGGTTCTCCTGACACCTGATCCTGTATTGAACCGTGCCTTTCAATTTGCCAAGATCAGGGCATCTGAAAGTATCTTTGATTCTAAAATGGGATTGGTGCATTCGCCGGGTGGGGGACGTTATTATGGGGGAATTTGGGCCAATGACCAGGTAGAATATGCAGGGCCGTTTTTTCCCTACCTGGGGTATGCGATTGGCAATGAGGCCTCGATGAATGCCTATAAAAAGTTCATGGAAGCGATGACCCCTGCCTTTAAGCCGATTCCATCTTCCTATGAAATGCAAGGTGATAAGCTCTTCAATGGTGCCTCCGACAGGGGCGATGCCTCGATGTATGCCTGGGGCGCTTCGCTCTATGCCCTTGAATGCGGGGAGGTGGAAAAGGCCAAGGTACTATGGCCTGCCATCCAGTGGTGCCTGGAATATACCGAAAGGCAGATCACCCTGGCTGGGGTGGTGGCTTCTAATTCAGATGAAATGGAAGGGAGAATACCCACCGGTACGGCCAATCTTTCGACTTCCTGTTTGGCATTTGGCGCATTTACGAATGCCGTTTATCTGGCTAAGGCGTTGAATGAACCACAATGCGTCATCGATCAATACAAATCGAGAGCAGCCAATTTACGAATGGCCATTGAGAAATATTTTGGGGCCGACATTGAAGGATATCACACCTACCGCTATTATGAGGGTCATACAACTTTCAGGCACTGGATTTGCCTGCCGCTGGTCATGGGCATCAATGATCGGAAGGATGGCACCATCAAGGCCTTGTTTGACAAGTTATGGACCCCAGATGGCCTTTTAGTGGAAAAGAACCTAAAGACTTTTTGGGATAGGGCCACCCTTTATGCCTTGCGGGGTATTTTCAAGGGAGGAGAATCAGAACTGGCTTTGAATAAGCTGAAAGATTACTCACGGCAGCGACTGCTGGGAGAACATGTTCCCTATCCGGTTGAGGCTTATCCCGAAGGCAACCAGGCTCATCTGTCGGCTGAGAGCGCCTTGTATTGCCGCATTTATACGGAAGGGTTATTTGGCATCCAGCCAACAGGGTTTAAAAGTTTCATCTGCCAGCCCCGTCTTCCCAAGGATTGGAACGAAATGTCGCTTGGCAATGTATGCGCTTTCAATTCAAAGTTTACGGTAAAGGTAAATTCAGTAAATCAAGAAAATATTACAATTAAAGTACTTAAGGAGGGAAAAGAGATTTATTCAAAGACCGATAAAAAGGGAAGTGAATTTATAATTGAACTTTAGGTATTACTCAACAGGTGACCTGGAGTCACCTGCAGAGTAGGCCCTTTAGGGAATTGATACACGAATAATTGTTAATGCCAATGGACAAGGTAATTCCTGGCTTTAAATCTAATTGAATCTTCAAACAACCAGTCATGCGGACGAACTAATCTTTAAATAAACCAAATGAGGAAGAATAATACATTGCCAATGAGATTTTTACTTAGAGTTTTTATGCTGGCTCTATTGGTCGTACTGAATTTTATTTCCTTTGGTCAGGATTATGTTCTGCCATTGTACAAGGGTGAAATCCCCAATTCAAAGAAGACCGGACAAGTTGAGAAAACCGTCAAGAGTGACATTGTGTTGATCAGCAATGTGCAGGATCCTGATATTGCTGTTTATCTGCCCAGTAAGCGGTTTGCCACCGGTCAGGCGGTGGTGATTTGTCCCGGGGGTGGCTACTGGGTATTGGCCTATGACCTGGAGGGTACGGATATTGCACGTTACTTGAATTCCATCGGGGTTGCAGGTATTGTTCTTAAATACAGGCTGCCTACCTATGGGAACACCGTGGAGCCGCACAAGGCGCCCCTGATGGATGCCCAGCGGGCCATGCGACTGGTACGCTCAAACGCCAGGGCATGGAACATCGACAGTACCAAGATCGGTGTGATGGGCTTTTCTGCAGGAGGTCACCTGGCATCCACGCTGGGTACTCATTTCGACTATGGCAACAAGAATTCGGCCGATGTGGTGGAACAGCAAAGTTGTCGTCCTGATTTTATGGTTCTGATGTATCCGGTCATTTCATTTTCAGACAAGAGCGCCCATACCGGTTCGCGTGATGCGCTCCTGGGCAAGGATGCAGATCCAAAACTGGTGAACTATTATTCCAACGAGTTGCAGGTAAAGGATGATACCCCACCGGCATTCCTTGTACATGCCGACAATGATTCAGGTGTACCGGATGAAAATTCATTGCTCATGTACCAGGCCCTGCGCAAGAAAAAGATTTCGGCCGAGTTGCATATCCTATCAGAGGGAGAACACGGCTTTGGACTTGGGGGTCAAAACAATCACATCGCCGCATGGACCACGGATTTGAAGTTGTGGCTGGGTTGGCTGAATCAAAGGAAGAATTAATAAAAAGGGAACACTGATCTATTACTTCAGTCAAATAAATCAGTGTTCTCTTTTTTTATTTTTCAGAGGTGAGGTGAGTCAATAATTGGAAGGCTGTGGATAGGTAATATGCTGATATCAAATGTACTAAAAAGTATAGATGCTCCTATTGTGCGGTTTTATTTCTCTATCTGCAAAGCAAGGAATTGAGATTTTCCCAAAACTACCGGTTCCGAAGTTATCGAAGTTATTGAAGTTATTGAAGTTATTGCAAGATCAATAATCTTGCAATAACTTCAATAACTTCGGAATTGATATAAACGCACAAACCCTTGGGGCAATTATTAATCAGCAGAAAGGCATTTCAATGCCATTGACTCATACAAATCGCCCACTACTTTATTTTTTCAATGAAGCCATGTCAATTACAAAACGATAGTGGACATCGCTTTTTAGTAAACGATCATAAGCTTCATTGATCTGCTGAATGTTGATCATCTCAATATCTGCTGTTATGTTGTGCTTAGAGCAAAAATCCAGCATTTCCTGGGTTTCTGCAATTCCGCCAATGGTCGAACCTGCAAAGCTTCTTCTATAAGGAATCAGGCTGAACGCAGCCACAGGGATTGGATTTTCAGGCGCTCCTACCAAAACCAGTGTGCCGTCAACCTTCAGCAAATTGAGGTAAACGTTCATGTCATGAGTACCTGAAACCGTATCCAGAATAAAGTCAAGACTATTGGCCTTGCTTTTCATTTGATTTGAATCTTTGGATACTACCACTTCATCTGCACCCAGGCGTTTGGCATCTTCCGCCTTGGATGCTGAGGTTGTTAAAACCACCACATAGGCACCCATTGCTTTGGCCAATTTAATACCCATATGTCCCAATCCACCAATTCCTACCACTCCCACTTTCATCCCTGGGCCAATCTTCCAGTGCCTCAGGGGTGAATAGGTGGTAATTCCGGCACACAGTAAGGGAGCAGTTGCAGCCAGATCAAGATTTTCGGGCACTCGCAATACAAAGGCTTCGTCCACTAAAATGCTTTCGGAATAGCCCCCATAGGTTTGAGTGCCCAGGTATTTATCCGGGCTATTGTAAGTAAGTGTAGGACCTGTTTCGCAATATTGTTCCAATCCATCTTTACAATGATCGCATTCCCTGCATGAATCCACCATGCAGCCCACTGCCACAGAATCACCTACCTTGAATTTAGAGACATGATTGCCCACTCTCATTACCTTTCCAACAATCTCATGGCCCGGGACAACCGGATAAGTAGTACCATGCCATTCGTTGCGGGCGGTGTGCAGATCGGAATGACAAACTCCACAAAAAAGGATATCAATTTCAACATCATGCGGAGTAATTTCTCTACGTTGAATGTTTAACGGCTTCAGCGACGCATTCGCATCTGCTGTGCCAAAGGCTTTCACATCTTTTGTTTTGATGGTTGTTCTGCCTTCCCTTAGTGACGTTTTAACTTCCATATGCTTTATTTAAACTGTTATATGATAGTATGTTATTGCGTTTATATTATAACAATATTTAAGAACGCAGGTTTATTAATTTACCGATTGATCATTTTTGCACTGCCTCCTGAATACCTTTCGCCCTGCACTGCAATTGTTGATGAAGCGGTATTGATCTCCTGCAGTTCTTCAGTGGTGAACTCTACAGCTGCGGCTCCGAGATTCTCGTGTAAACGATGCAACTTGGTAGTGCCTGGAATTGGGACAAACCAAGGTTTTTGTGCAAGTATCCATGCCAGCGCAATTTGAGCAGGCGTCACATTTTTGCGTTGTGCAACTGCAGCAACCAAATCGACAAATGCCATATTGGCTTTTAGATTTTCAGGCGATAAACGTGGAACAGTGCTGCGGAAGTCTTTAGGGTCAAACGTGGTGTTCTGGTCCATTTTTCCGGTCAGAAAACCCTTGCCAAGCGGACTAAATGGAACAAAGCCAATGCCCAATTCTTCAAGTGTTGGAATGATTTCGTCTTCAGGTTCACGCCACCAAAGCGAATATTCGCTTTGCAGGGCAGTAACCGGTTGTACGGCATGGGCACGGCGGATTACCTGTACCCCGGCTTCTGAAAGCCCAAAATGTTTTACTTTGCCTTCCTGAATCAGGTCCCTCACGGCACCTGCAACGTCTTCAATGGGTACATTGGGGTCAACCCGGTGCTGGTAGAACAAATCAATGGCCTCTACTTTGAGTCGTTTGAGCGATTGTTCAGCCACTTTTTTAATGTTCTCAGGCGTGCTGTTGAGCCCAGTATTTACTCCATCCTGAAAATTAAACCCAAATTTAGTGGCAATCACCACTTTGCCTTTGAAGGGCTCAAGGGCCTTGCCAACCAGTTCTTCGTTGATGTAAGGGCCATACACTTCGGCAGTATCAAAAAAAGTCACGCCGCTTTCAACGGCTGATCGAATCAGGGCGATCATTTCCTTTTCATCTGAAATTGTACCGTAGCCAAAGCTCATTCCCATACAGCCCAGTCCGATGGCCGATACTTCCAGACCACTGTTTCCTAGTATGCGTTTTTGAATTTTTGTTTCCATGATAATTCGTTTTAAAATAAGATGTCAATAGATAAGTCAATCGTCGGAAGATAAATGTTAATAAACACGAACATTTGAAATTCAAATTATTGATCAAATTTCTACACTGCAAAATTGAGCTGAATCATTGAATAGCCTTTTATACAAATTACAGGTTTTTATACCATTATTACAGGTTTGGACACTTCCCATTAACTGGGACAATAATTAGTCGTTGGAAAAATTTGATTACTTTTAATGACCTCCTGGTGTCAGAAGTTTGCTGAACGAAAGTGACCCCATCTTCCAACTACCGTCTTGATTTATATATACTTCTGTAACCATAAAAGGGTTTGTTACTTCATTTCCCCCAACAACAGCCAACAGATCAATCCGATTTAAAAGGATGGCAGTATTGTCAATGATATTCACCGATACTTCATGGATATCGGCTTTCTTATACCAAATACCTCCACTTTTAATCACATTGATTTCCTGTTCTTTCCCCCAGGATCCGCCCATGTGAACAAACACCGCTTTTTCGTGAAAGAGTTTATCGAGGGCATCCACATTTTTATCGGCCATCCACTGCCACTTGTCCTTTGAAAGGTTAACGATTTCCTGTTCAGCGGTAGTGAAACTCTTTGTCGTAAAATCTTGTGCAAAGGATAATTGCACACTTACCATGATTAAAAAAAGTGCAAAAATTGTTGTTTTCATAGGGATAATTTATTCATTTATTTAACATCTAAATATTTACTACAAAATTTGATAAAAGACATAGGCATGATCCCCATGCAGGGTTTGTCCTTCCGGAGTTTGCTGAAACGGATCAAACTTGCCGGGATTGGAAATCACTGTTCCACCAATGGCAAAGCTGCCTTGCTCGCGAATCGTCAATGGTTTCTTTCTGGGCGTGGCATAAGACGACAAACTTAGGATCAATAGAATCAAGGCAAGGACTTTCATCGGGATTAAATGCTTTGCAAAGCCTACGAAAGAATAATTGAATTGTTCAGCTTCCCAAGTGTTATTTTCATCTTTCATTTTCACCGTAATTTTTTATACAACAAATGTACGGACTTACAATCCAGTCATTTGTATACAAATTACTGCATCTACTACCATTTTTACTGATTCCTCCCTCTGAAGGGTAATAACTGCCTGGGAATGTTTAAATTTGCTTCAGTAAAACAATCACAGCTATGGATCCCATTTACAGATTTGATACCGTCAGTGAATACAATGCACTCAACAACCATGAAACGCTGCACCCTTTGGTCAGCGTCATTGATTTTTCAAAAGCAAATCCAAGGTCATGGGGAGAACAAATGAATGTCAGGCTTAATTATGGTCTATATTGTATTTTTTTGAAAGATGTCAAATGCGGTGATTTAAAATATGGCCGTAATTACTACGACTATCAGGAAGGAACCCTGGTTTTTATTGCACCGGGACAAGTGATGGAAATCGAAAATGACGGGCAGGTTTATCAACCCAAGGGATACGCCCTGGTGTTCCATCCTGACCTGATCCGTGGAACTTCGCTGGCCAAAAGCATCCATGAATATAGCTTTTTCAGTTACCAGGCAAACGAAGCATTGCATTTATCGGAACGCGAAAGGCAGATTGTTTTGGATTGTTTTTCAAAAATAGCCTTTGAAATCCAACAAAACATGGATAAGCATAGCAAGAAGCTCATCGCTTCCAACATCGAATTGTTTCTCAATTATTGCGAACGTTTTTACGACCGCCAATTCATTTTAAGAGATCATGCCAACAAGGGAATATTGGAGAAGTTTGAAGAACTGGTCAACGGTTATTTCTCGTCCGACAAACCTAAAAATATAGGCCTACCCACCGTTGCCTACTGCGCAGATGAACTTCATATGTCGGCCAACTATTTTGGTGATTTGATTAAAAAGGAAACTGGAAAATCGGCCAAGGAATACCTGCAATTGAAGTTGATGGATATAGCCAAAGAAAAATTGTTTGATCCCGATAAGTCTGTCAGTGAAATTGCCTATGAATTGGGATTCAAATATCCACAGCATTTCGCACGCCTGTTTAAAAACCGGATCGGGCATTCACCCCTTGAATATAGGTCGCAGAACTAATCAATTGCAGCTGCGATAGTATCCTTTCTTCACTGCTGAACAGTTCGATTTAAAAGTATATAATTATTGTCAATATCTGCAGCCAGGATTATTTTTATTATTGCTTAATTAATTAAACCATCCATTGAGCTGTTCTATATGCTGTTTAATTAGTTGCCGTGATTGAATACATTTATTTGAATGCATTCCAATTCTATTTCTTATCTTGTAGTCTTAATTGAAATGCAACTTAACCAAACCACAACCAATATGTATTGTATTCATTTCAAACGGCTTGCCCAATTTTCGGGGTTGCTTCTATTCATTTTTTTGAATGGGAAACCCCTGTTGGCCCAGGTCCAAATCTCGGAACAGAAGTGGACGCTTCCCACCTATGAGGTGAGTCCTGCCGACAAGAATCCCATGTTCTTCAAAGGTGAATCCTACCAGGGGGCCTCGAAGGTAATCTATCCTTACGCCCTGAACGATGCCATCTCCAACGAGAAGACCAGCCATGACTGGAAAACCCTGATCCTGGAAAATGAATTCATCAAGTTGTGTGTGACTCCCGAGATTGGCGGAAAGCTGTATTACGGCACCGACAAGACCAACAATTACAATTTCCTTTATAAGAACAATGTGGTGAAACCTTCCAACATCGGGATGACCGGTGCCTGGGTGTCGGGCGGCATTGAATGGTGTGTGATCCATCACCACAGGGCCTCCAGCTTTTTGCCCGTTGATTATACCCTGAAAGAAAATGCCGACAGCAGCAAGACCATCTGGATCGGGGAAACGGAGCCCCGTCAACGGATGCGCTGGACCATCGGCATCACGATGTATCCCGGTAAATCATACTACCAGACGGAGGTAAAGATTTTGAACCCAACTTCCGTTACCAATAACTTTCTATACTGGGCCAATGTGGCGGCTCATACCGACAAGGATTACCAGGTGATCTTTCCCCCGAGCGTTGACATGGTGACTTACCATGCCAAGAACAGTTTTGCCCACTGGCCCATTGCCAAAGAAGTATACAATGGCGAAGATTTCACCAAAGGCGTCGATATCAGCTGGTGGAAGAACTCACCCAACCAGAATAGCTACTTTGCTTACGATTTGAAGGAAGATTTCATGGGAGGCTATGACCACGGCAAAGAGAGTGGAACCATCCACATCGGCGATCACAACATTGTCAAAGGAGCCAAGCTGTGGGAATGGGGATCGGGTCCTGTCGGTCAGGCCACCGAAGGACGGCTGACGGAGAATGACGGGCCATACGTGGAGATCATGGTAGGCGCCTTCTCAGATAACCAGCCCGATTACAGCTGGATCAGGCCCTATGAAGTCAAGACTTTCAAACAATACTGGTACCCGGTTAAAGATATCCAGGGCTTTAAGAATGCCAACATGAACGGGGCTGTCAACCTTGAAAAGAGGGGAGAGCACCAGGTGTTTTTAGGCTACTATTCCACTTCGAAAGTGGACAAGGCATCAATCATTTTAAAGAACAAAGGCCTTGTTGTATTTGAAAAGCAGACCGCAATTTCACCAAAGGCTGGGTTTACCGCTACCGTTAATGTAGAGGGGGCATTCAACGAAACCGACCTTTCAACGGAAATGATCAACACAGCAACGGGTGAAACGCTTGTCGCTTATCATCCTGTCGAAAGAAAACAGGACAGGCCGCTTCCACAGGAGGTCAAGCCTCCCGCCTTGCCAAAAGACATGACCACCATCGAAGAGCTTTACCTCACAGGCAGCAGGATACAGCAGTTCTCCAATCCAACACTCAATGCAATGGATTATTACGAGGAGGCCCTACGGCGTGATCCTTCGGATATCAGGACCAACGTGGCCATGGGGAATACCCATCTTAAAAATGGCGAGTACACCATTGCCCGCAAATATTTCGCTACAGCCATTAAAAGGCTGACCAGGGATTTTACCCGTCCCTCCAACTGCGAGGCCTTGTACCTGCAGGGAATCACCCTTCAGTCACTTGGATTGTATGAGGAAGCCATTGACACCCTTTACCGGGCTACCTGGGACCAGGCATGGTATTCGGCAGCATACCTTGAACTGGCCAGGATATCATGTATTCAAGGTAACTTCACCAAGGCCCTTGACCAGGTCAATCAATCGTTGTCGACCAATGATTGCAACAACAGCGCCATTACCCTCAAGGCATCTATCCAGAGAAGACTGGGTGATCTGGCAGGGGCTACAAATACGCTGGTACAGGTGACCGATCACGATCCACTGGATTTCCGTGCTGGCAATGAGAATTACCTGCTATCTCAAAAGAAGAAGGATCAACAGGCCAGTGAACAATTGCTTTTGGACCTGACCAGAAAGATGCGGGACTTTGACCAGAATTACCTGGAACTGGCTGTTGGGTATATGAACGACGGGCTGTACCCCGAAGCGGAGGAGGTACTGCGCCGCTTCAAGGGTAAGAACCAGGAGCTGAGTTATACGCTGGGTTACCTGGCCGATCGGAAAGGTAACAAGGAAGAGGCTGCCCAATGGATCAAGGAAGGATCGGCCCAGCCGGTTGATTTCGGATTCCCCTACAGGCTTGAAACTGTGAAGGTGCTCGAACTGGCCATTCAATACAATCCCAATGATGCCAAACCTTCCTACTACCTGGGCAATCTTTTGTTCGACAAGCAGCCCCAAAAAGCCATCACCTGTTGGGAGAAGGCTGTGAGCCTTGATCCAACGCTTGCCATTGCCTACCGAAATCTTGGCTGGGGCTATTACCAATTTAGCCACGATGTACCCAAAGCCATCGCAGCCTATGAGAAGGCCGTTGATCTTAAAAAAGATGATCCTGTTTACTATGCAGAACTGGACCCCCTGTACGAGCTGAACAACACACCCATTGAACGACGCGCTCAGTTATTTGATTCAGTCAATGAGGTAGTGAAGAAGCGTGACGACTCCTTTGTTCGCGAGATCATCGTGCTGAACCTGGCAGGCCAGCCTGAACGCTCGGTTGAATACCTTGCCAACAGTGTCTTCCATTTTCGGGAAGGAAGTTCAAGGGTAAGGGATATTACCGTAGATGCCCACCTTTTGATGGGTAAGAAATACCTGGAACAGAAAAAATACAAAGAGGCCCTCGAGCAATTCCTTGCCAATGTCGAGACAGCTGAGAATACAAAACCGGGTAAATATTCAGGAGATCCAAGAAGTCCACAGATCAATTACTTCATCGGTCTGGGTTATGAGGCCATGGGCAACAAGGCAAAAGCCAAAACCTACTACCAGTTATCCACCATTCAGGACCTGAAGGATGCCAGCTTCATGAAGTATTACCAGGGATTGAGTTACCTGAAACAAGGCAACAAAGCCAAAGCCGAGGCCTGTTTCAAGGGCTTGGTGGAGGAAGGCGACAAGAGAATCAGGAAAGGAACCGAAGTCGATTTCTTTGCCAAATTCGGGGAAAAGGAATCGGCCAAGGTACAGCTATCGAATGCCTACCTGCTGAAGGGAATCGGTTACAAAGGCCTTGACGACCGTGCTAAAGCGGATGAAAACCTTCAGAAGGCAGTAGACCTGTCGGTAAGTAACCTGTGGGCCAATATTGAATTAAAAGGATCTGATTTTTAGCTTTTAGTATCTATTTTATAGGTTTCAGTAATTTGATGAAACCTATAAAATGGATACTAAATGCTAAAAATAGACATATCTATTCATACATTAAATCTTTTAAATCGTCCAGATCAGACCTTCCGGCATGATAGGCGATGTAATTCTCCTTGTCTTGAAACCAACCCAAAACCGCTTCCTTATTAAGTTTCGATGGTCGATCCCTGAGGACCCTTTCATAACTGCTCCAGGGATATTGTCTGAAATCTTCAACAATCCCATGTTTTTGCGGATTGGCATGGATGTAAAATACAAGGTAGGCCAATTGGCTTGGGCTGGTTAATTCCAATCGCTTGAAAGGTTTCTGAAACAAACTTCCTGTCCGTCGTTCCTGGACATTGATGGCCTGTGAATAGGCCGCAAAAAAACGCTGGAACGCCAGACTTACCGGATTCATTTTTTCTTTTTGAGTGGTTTCATCATTTTGTTGAACCCAGTATTTAGTCCTGACCAATAAATGAAAATGGTTGGGCAGCAAACAGAAAGCATAGGTTTCAACTACAGGGTCTAAGTGTTCGGCGTATAACCGTATGAAGTATTCATAATTGTGGGACGAATAAAACAGGTTGTCCCTGTTGTTTCCCTGATTCCAGATGTGATAATATTTATCGGGTTCAATTTTAATCCGAAAGTTACGTGGTGGCATATCATTCCGTTTTAAAAGATTAGATTACAGGTTTCACCTAGGTGAAACCTGTAATCTAAGATAAGGAATAAAAACCATATAAGTTGTTTAACGGTTTCATCAAATTGGTAAAACCGTTAAACAAAATCAAATCCCAACAAACTGATCCACTGAATAAAGCTGCTGATCGGCCGATACAAACGAGAGGTACATCCCTTCCAGTTTTTTTGTTCCTGCAGGAACTTGTACCACTGCACTTTCCCGGTTCCGCTGAATGCCCGTTTCAACCGGTTTGCTGAACGATCCATCATGGGCAAAGACCACCAAAAGGGTATCACTGGCCTGTGATAGCCCGATGCCTGAATCATCCTTCCAGGAAATATTCCATTTGGTTGGGTCACCTTCCACCGCCACCGCTTTCAGCTGGAGGGGCAAGGGGAGTGTGCCCACCGACAGGTGCACCCGTTCCAGGTCCATCTGCGATCCATCACCCACAAAGGCGGGCAGGTTGGTTTTGAGAAACAGGTTGTACCCTGACATGCCTTCGGCGGCCAGTTTCCAGGTCATCCTGACCGGGTTCTTGTCCAGTTGCCTCCAAAAAGCGCCAGCATTGCTCACTTTCTGACGATATTGTACCTGCTCGGGGCTCCATGATTCTTTGCTTCTTTCCTTGATCGCCGCGCGCGCATATTGCTTTCCATTCACATAATAATAAACAACCGGGCCCACCATACCGGAGATAGCCCCACTTGGATCATTTTTAATTCTTGCCATGGTTTCTTGTTTTTTGAAATTGGTTTGTACTATGTAAATATACAAATATTTTTTCAATTAAATACAGATATTATACAGATATATTACAGAAAGAAGAACATGAATTTAACCTTGATAGTAGGACGTTTAATTTGACTCCAGTCCCAAAAGTCTATTGAGTGGAACATTTAAACTCTAAGCCCCGGACTCCCTTAGCTCATTTGCATCTGTAATGTAACTGTAATCTAACTGTAATGTATCTGTAATCTGTAATACAGATACATTACAGTTAGATTACAGTTACATTACAGATGCAAATGACTTATGCATCAATTGGGGAATCATTGAGCATGGGAAAATGGGTATAGCGTGAAGTATAGGCGGATCAGCAAATGGGGAAATCCTGAAACCAACTTGGTCGAATTCAGGCTGCCACATACCTATCACAGGCAATTCCAACCTATGCAGGGAATCGAAATTCACGCATGGTTGCCGTGGGAAAGAATCAAGGGAATTTAATTTATAACACAAATCATCCTTTAGGCACTATAAAAGGCTTTGGTTGAAGGTTTCTGTCATTGCTTTTACTAAATTTGTAGGACTAACTAAACTGACATGAAAACACTCACCATTTCCATTCTGTTCCTATTGCTGGGGATTTTCCCCTTTGTCTATCAAGTAGAGGCCCAAACTACTTTTGGCGATGATTCAGGCTTGTATGGCACCTTGCTGAACGACCTGAAAAAAAGCCTGAACGAAGATGGGAGGGTCAAAAAGGTAATGCTCGACGGAAAGGAACGTACGATGTTTGTATCCTGGATCCGTGATCACACCCACACCATGAAGGCGTACAAGTACTGGGAAAAAGACATGGGCAGCTACCTTGAATTTTTCATGGGACGCCAATCTGCCAAAGGGATGTACTTCGATTATTGGGAATCGTACAAAGACCACAATGTGGGACAGTTGTATTTTACCAATTGTTTTGATCGTGAGTTTTATTTCGTAGATGTCGACAACCAGAATTTTTTCTTCCGCATGCCCATTGAAGCCGACCTTGAATACCTGGTGGTGGAAGGGGTCTATACCAACTGGCAGACTTCGGGCGACAAGGCTTACCTGCAACTATGGCTTCCCACCCTGGTCAAGGGCATGAAATACGAGATGACCGATCCACTGCGCTGGTCGTCCAAAAACCTTTTGGTGAAACGTCCTTATTCGATTGATACCTGGGACTTTACCTCCCAGCATGATTCCCTCAAGAGTGTAGATCGTTTATTGGGTCACATCGGCAATACCCTGGAAACGCCCAAGGGAATTATGCATGGCGATAATAGCGGTATGTTCCAGGCTTGCAAGCAACTGGCACGGTTGTTTGATGCAACCGGTCAGCCGGGATTGGCCAAAGAATGGGATTTACAGGGCGATCTGTTTCGCCAGAGGCTCAACACCCTTTGCTGGAACGGCAAGTTCTATGCTCATTTTGTGCCAGAAGAACCTGTTCCCTCGCATATAAAAACCGACCCGATCAATTCCATCGGTTTATCCAATACCTATTCCATCAATCGCGGGGCGCCCACCAGGGAGATGGCCGCTTCCATCATAAAGACCTACCAGGAGATTGGGCAAAAGACCAAAGGCGAATCAGTTGCTCCCTGGTTTGGCATCTATCCACCCATCAAGCCGCATTTTGGCAATTACGCCTTGGGGGAATATATGAATGGGGCCGTTTTACCCTTGGTTGGAGGTGAACTTTGCAAAGCCGCTTTCCAGAATGGCTTTGAAGCCTACGCCGTGGAACAGCTCAAGATACTCGACCAGATTTTAAGCAAGAATAAGCGCAACCTGCCAGGATGTGTCAACACCGATGGAACCGCCCAAAAGGAGGCCATCCCGGATCAGTGGGGACAGGCCGCCTTTGTAAGCGCCCTGGTGGAAGGATTGGCCGGGGTGGTCGATAAAAGTGTTCTTTTCAGGGAAGTGGAAATTTCACCACGATGGTATTTTGCCGGGATCAAAAGTACTTCGGTTAGCGTAGGTTATGGGGGCGATGGGTACCAGGTTGAATATTCTTACAAATTTGATCCCAAAAGCAAACAGCTTGAAATCAACACGAAGGGCAAATTTGATCAGTTTACCCTACGGGTACCTTATCCGGAAAATACAACAGAAACCACTATTTCTGTTAACGGAAAGCAGGTAGCCGTAATAGCAGAACAGGTAAACCATTCGCGCTATGCCCTTATAAAGGGCTCAGGAAGTGAGAACAAGGTCGTTGTCAGATTCGAATAGGAGGACAGCTGCCAAAAGGAAGTGATCTTTACAAAACTTTCCATTTGACTGAATGTGTTGTACCGATCATCAATGGATAATGAAAATAAGTTGGTAATGAAGAATTGAATAAATAAAGCCAATATCGTACCTTAAACAATTAATACTTAAATAATGATTGCAAAAACCATAGATCAATCAAATAAGCTGAAGAGCATTCAAGTCGGCATGACATCCCGGCTTACTGGATTCGCCTTGCTGTTTTTACTGGTCTCCCTATTCTTTGCCTTCCTTCCTTCAGATGCAATTGCGGGGCAGAATTCAAAGGACGGTTTAGTGACAGAGGGGACTATCACAAAATATGAGGCAGAAGATGCCGTGTTGAGCGGGGTGAGTATTTCAAGCTCGGGTACTGGTTTTTCAGGCACCGGTTTTATGGATGGGGGAACCATGGATACGGAAGGCGATAAGATCACCTTTACCGTGAATGTTGCAACCAAAGCTTCTTATCCATTGATCATCAGGTTCCTGAATACTTGTGGTGCCTGTGAAAAGGTTCAAAATGTTTCCATCAACGGTGGGGCGAATAAGAGCGCCAGTTTGATTGGAACTGGCAGCGCATGGGAGGATATGAATTTTGGCAATATTGATTTAAATGCCGGGACTAATACCATTGCCATTTCGAAAAGCTGGGGATGGAGCCATATTGACTATATCGGGATCGGGGAAAATGATGTGACTGCGCCCACTGCCCCTGCCAATCTGAAATTTGCCAATGTAAACCAAACCTCCTTCACCTTGTCTTGGGATGCGTCAACTGATAATGTTGCCGTTACAGGATATGATATTTATTTTGGCGCCACCTTAAAAGTTTCAACCACTGCCACGACTATAGGGATTAGTAATTTAACCTGCAATACAGAATATGCCAATATTACGGTAAAGGCAAAGGACTATGCAGGTCATTTCTCGGAGCCCAGCAACGTCATTTCAGTTACTACCGGGGCCTGCATGCAATACGCCTTAACGGTCAACAATGGAACTGGAAGCGGCTCCTACAATTCAGGGAAGGTGATTGCTATCGCAGCCAATGCGGCACCAGCGGGTAAGATCTTCGACAAATGGACGGGTTCAACTGCGATAGCAAATGCCAATGTATCCATTACCACCATTGTGATGCCTGAGGCAGCGACTGAAATCACTGCCACTTACAAAGATGTCGATCCGGCCTTGTTGCTTGATCCTGCTGCCACTCCAGAAACAGTCAATCTATGGAATTACCTCAAGTCAATTTATGGGCAAAAAATGCTGACCGGCTGTTGGACAGAAACCCAGTTTGGGGGGAATGCCAAAGTTGTGAGCTGTTCAGGTGAAACCCCCGCCATCTGGGGACAGGATATGAATAGCTGGTATCGAAGCAGGACTGAATTTAATTGGATCAATACCTGGGCACAAAATATCGCCGGTTTTAAAAATGCCTATAAAAGAGGCCAAATTTTACAACTTAACTGGCACTGGCAGATGCCTTCCAGTAAGGTGAATGGGGCCTATACACGCGATGCATGGGGTAAGAATTCTGCTGGTGTTCAACTGATGATGACTGCCCAACAATGGGCTGATATCGTAACTCCCGGAACGGCCCTGTATGATGCAATGATTGAAGATATTGATTACCATGTGGTTAATTTCTTAAAGAAACTGGTTGATACCAATGGGAAACCCATCCCAATTATTTTCCGTCCCCTGCATGAAATCGATGGTGGCTGGTTTTGGTGGACTTGCCCTTCGGATCCAACCAAGACGGCCAAATTATACAAGATCATGCAGGACAGGATTATCAATTATCATGGCTGCCACAACCTGATCTGGGTGTATAATCCGGGGGTCATCTGCGATGGAGGAAGCTGGCCTCCCTACCAGAGCTCAGAATTTGCAAGGCGGAGGTTATTTTATCCCGGCGATGCATATTGCGACATTACAGGAATCGACTTGTATGGTTTTGACCCAGCCGTAAGGGGAACTTATGGGACAACAGGCAAAACATACCGTGATGCCTGGAATACGATGAAAGCCATCTCACCCAATAAAATGATTGCTCTCTGTGAATCAGAAGGACTGCCCAATCCTGATAAATGCTTTACCGATTCTAAGTATGCACCCTGGTTGTATTGCCTGCCTTGGTTTTCTGATAGCTATGGCGATGATGCCACAGGTCTTACCAGGGATTTGTGTGCCTGGAACAAGATTCAGTTTAAAAGCGCCTATGTGATCAACGCCGGAGATTTTAACATCACAGCCAATGAAAATACCTTGCCGCAGGAGCAGCCGGGAATTAGCATATACCCCAATCCGGCCACCAATTATGTCACCATCTCTATCCATGATGAAAAGCTGAGTGGAGAAGTGATGCTGACGATGTTCGATTTGTCAGGCAAGATGATTTACCAGTCTGAAATGGGGAAGCACAAGAGTCTGCGCATTTTTACGGGCGATCTGATCAAAGGACTGTATATGCTGAAAATCTCGGATCATCAGGATACGCTTTGCGGTAAACTGGTTATACAATAGGCGTAGAAAATGAATTTATTATCAATGTTTTAAAAGGGAATGTAGCTAGAAATCAAAAAAAATAAAAACGATGATGGGTAAGAAAACGCTTTCATTTTATGTAACGACATGCTCTTTAATTTTACTATTCATTTCACAGGGGACTACCGTTTTTTCTCAAAATACAGAAAAGCAACTCCCGGTTCCCAAAGTGATCAAACCGGGAAAGAAAGGAAAAGCTCCCTCTGATGCGATCATATTATTTGACAAGGGGTCTTTGGACCAGTTTGAAAGTATCGTGGAGGGCTCTGTTGCTTCACCTTTGGATGGGAGTCCTGCAGCCTGGAAAGTGAAAGGTGAAAGATTTACGGTAGTACCGGGGACACCCAATATTCAAACCAAAGAAAAATTTGGTGATTGCCAGTTACATGTAGAATGGAAAACACCACCCAAAGATGTAAGAGAAGGAAAAACGAGCCAGGGATGTGGAAACTCGGGTATTTACCTGATGGGGAAATATGAAGTCCAGGTTTTAAATTCATTTGAAAATCCAACCAATGTTGATGGACAGGCCGGAGCCATCTACAGGCAATATCCGCCTTTGGTAAATGCATCGCTTCAACCGGGTCGCTGGCAGGTTTACGACATCGTTTTTACGGCACCGCGTTTTAAGGCTGACGGATCAAAGGAAATGCCCGGCTACTTCACCGTATTTCACAATGGAGTGCTGATCCAGAATCATGTTGCGATAAAGGGACCCTCACAAGCGGGCAATGAGAAAACCTCCATTTCCCAAAGTCAACTTCCACTGATGCTGCAAAACCATCAGAATGAAGTTAGTTTCAGAAATATCTGGATTAGGAAGTTGTAATTAACTCCCCCGTCAAATGCATAGGTAAATTAATGAATAGTCATAAAAATAACTAACCGCTCAATAAATGAAGAATCTATTTGCAATCTGTTTTATCTTGTTTGCTATCCAGGCGATGGCACAGGTAACCACCTGGCAAACTCCCAAAGGCTTTGCATCTGATGCCTATTACCAGGTAAAAGTAAACGGGGTACAGGTGCCTGTTTTCGATACCCCGATTGCCTCGTATGCCGTATTCGATTTTAAAGGGGAAGTGAACATTGAGGTCAATACCATGTATGATGTTCGCTGGGTTGATATTCGCCCCCTACGCACAGGATTAAAGCCAAACTATACAGGCGACAATTCATTCAGCTTTAAACTCAGTCATCCTGAAGATTTGAGCCTGGAATTGAATGGCCGCATAAGACAGCAGCCCCTGTTTATTTTCGCCGGGAAGCCTGAAACAGGGATACCTTCAAAGTCTGATAAAAATGTAATTTGGTTTGAAGGTGGAAAATTGTACAAGGATGTAAAACTGGAATTGCAGGACAACCAGACTGTCTACCTTGAAGGCG
>DASXUZ010000180.1:0-16068 GCA_036504555.1 Prolixibacteraceae bacterium | reverse complement strand
TACCAGAAATAACTGGTAATCTGCATATCCGGAGACTTGACCCAGTTTGTCTGCCAGCTCTTTCTGCTGGGGAATCTGTACTGAATTTGAATAGAAGCCAATCTGATTCAACTGATCAGTCAGCCTCTTGATATAATGAGGATGTGAATGACCTACCGAAATGACCGCGTGCCCACCATATAAATCAAGATATTTGTTTCCGTTTTCATCCCAGATATAACAACCATCGCCTTTGACGGGCGTAATATCCATTAACGGATATACATCGAATAAATTCATTGCTAAAGAGTTTCTTGTTTAAATTCCAAGCTCCATGTGTTCAGCCCAATGGTTTGCATCTTTGGATTTTGGATATTTCTTATTTCTTATTTTTTATTTCTTGTTCCTGATTTCTTTTTCGTTTACTGCCAGCTTGTTGTAACTTATCTTTTAAAAAGCCACTGCCTTTAAATTAAGTCCTGCCGTTTCTTTCAACCCGAAAATCAGGTTCATGTTTTGAACTGCCTGGCCTGATGCACCTTTCAATAAATTGTCAGTCACTGAAATGATCATCAGTTTGTTGCCATGTTTTTCAAGATAAACAATGGCTTTGTTGGTATTCACTACTTGTTTCAGATCGGGATTCGTTGGACTCACAAAAACAAACGGATGCGGTTCGTAATAGTCCTGGTACAGTTTTCGTGCCTCCTCAATTGAACCATCGAATTTGGTATACACGGAAGCAAAAATACCCCGCGTATGGTTTCCCCGAACCGGAATAAAGTTGATATCGTGGTTCATAGTTGGCTGCAACTGCTGAAGGCTCTCGGCTATTTCACCCAAGTGCTGGTGTTCAAATGCTTTGTAAACAGACAGATTGTTGTTTCGCCATGAAAAATGGGTCGTTCCACCAGGTGCCTGACCTGCACCTGTTGAGCCGGTAATGCCATTTACATGCAGTTCATCCTGAATCAATCCAGCTGCTGCCAATGGTAAAATAGCCAACTGTATACCGGTTGCAAAGCAGCCTGGATTGGCAATTCTATTTGATTGACGGATGATCTCCCTGTTCAGTTCGGGCAAGCCGTAGACAAAAGTGTTTCCTTCCTTTTTTAATCTGAAATCGTGACTCAGATCAATGACCTTCACATTTTCAGGTAGAATATTCTTCGAAAGAAATTCCTTTGATTTGCCATGTCCCATGCAAAAGAAAACAACATCAATGAGTGAGAAATCTGGGTCTTCCACAAATCTGATAGTTGTATCGCCTAATAAATCAGTGTGTACATCTGAAAGCAGATTACCGGCGTTGCTGTTACTTTGTACAAATACAATATTGGCATGAGGGTGGTTCAGTAGAACACGAATCAGTTCGCCTGCTGCATAACCAGCGCCACCTATAATTCCAACTTTAATCATATGATAGATTAATCAAAATTTTAAAATAAAATATAGCAATTGGCCTCTGACTCCAAGCTCATAGCCCCATACCCCAGTCTTCTTAAAATGTCTTATTTACTGAGTTATGGATTTTAAGTGACGTTGAAAGCACCTTGGTAAATCCTTTGACATCATCGGCCGTCCATGCTGAGTTTTTCTCTCCATATTCGCCGAATTCAGATCTCATCAAATCGTGCTCAGATTCAACACCCACCAATACAAAGTTATAGGGTTTCAGCCGAACAATCACCTTGCCTGTAACTGTTAGCTGCGAATTTTCGAGAAATTTCTCAATGTCGCGCATCACAGGTTCAAAATACAATGCTTCGTGAAGGAACATTCCATACCAGTTTCCAAGCTGTTCTTTCCAGTATTGCTGCCATTTGGTGAGCGTATGCTTTTCGAGCATCTGGTGGGCCTTGATTGTGATAATGGGAGCGGCGGCTTCGAATCCAACACGTCCCTTGATGCCAATAATGGTATCACCGATGTGCATGTCGCGGCCAATGGCAAAAGGGGCAGCCAATGCATCTAAAGCACGGATGGCATTCACTGAATTGTCATACATTTCGCCATTTACCCCTTTCAATTCACCTTCCACAAAATCGAGTGTAATTTCTTTTTCTTCTTTTTCGGTCAGTTGTGAAGGATAGGCATCTTCGGGCAAGGTCTGATTCGATTTCAAAGTTTCCTTTCCTCCGATACTGGTACCCCAAAGTCCTTTATTGATCGAGTAATCCATCTTTTTCCAGTCGGCTTCCACGCCATGACTTTTCAGGTAATCGATTTCTTCCTGTCGACTTAATTCCAGGTCGCGGGTAGGAGTGAGGATGGCAATTTCAGGAGCCAGGATCTGAAAAGTAAGATCGAATCTCACCTGGTCATTTCCAGCGCCTGTGCTTCCATGAGCCACATATTTAGCCCCGATTTTCTTGGCATATTCAATGATGGCAATGGCCTGAAATACACGCTCCGAACTGACCGAAATGGGGTAGGTATTGTTTCGCAGAATATTTCCAAAAACCATGTACTTGATGCTTTTCTCGTAATAGGTGTCGGTTACATCAAGGGTGACATGTTTCACAGCGCCCAAACCATATGCCTTCTTCTCAACAGCATCCAGTTCCTTTTGATTAAATCCGCCGGTATTGGCAATGGCGGTGTATACATCCAGATTCTTTTCTACCGAAAGGTATTTTGCACAATACGAAGTATCCAAGCCTCCGCTGAATGCTAAAACTACTTTTTCCTTCATGATTTATTTATTTTTTTTAAAAAGGGAAAAACCTTCTGCTTTTTTAGGTTGTGTCCCGTTTTTATTGGGTTTCAGTTTATTGATAATGTCCAGCAAGGTATCCTTAATGGCCCATCCATTGCTTTTCTTTTTCTCTTCCACTTTCTTTTCCTGCTCCCAGGCTGGATCATATAACATCCCTGTGCACAGGCATTTGCTTTTATTGGTACGTTGCAGAATGTCGTAATTGACGCAGCTCTGGCAGCCTTTCCAGAAATCTTCATCGTCGGTCAGCTCTGAAAAGGTAACGGGACGATATCCCAATTCATGGTTGATTTTCATAACTGCCAATCCGGTTGTTAACCCAAAGATTTTTGCATTGGGGTAAACCTGTCTTGAAAGCATAAACGCTTTTCTTTTGATTTCAGTAGCCAAACCGATTCCCCGGTATTCTTTCACAACGATTAATCCTGAGTTGGCCACAAAGCTTTTTGCTCCCCAGGACTCAACATAGCAAAATCCTGCAAATGTTTCACCATTTTCGAGGGCAATGATTGCTTTGCCTTCCTGCATTTTTGAGGCAATGTACTCGTACGTACGACGTGCAATACCTGTTCCACGCTCTTTGGAAGCCTGGTCGATGGCATCATTCACCTGGTCTACATATTTTAAATGCTCCTCAGTTGCTACCAATACCTTAATATCTTTTAAATCTTTCATTTTCATTCTTAAATAATATTCAAATTCATTGGATTTCAAATCCTACTCTTCAATTTTGCCCAGCACTGATCGCTTTCAATCGCTTACCCCAGCTTATCTTCCAGGGTGGGCATCACCAGAATCAGGCTGTTGATCAAATCACTGGCTGAAACCCCTTCACGTAAAATGATTAATATAGTATCGTCCCCCGCGATAGTTCCGATAATCTCATACAACTGGGCATTGTCAATGACAACGGCCAGACTACTGGCATAGCCCGGCAGTGTTTTCATTACTGCCATGTTGCCCGAAAACTCTAAATTCCGAAAACCATCGGCCAGAAAATTAATTCGCGTATTTTCACGATGGTTTTCAGTATTACGGCCCTCTGGAATGACATACACATATCCCAGGGCCTGGTCGGACACTTTTGCCACTTTCAAAATCTTCAAATCGCGCGAAAGAGTAGCCTGGGTCAATTCAAATCCCTGGTCTTTCATGATGTGCAAAAGCTCATCCTGACTGCTCATCCGTCCGCTTAAGATGATCTGTTTGATGGCCAGTTGTCTCTTGGTACGATTCTTCATTTTGGATATTTATACAAATACGATGCAAAAATATGCATAAATTAAATACCACACGTTTTTTTTAAGGAATAATTTATATTTTTGTCCCCACAATGAATAACAGAAAGGAATTGATACTTGAAAGGAACCAGGTTGAAATTACGAAGTACCATAGGAAAGAGAGTTTGTTTAAGAAATAACAACCATGCGTTTGCCCTACAGCCGTAGTCAGACGCATTTTTTTTAATATTTAGCATTGTAACGATGACACAACTACGAAAAGTCAGATTGATTCTTGAAGACGGAACAACATTTGAGGGCAAATCGTTCGGTTATGAACGGTCAGTAGCCGGAGAAGTGGTTTTTTATACAGCCATGACCGGTTATCCCGAAAGTTTAACAGATCCTTCATATACGGGACAGATCCTGGTTTCTACCTTCCCCCTGATCGGGAATTATGGTGTGCCAAGTGACAACATGGACCAAGGGCTGTCCGCTTTTTATGAATCCGATAAAATTCATATCAGCGGTTTAATAGTTTCTGATTACTCGTTTGAATACAGCCATTGGAATGCCATTAAAAGTTTGGGTGACTGGCTGAAAGAGCAAAAGATCCCAGGATTGTTTGGTATCGATACCCGTGCCCTGACCAAGATTATAAGGGTCAAAGGTTCTTTGCTTGGTAAAATTGAATTTGATGATGACCTGATCGATTTTTACGATCCCAACCAGGAAAACCTGGTGGCCATTGCCAGCACTGATAAAGTAGAGGTATACGGAAACGGAGAACACCGAATTGTATTGGTCGATTGTGGCGTAAAATATAATATCATCCGTTGTCTGATGAATCGCAATGCCACTGTGATTGTTGTACCCTGGGATTATGACTTCAGCAAGGAGGATTTTGACGGCATCTTCCTTTCCAACGGACCGGGCGATCCGGCCTTGTGTGATGCCACGGTGGAGAATATCCGCAAAACAATGCTGGCCGAAAAACCAATCATGGGAATTTGCCTCGGAAACCAGTTGCTCGCCCGTGCCGCCGGTGCTGAAACCTACAAACTGAAATTCGGTCACCGGAGCCATAACCAGCCGGTTTTGCTTCAGGGAACTGACCGTTGTTTCATCACTTCACAGAACCACGGTTTCGCGGTCGATACGAAAACGCTTCCATCGGATTGGGAACCTTTGTTTACCAATGTAAACGATCAAACCAACGAGGGTATCCGCCACAAAACAAAACCATTCTTTTCAACTCAATTTCATCCCGAAGCTGCCAGTGGACCGGTTGATACAGAGTTTTTGTTCGATGATTTCATCAACAATGTAATCGAATATAAAAAGACTAAAATATAAAAACCAAGATGCTCGATTTAAGATGCAAGTCTTTAAACTTTGAACTTTAAACTTTGAACTGAAAAAGCCATCATGATAAATAAAGACATTAAAAAAGTAATCGTCCTGGGTTCGGGAGCTCTGAAAATCGGTGAAGCCGGCGAATTTGACTATTCAGGTTCTCAGGCATTGAAAGCACTGAAAGAAGAAAATATTGAAACCATCCTGATCAATCCGAACATCGCCACCATCCAGACTTCGGAAGACATTGCCGACCGCATTTACTTTCTGCCGGTCACGCCTTTTTTTGTTGAACAGGTCATTCTGAAAGAAAAGCCCGATGGCATTTTGCTGGCATTCGGCGGTCAAACAGCCCTCAATTGTGGGGTGGCCTTGTTCCGCCAGGGAATTCTGGAAAAATACAATGTCAAGGTGTTGGGTACCCCCGTTCAGTCGATCATTGATACCGAAGACCGCGAGATTTTTTCAGGAAAGCTGGCTGAGATTGAGGTGAAAACCCCCCGCAGCATAGCTTGTTTAGACCTCGAAGCGGCTTATGCAGCGGTGAAAATTGTTGGATACCCCATCATTATCCGCGCTGCCTATACCCTGGGCGGATTGGGCAGCGGTTTCTGCTCAAACGATGAGGAATTGAAGGAATTGGCCTCCAAGGCCTTCACCTATTCACCCCAGATCTTGGTAGAGGAATCAATCAAGGGATGGAAAGAGGTGGAATATGAAGTGGTACGTGACCGTTTCAACAATTGCATCACGGTTTGTAACATGGAGAATTTCGATCCACTTGGCATTCATACCGGTGAAAGCATCGTGGTGGCTCCTTCGCAGACGCTTTCCAATTCAGAATATCACAAACTACGTGCACTGGCCATCAAGATTATCCGTCACATCGGAATTGTCGGTGAATGCAACGTTCAATATGCCCTTGATCCCCATTCGGAAGATTACCGCGTGATTGAGGTCAATGCCCGTCTGTCGCGCTCCTCTGCACTGGCTTCCAAGGCAACGGGTTATCCGCTGGCTTTCGTGGCTGCCAAGCTTGGATTGGGATATGGTTTACACCAGTTAAACAACCAGGTAACCAAGGTAACGACCGCTGCTTTCGAGCCTGCACTCGACTACATCGTGTGTAAAATTCCACGCTGGGATTTGAATAAATTCACCGGGGTATCGAAAAACCTGGGAAGCTCTATGAAATCGGTGGGCGAGATCATGTCCATTGGTCGCTCCTTCGAGGAAGCCATCCAAAAGGGAATCCGAATGGTGGGAATCGGGATGCACGGTTTTGTGGCCAACAAGGAAGAAATCACCATTGAACAGATTGACGAGGAATTGAGCAATCCAACCGACCGTCGTATCTTCGCCATTGAAGAAGCTTTCAACAAGGGATATTCGGTGGATGAGATTTACGAAAAAACTAAGATCGACCGTTGGTTTCTGCAAAAACTAAGAAACATACACGTCACCAAAAATAAGCTGGAAGAATTCAATTCTCTGCAATCCTTGCCCGATTCACTCTTGCTTCAGGCCAAGAAAGAAGGTTATTCTGACTTCCAGGTTGCACGCCTTGTATTGAAATCTTCCAATAAGGAGATCAACGACGATTTACTGAAGGTGCGTGAATGGCGCAAAAGCAAGAACATCCTTCCTTCAGTTAAACAAATTGATACACTGGCGGGGGAGTATCCTGCCCAAACAAATTATCTGTACCTGACCTACAACGGCAATGAACATGATATTGAATTCCCCAGGGATGACAAATCGGTGATTGTTTTGGGTTCGGGTGCCTACCGCATCGGTAGTTCCGTAGAGTTTGACTGGTGTAGCGTGAATGCCATCACCACCATTCACAAGGAAAATTACCGTTCGATCATGATCAATTACAATCCCGAAACCGTAAGTACCGATTACGATACCTGCGACCGCTTGTATTTTGATGAACTAACTTTCGAACGGGTGATGGACATTGTCGACCTGGAAGCTCCCAAAGGAGTGGTACTGTCGATGGGCGGCCAGATTCCCAATAATCTTGCAATGAAACTCCACCGTCAGCATGTACCGATCTTGGGAACTTCACCCCTGAACATCGACCGTGCTGAAGACCGCAAGAAATTCAGTTCACTGCTCGATACCCTGAAAATTGATCAACCCCGCTGGTCTGAATTGACCAGTATTGAAGATATTTACCGGTTTGTTGATGTAGTTGGTTTCCCTGTATTGATTCGCCCTTCCTACGTGCTCTCAGGGGCCGCCATGAACGTTGTTTCAAACAGAGATCAGTTGGAGCATTTCCTTACCCTGGCAGCCAATGTGTCGAAAGAACATCCGGTGGTCGTTTCAGAATTTATAGAAATGGCCAAGGAAATTGAGATCGATGCCGTGGCCAAAAATGGGGAAGTGGTGGCCTATGCCATTTCTGAACACGTCGAGTTTGCAGGAGTCCATTCGGGCGATGCAACCATCGTCTTTCCACCTCAGAAATTGTACATTGAAACCATTCGCCGGATCAAGAAAATCGCCCGCCAGATTGCCAAGGCACTTGAAATCACCGGGCCGTTTAATATGCAGCTGCTCGCCAAAGACAATGATATCAAGGTGATTGAATGTAATCTTCGGGCCTCACGTAGCTTTCCTTTTGTATCGAAGGTGATGAAATACAACCTGATCGAAATCGCCACACAGGTCATGCTCGATGCGCCATTCCAGAAACCGGACAAGTCATTGTTTGAACTGGATTATGTAGGGGTGAAAGCTCCTCAGTTCTCCTTTGCCCGTTTATTGAATGCCGACCCTGTGCTGGGTGTCGATATGTCATCCACCGGTGAAGTAGGCTGCATCGGCGAAACCTACTACGAGGCGATCCTGAAATCGATGCTGTCGGTGGGCTACAACATTCCGAAGAAAAACATATTGATTTCTTCGGGTCCTGCGCGTTCAAAAATTGAGTTGCTGCAAAGCGCACAACTGCTTTCTGAACGTGGCTTTAACCTGTATGCCACAGGCGGAACCCAGAAGTTTCTTGCAGAGAACGGTGTTGACTCAACCCGTCTGTACTGGCCCGATGAAACGGATAAACATCCCAACACCCTGGAGTACATCAAGGACAAGAAGATTGATCTGGTGATCAACATTCCCAAGGACCATACCAGTCGTGAAATCAGCAACGGGTATACCATCCGCCGAAGTGCAATTGATTACAGCATTCCGCTGATCACCAATGCCCGCCTGGCCAGTGCCTTCATTTTCGCCTTCTGTAAATACGAAATTGAAGACCTGTCGATCAAAAGCTGGGACGAATACAAGGATTAAGAAACAAATGGCTTGGGGCAAGGGGCCCGGAGCCTGTGGCATGCTCCCACCTCTAGGGTCCATGCCAATAATTCTCCACATAAAAGGTCATCCTGGAATAAAATCCGGGATGACCTTTTTTATTCACTCCAACTTCTCCGCAAGGCCCATTGATTCGATGGAGAATTCACCTTCAGTTGAATCGGTTGGTCAATCGGTTTTCCCTCGCCATTTTATATTGGTCATGTACTCACAGGTGTTTGATTGAGATTATTTTACCTGCTGCTCCGATGGCTGGTTGACAGCCATCCAATTTAGCTGTCAGGTGCTTTAATTATTCGAAGATTATTCATCAATTATTCGAAACTTATTCGAAGATTATTCGTAGACAAACGAAGCACCTTCGAATAACCTTCGAATAATCTTCGAATAATCTTCGAATAATCTACATATGAGTCATCTCATTTAAAACTAAAATAGCGTGGGAGAAGTACATGTCATTTTAGGTAAGATGGGTACTGGTAAAGCAGACCCTGTTTCATTTTTCACATCAAGAGGTACGACCGTCATTGCGCAAGAGTTTTCATAGAAATATGGTTTTATAAAAATCTTGAACCTTAGGTCCCCTGGTAAAACTGCGCTATACGGTTCAAAGTGTGGAATCATGATTTTTGGGGATTGAATAAAAAGTGTTATTTTTGGAATATGAGAACATTGCAAGAAATAGAAAAAACGCTGAATAGTCATAAAAGCAGACTATTTCATGATTATCCCATTAAATCAATGGCGATTTTTGGTTCTTATTCTCGTAAGGAACAAAATGATTCCAGTGATTTGGATATTCTTGTTGAGTTTTCTGACAAAATTGGGGTGAGATTTGTTGATTTAGCTGAAGAATTGGAAAATATCCTTGGATTGAAGGTTGATTTAGTTTCAAAAAAAGGGGTTAAAGAAAAATATTTACAATCAATAGATTCAGATTTAATATATGTCTAAGCGTGAGATATTATTGTTACTAGATGATATGTTGCAATCTGCGCAGAAGATAAAGCGATCATTGGATATTAAGTAGTTTGCCAGGTGTATTGTTCGATGAAAAGGTTCATATCAATTGATAGGATTGAATCTCCGAAATCCCCAATGCTTCATATTACCTAATGCTAATTAGAGGTCATTCCTGAATTATTTAGAATGGTATTATTTATTGTAAAATGCTTATATTTGTTCATACTAAAGTCTGGATTTCGTACCAAATTAAGCCAATCATGAAGATCTGTCCCCATTGCAAGGAAGAAGTTGACGACAATTTTGATATTTGTTGGAATTGCCAATACAGTTTTGTAGACAATAAGGTGTTGAACGAAAAGAACATAGCGCTTGAATGTCCAGCCTGTAAAGCTGAAATTGATCCACTTCTCCATTATTGCCCATACTGTAAATATGATCTCAAGTCTGTTTCTGAAATTGATCAGCATGGAATTCCGGGGCCAGTTCAGCAGATTGATTGCCTAAGGTGCAAGGTTCCAATGTCGTACAATGGAAATTTCAGGTTCCATGAAGGCACCCGGATGGGCGCTTTGGGCGATCTGTTTGAACTGTTTACCAACCGTGAATCCTATGATCTGTACTTCTGCCCCAACTGCGGAAAGGTTGAATTCTTCCTTCCTGAAATAGCCACTTAGGCGAACCTTTCATTTTCAATTCAAGGTGAAAGATGTCTGGTTTTTATACTCATGAAGTAATAGAAATAATTTAATTTCGTATATTATCTGCAATTGAAAATTTACAAAAAACGTGAAAAAACGAAATTGAGTAAAGCAGAAAATATCAACAAGGACATCAAAGGATGAACCATTAAAATGAAACAGATATGCGAAAACTAATTGCAGCAATCAACATGACGCTGGATGGGTTTTGTGACCATACGGCCATCATTCCGGATGAAGAAATTCATCAACATTATACGGAACTATTGGGAGAGGGAGATGCCATTCTCTATGGTAGAATAACCTATCAACTGATGGAATATTGGCAACCGATGGTGAAAAATCCTTCAGGTGAAAAACCCATGGACGACTTTGCAAGGGCGATAGACAAAATTCCAAAAATTGTTTTTTCCCGCACGCTGAAAAACGTCGAATGGGAAAGTGCAAAATTAGCCAAGGGAAGCATTGAAGAAGAAGTTTTAGACCTCAGGCAAGCCAGCGGCCTCGGGAGTAAAGACGTTTTTGTTGGCAGTCGTAGTTTGATTATCCAATTAATGAAGCTAAATTTAATAGATGAATTGCAACTTTGCGTTCACCCGGTTATCGCAGGCAGTGGTTTGCCATTGTTTGAAAACATACACGATCGGTATGAGCTTAAACTCGTAAAGACAAAAACCTTTGGCTCTGGGGCAATAATCCTATACTATGAGCCGATAAAAAAATGACCAAAGACCTGTGTTTTAAAATAAACAATTGAACCACAGCGTTTAAAAGAATGATTCAAAGACTTCCAAGGGGAGGAATCACCGTAATTTGTAGTTTTTGGACAGCCTCCCTGCCCAATGGTGGAATCTCCATATTAAGCAGCTTTAGACAAAATCCAATTGTGCCGAAGCATTTAATTGAAAGTAAAAGAAGTTTGGCTTTTAAACTCATGACAGCCCATGCTTTTTAACTTTTCCAAGATGACATTGAACGGTTCATCGAGCAAATTGCCCATTTTTCCTCGGCAAAAAGGGCAGGCATGCACATCGCCGTTGGGATCTGCATACAGGTAACGGTTGCCGGCGCCAAAGCAGCCCATCTTGCGCTGGTGGTAGCCGAAAAAGGAAATGATTGGAAAATCCACAAACCGGGGATCGGTATTTAAACGGATGGTAAATTCAGACAACAGGGCCACCTGTTCTTTGTCAAGATGAACATTTTGGTGGGCGAATTTTCCTGCTGCCCTGGGTTCCAGGATACGGATGAAATGGGCCCCGATGTTTTTGGCCAGGGTGGCATAGTTCATCAGGTTGTCTTGGGTGACAAATTCGCGGGTTGCACACAATGAAAGGCTTACGATAATGGATGCTGAGAGGCAGTTTTTAACCGCATCCATGACCATTTGATAGCTTTTTTCATTGTTCCTGAAACTATTGTGCAAGGGTTCGTCCCAATGGTCAAGGCTTATATTGACACCCTTCAGGCCTGCTTTTTTAAGGGCAAGGGCTTTTTCCATTGTAAGGCCGAATCCAGAAGTGAGCAACCAACAATCTATATTAGGGGAAGCTTCCCGTGTGAGTTCCACCAGATCGTTGAAACGGGCCAGGGGCTCGCCTCCGCTAAATTGAAGATGCCTGATTCCATTGGCTTTAAAAATGGCCAGGATCTTTTTCAATTCCTCCAGGCTCAGCTTGTCAGTCTGAGAAATATTGTCCCATTCGTAACAATGCTGGCAAGACAAGTGGCAACGGTTGGTGATTCCCCATATCAATGTCTGCAGTTTGGGACTTTCTCCCGATACCTTGGTTTCATTCAATCCATCTCTTAGAAATTCGCTATGGATCAGGCTTCTCAGGTTTGCAGAAGGAAAGCCACAATAATCAGAATTCCAGTATAATTGCTTGCCAGACTTGATATATTTGGAGACAAAGCTAATTCCATGGGCCTTGTTGCGAAGATCGCGCAGCCTTTTCATCTCCGACATGGCAACCAATGGGTTGCGATACATCTTCAGGGCTTGAGCAATAATAAATAATTGCACCCTGCGGCGGATAATCCGGGTTCTCCATCCGGTGATCAAATTGGGGCTTGTTGCCATCTGTTGGTTTTAAGAATGAATGAATGAATTATATTTTTATTGTAAGCTTGATTTTGAGACCGTTTGCTCCTTGTTTGACAATCGTTCATTGATAAACTGGTTGAAATGGCCTGGATTTTTGAATGCCCTTAGTTTTTTAATGTCAGGCTTTCCTTCAGGATTGCGCAGTATCTCATACCAGCCCTTGCTGTGAAGGATCACTGTTCGCTGCTGATCGGTTGGCTCTGGAAGATCGAAAGTTACAACCGCCTGATTGCTCATCGTTGGCTGGGAGTAATAACTTCTGTCATCTTTGCTTAACGCGCCGGTCACCTCTGTCTGGTCTTCCGTGATGGCAGTGCTCACGGAAACAATGTAAGATTTTACCTTCACAGGAGAAGAATAATCAATTGTAGCACAATCAATTTCCCACAAGTAGTTCCCGAATTCAAGTTTGATTTTTAGCGGGTTGGTTTCATTGCCATTCAAGGGGACGGAAATCACATCGTCTTTGAACTTCATGGGACCTGCTACATTGTAGTAATCCACGAATTCCCAGCTGTTATTTCTTTCCACATAAACCGACAGGGGAATACCCTGATCAAGGCTCCATTGACGCATCTGATCGGCGGAGGCCATGTTCTGTTTTTTCATATAACTGGCATAGGCAGCGCCCAACAGGTCTTGAAACTGTCCCAGCATATAGTCCAGTAGGATTGAATTCTTGGCATGAATGGCTAATTTGGCCGATTTTGCATCGCCCTGACTTGGAAATTGCAGAATCAGGCCATCTTTCAGAGGAAGATCCTTGCTTTTTGATTGACTTTGGTAAAAAAGCGGATCTTTTGAAGCGACCAATTCCGTTACATTTTCGCCTTTGAGGCTGGTAGTTAAGGTCGGTTCGAGTGGCTTTGCAAGGGTTTGAATCTTACCGTATTTGTCTGCCAGCACAATTGTATTTCCAGGGTGGTCAATGACCAGAAGTTCCAAGAGGTTGGTATGCTGAATTTCGCGCACTTCGTTGGTGATTTTCAGCGTATACTGTTTCTGCCCGGGATAGACAGGCAACTTGAGGTAGTCGTTGCGTTCAAGGGGCTGATGGATACTTCCGCTGTAGATTTCACCGGCAAAATCGTATTTTTCGCCATCCCAGGTATAAATAAACGGGCATGATTCCTTGGTAAGGGCTATAATTACAGCCAGCACAAGAATAGTTCCTGCAGTAATGCCAAGACCGCTAATGAAATAGGAACCCACGGTAGCGGCCGTATCGGGGTCGTATATATCAACTTTATTGATTGCGCTCACAGGAATCAGTACCCGGTTATTGGTCGGTTCAATCATTTCATCCAGGTAAAGATGAACTTCATTGAGCAGGTAACGCTGATTATTCGTTGCACGTGTCAAATATCTGTTCGGCTTATCCGGCTTTACAGGTTTGAACGTTGGAGCTTTCTTGTATTCATTCAACATTCCTTTAACCGTGTCATTTTCAACCTTCACATCAGTCAGCAGCCATTTCATTTCATCAAAATGAACGATGATTGTTTTTTTTGCATTGTTCAGTTGGGTGATTGTTTCGGAAGGTGGCCGTTTGGATGATTTTACTTTGAAAAAGCTATTACAGCCAATGGTAAGGTTAAACATGGCCAGGACCATGGACAAAGCCAGCCATTTGAGCGCCCGTTTTTTTAGAATGCAAAGCCATTCAGATCGCATCAGAAGGGTTGGTTGAATCAGGTTTTGTCGGTTTTTCATGGTCAAGGTGTTTAAAAGTTAAGCAATAATTCACAGCGGATGGCAGGAAATGAAGCGGGCATGGAATTGATAAAGATATCGGGTCCCAGGTTGATTGCCAGATTTTTATCGATATTGTATAGGGCGAACAGGCTCAGAATGACCCCTTGTATTTGGTTATTCTCCTTGACAACCCGATAATAGGGATAGCCCTCAATACTGACCTGATTTTTATTGGTATTTGTACCGAAAATATAGTGCAATCCAGTACCAAACCGAAAAGTTCCCGGAGCGAATATGTAATAATTCACACCCGCCTTGATGGTCCAATTTGAAATTAAATTAAAGTCTGCCCGTTGATTTGGATAATAGTTGTGTTGTTCGAAGTTTTTTGAAAACACTATTTTAAAACCTAGATGTTTGGTGGGTAATAATTCATAAGAAAGTGCCAAATTGCGATAGAACAGGTAAGAAGCCAGATCCATGCCAATCAGGTGATGGTTATACTTTTTGAAGGATGGTTCTTTGACTGGTAAGGTAGCAAGGGCTTTGTCCTGAAATATTTCTTTCTTTCCATTTTGGTAGGCAATGCTGTCAATCAATTCATGGGTGACAAAGTAGGTTTTACCATTGGTTTGATCATAGATTTTGTAGGAAATACTATTGTTGGTGGTATGGACGATATTGGCCCTGATGATTTGTCCGTTTTTTCTGTAAATCAGGTCTTGTGCTGTTAGCTGGAATGTGGCCAAAAGTGCAGCTGTAAGGAGTAATAATCGATTCAATTTCATAAGTAAGGGGGTATGATATGAAACAGACTTTTATCGATTTAAAGATAGGAAATAATCGTAACATTATTATTGTTATAGGAAAATAAATCAGGCACACTGATCCAGCTAAAAAAGACATCCCGGCAATAGATTAGCGCTGGCATTTTTGACTATCCAGAGAAGGAACGATCAGTCATTTTTTGAAGAAATATTGGCCATTTAGAGCTCATTTAATTAGGATGTTAACCTTATATTTTGTATATTTAATCATTGAATACAAAGCAACTATCATTACCTCTACCATCCAACTGGGTGTCACTTTCAAATGGGTTACAGGCCTGCTGAAATGATCCCAATTGTTTAATTACCGCTGAGAACGGTAAACTTTTTCAGAATAAAAAAACAGATACATATTGAACCTTATATCTTATTGATACTCAGTTCTGGTAATTGTCAATTCTTAAACTCTTAAAATTATGAAAAAATATTTGGTTATTTTCATTGTATGCATGTTTGTGGCAGTGGCCTATTTATGGGCACAGGATGCAAAAATGACTGTCACTACTTCTTCTGATAAAGCCTTGGCATTGTATAACCGTGCAATGTCTGCAATGGGGAATGCCGAATTGGATACGGTGAATCAATTTATGAACGAGGCATTTAAAGAAGATCCTGATTTTTTTATGGGTAATGCCCGTTTGGCTTTGATGAACTTATATGTTGACAATCAGCCGGAATTTAAAAAATATGCGGAAAATGCCGTGAACAGCAAGGCTCAATTAAGCAAAGGGGAGACGATCATAAAATCTGCCCTTGAGCAGCTTCTGCAAGATCCCAAAGCCGATGTCACCGACCTGGGAAATAGTTTAATCGAATTATACCCTGATGATGAATCGGCTTATTATTTCCAGGCACAGTTCCAAAATATAATCAAAGATTACCAGGAGAGTATTAAAACCTACGACGCATTACTCAAGGTAACCAAAAATCCGGGTCCGGTATACAATCAAATGGGCTATATTTACATGAACATGGGTAATTTTGAAGCCGCACAAAATGCCTTTGACAAGTACATTGAGTTGGTTCCCAATCATCCCAACCCCTATGACTCCAAAGGTGACTATTTCATGGCGGTAAAAGATTACACCAATGCCTATGCCAGTTATACAAAAGCCCACCAGATCAACCAAGCCTGGAGTTACGACAAGGCCCTGAAGGCTAAGGCACTCATGGA
>DASXUZ010000179.1:0-7578 GCA_036504555.1 Prolixibacteraceae bacterium | reverse complement strand
ATGTTCAATATCAGGAAAGATACGGGTCATTTCGGCATTCCGTTCGTCGTACTGGTTCATCTCTTCATCCATTTGAAGGCTTTCAAGCTGAATTTGTTCTTCAAAAAGCGACTTGTATACAATAGCCGCAATTCCGGCTACTTCAAGTTCTTTAATTAACTCAGGCTTTGTGACAAGATTGCTGGCACCTAAAATCAAAGGATTCTTTAATTTGATGCCCATGTAGGTGGTTGATAAATCGGCCATATTGTTTGGTTTTAGTGTGATCGTTTTATCATTTAAACTCTTGAACAACCTTTTTGTTCAGTAAATATATAAAAAAAAGTGACAAAGTGACAAAGTGACAAAGTGACAAAGTTCCTAAGCATTTTACACAGTTTCAGGGATAATTCCTACTATAATATCGCATCAAAATAGTTACCTCTGCCTGTCTTTGCTTTGTCTGTTTGTTACTTAGGTACTTTGTCTCTTTGTCTCTTTGTTACTTAGGTACTTTGTCTCTTACATTAAACTATAAGCGACGGTTAATCCAGCCATTACGATTGAAACCATACTCATCAGTTTAATAAGAATATTAAGTGATGGGCCTGAAGTATCTTTGAATGGATCGCCAACGGTATCGCCTGTTATAGCTGCTTTGTGGCAATCAGAGCCTTTACCGCCCATATGGCCTTCTTCAATGTATTTCTTTGCATTGTCCCATGCTCCACCGGCATTGGCCATAAAAATAGCAAGGATAAACCCGGTGGAAGTTCCACCCAGGAGCAAACCAACTACGCCTGCTGCACCAAAAACAATTCCGGTAGCAATAGGAATAAAAATGGCTAACAAGGAAGGAAACAACATTTCTTTTTGTGCGCCGATGGTTGAAATTTCTACACAACGGGCATAATCAGGTTCACCTTCTCCAGTGAGAATACCTTTGATTTCACGGAACTGGCGGCGAACTTCTTCCACCATGCTCTGAGCGGCACGCCCTACAGCATTCATGGTTAAACCACAGAACAAGAAGGCAGCCATGGAGCCGATAAATGCACCCACCAATACGCGTGGATTCATGATATCGAGGTGAAGGTATTGCATCATTTCAGGGATGCTTGCCTTTTGGATTTCCGAGTTGGAGAAATGATTATTGGAAGCATATTGTGCAAATTCTGCTACCTTTTCAGGAATACGGGCGATTGCAATTTTAATTTCTTCGATGTAGGAAGCCATAAGGGCCAAAGCAGTTAATGCAGCCGAACCAATGGCAAAACCTTTACCTGTTGCGGCGGTGGTATTTCCCAATGAATCCAAAGCATCGGTACGAACACGAACCTCATGAGGCAGACCACTCATTTCAGCATTTCCACCTGCATTGTCAGCAATCGGGCCGTAAGCGTCAGTTGCTAAAGTAATTCCCAAGGTTGAAAGCATACCAACCGCCGCAATGGCGATACCGTACAATCCGAAGCTAATGTTGTTAAAATCGAAACTGGCAGCAAAAAGGAAAGCCAAAATAATAGATGTACCAACAATCAATACTGGGACTGCAGTTGATATCATACCAGTTCCAATACCTGAAATAATGACAGTTGCAGGTCCTGTCTTGGTAGATTCGGCAATCTTCTGAGTTGGGCTGTATCCTGAAGAAGTATAGTATTCTGTAATTCTACCGATTCCAATACCTCCCAGTAAACCAGCCATCATGGCTCCCCAAACACCTAAAAAGTTAGGGATAGCCAAATATTTTAAAATGAAAAAGGAGAAAAAAGCAATTCCAATTGAACTGATATTTACACCCCGTCCCAATGCACTCAATAATTGTTTTTGGCTAGCGCCTTCCTTGGCTTTAACCATGAAGATCCCAAGTATGGAAAGAATAATACCTACAGCAGCAATAATCATAGGAGCAATAACACCGCTCATCTGCGTTTCTATGCCCATACCTGCAAAGGCAGTGGCACCAAGTGCAGCAGTTGAAAGAATGGCACCACAATATGATTCATACAAGTCGGCACCCATGCCAGCTACGTCACCTACATTGTCACCCACATTATCGGCAATCGTTGCAGGGTTACGGGGATCATCTTCAGGAATACCGGCTTCCACTTTTCCAACAAGGTCAGCGCCTACATCAGCAGCTTTGGTAAAAATACCACCACCCACACGGGCAAATAAGGCCTGGGTTGAAGCACCCATACCAAAGGTCAGGGTAGTAGTTGTAATAATGATTAACTTCATGCTTGGATCGGCTAAGATCGTAGCATTGGTTGTTGAATCCAATGCACCAATAATGTATTGAAGTGCATAAAACCAGACAGAGATATCAAGCAATCCCAATCCAACTACCACCAAGCCCATTACAGCGCCTGAGCGGAAAGCAATCCTTAACCCGTCATTCAGTGAACGCTGGGAAGCATTGGCTGTACGGGCTGAAGCATAAGTGGCTGTCCGCATTCCAAAGAATCCCGTTAATCCAGAGAAGAAACCACCCGATAAGAATGCAAATGGAACCCATGGATTCTGGATTTTTAACACGTAAGCCATGATAGCAAACAGGATGGTCAGAATAATGAATACCCTAAAAACAACTTTATATTGTTGTCTAAGGTAGGCCATAGCGCCATCACGAACGTGCTTGGCAATTTTTTTCATCGTGTCAGTACCTTCGCTTTCCTTCATCATTTGTTGAAAGAAGAACCAGGCAAAAAACAGTGCCATGACTGAACTAAAAGGCACCAGCCAGAAAATAGAATTCATATTTTTAGGATTTTATGCAACTTGAGTTGCGGTTTAGTGATTAGTTATTTTTTTACTTCGTTGAAAGCTGTGAAATTAACAATTAATGAAATAATAGTTCTATTTGCTTTGATGTTGTAGGACACTCTCCCCTTCATTAAAGAAAGGTAAATATAAAATATCATATTAATTTGATACCTGTAGCAATACTCAGATAATGATTTGTAAACATTAATTTCACATACCTATCAATTTAGCACTTCAACATTCCCAATTTGGTTTGCAATGCTTGCTTTTCCCCTCCTGTTCCTTATATTTAGAATAACCAAAGAGGAAGCTATCAAGATCATTCCTGAAATTGATACCACATCAGGTGACTCATCGGAAAGAATCATCCAACTAAGTATTGCTCCCGAAACTGGGATCAGGAATTTCCAGATATTCAGCTCCGATACCTTAACTGTAGGCCTCCTAAGTAAAGTATTCCAAATGGTGATGGCAGCTGCTGACAAAAAACTTAGCCAACCCAATGCCACAAAATATTCAGCAGGAAAGACCTTGTATTGAATCCCCTCGATGGGAATGGAAATTATAAAAAGTGATAATCCGCCTATGAATAGCGATGACGATGTTAATACCATCGGAGAAATGGTTTGCTTTTTCCGGGCAACCACCACATTGGTGATGCCAGACACCAGGTTGTTAAGGAGTAATAGAATCACCCCTGTCAGGGCAATTTGGGCACCCGATGGAAGACGATCCCTGCCAAGGGTTATCACTGCCACCCCCACTAATCCAAGGAGAATACTTCCTGTTTTATACCAGTCCATACGATCACCTGAAATGGAGAAATGAGCCACCAATGCCACAAACAAGGGAGAGGAACCAACGATCATGGCTGAAATGGAGGCTGGCACCAAACTAACACCCAAATAAAAAAGGGTATATTGTAAAATCACCTGCAAAAAGGCAATCAGGCAAACATATCCGAAATTCGCTTTGACTTCTTTAATAAACCGCTTTAAATTATAGACCAACGGAATTAATAGAAGGCCAGAAATCAAAAAGCGGATCCCGGCAAACTGAAGCGGCGAATGGTATTTCAATCCGATCTTTACCCCCACAAATGCTGACGACCAAAGTAAGCAGGCAATAACAGCAAGTAATGTAGTTTGAGAAAGATATTTTTTCATAGTGGTTTGAGCTCAGGATACAAAGATGCAGATAAAGTACAGACAGTTATTTCATACAATGAAATATTCAGATAGAATTCGTTGCGCCTCTAAAGAATACTGAAGGCCTTAAAACAGAAAAGGCAGCTTTTGGCTACCTTTTACTGTTTATTTAATGTGTATTTCTAAACCCATTTCAAGTAGTGGAAATCTTGCCGGTGTGGCAACTCGGGATATTTGGGATATAAGCGGATGGCATACCCAAATGCACCTGAGTTCATCAGTTGCAGGTTCAATTTATAAGTAACGATTGATCCTTCAATTTTTTCAACATCAAACTGCAATGAATCCACCAATGTAACCGGATTATCTTCACCATTTTCGGTAATGACCATTTCAACACCTACATCCTCGGGTTTCAATCCTTTCAGATCAACCACCACTGAGGCCGGATAATTTTCTCCGATTTTCAATACATTGGTAATTCCGTCAGTTATTTGAACCTCTTTCACTTCTATGTCTTCCCAAACAGATGAAACGGCGAATTTCCATTTGGCAATTTCCTTGGCTATTTGATAGTTCGATGCATTTAACCGTGCAGAACGAATGGCTTGCGGGTTGTAGAAGCGTTCCTGGTAATCGCGGATCATGCGGGCAGTAGTGAAATGGGGAGCCACTTGTGCAAATGTATTTTTAATGTATGAAACCCAGGTTTCCGGAATACCTTTCATGTTTCGGGTATAAAAGGCCGGTAAGATTTCATCCTCAAAAATATTATAAATGGTTTCAGCATCCAGTTCATCCTGAAGTTCATTCAAGTCATACGAATTTTCCTGGGCAAGGGCCCAACCAGCATCTTTCTTGTATCCTTCGACCCACCAGCCATCGAGCACTGAAAAATGGATCGTTCCGTTCATCACCCCTTTTTCACCGCTTGTACCCGATGCTTCCAGTGGGCGGGTAGGTGTATTCATCCAAATATCCACGCCTTGCAACATCATTTTGGCAAGGTTGATATCGTAATTTTGAACAAAGAGAATTTTGCCAATGAACTCCGGACGTTTTGATATTTCAACGATGTACTTGATCAAATCCTGACCTGCTTTATCGGCAGGATGCGCCTTGCCGGCAAAGAGGAACTGTACCGGACGAGCCGGATTGTTTACCAGCTTGGCCAGACGATCCAGGTTTCTGAACAGTAAATGAGCTCGTTTATAAGTTGCGAACCGGCGGGCAAATCCAATGGTAAGCGCATAAGGGTTTAGATTACCCAAAGCCTCATTGATTTGTTTGGGGTTTTCGTGCCTCTTAATCCAGGTATCCGTAAACCGCTGTTTGATATAACTGATGGTCTTTAGCCGAAGTTTCTGCTTGATATTCCAAATCTCCTCGTCAGGAATCATATAAATGTGTTCCCAAACATCAAAATCCAATTGTTCTTCCGGAAAGGTATGCCCAAAGTATTTGTGATGAATTTCTTTCCATTCCTTGGCAACCCAGGTTGAATAATGAACTCCATTGGTGACATATCCCACTTGAATTTCCTCGGGAAGATAACCTTCATACAGTGGCCGCAATATCTCTTTGGAAACATCCCCGTGCAGACGGCTTACCCCATTGATGCCCACCGAAAGGTTGCAGGCAAGATAGCTCATGTTGAAATGGTCTTCAAATGGGTTGGCTTTGCCTAAACTGAGAAATTCATCCCAGGTAATTTCAACCTTTTCGTGATACTTCTCCATGTATCGGTAAAAAAGGTCCTGATGGAATGAATCATGTCCAGCTGGAACTGGCGTATGGGTGGTAAACAAGGTTGAAGCCCGAACGACTTCCTTGGCCTCGGCATATTTTAGGCCTTTCTCTTCGACCAGGTCTTTAATTCTCTCCAGACCGATCATGGCTGCATGGCCTTCGTTGCAGTGATAAATATCTGATTCTATTCCAAGCTTTTTGAGCAAGCGTATTCCACCAAGTCCAAGCAACATTTCCTGTTTCAGACGGTTTTCATTGTCGCCACCATACAAATGATGGGTCACAAAACGGTCTTCATCGGTATTGCCATCAAAATCAGTATCCAGGAGGTAAAGTTTCACTGACCCGATGGTGACCTGCCAAACACGGGCAGAGACAATCCTTCCTGGAAATTCAACCTCAACGCTTACCCACTCGCCATTTTTGTCGAATGCCGGTAGTACCGGTATTTTCGAAAACTGCTGTGCATCGTAATACGACAACTGTTCGCCGGCAATCGAAATGTTTTGTCTGAAATAACCGTAGCGATATAAAAGGCCAACGCCCGTGAGGTTTACTTTCGAGTCACTGGCTTCTTTCAGGTAATCACCTGCCAGGATTCCCAAGCCGCCAGAGAATATTTTCAGACTATCATGTAATCCGTATTCCATGCTGAAATAAGAAATCGAAGGACCTTGAAGTATTTTGCGATCGTCAAGGTATTTTTGAAGCATGGCCGAAACTTGTTTCATTTTCAGGATAAACGAATCATCATTCTCGAGTTCCAGAAAACGCTGATAGCTTACCATGTCTAAAAGAAGAATCGGGTTATGTTCGCACTCTTCAAATATATCGGCATCGATCATTTGAAATAATTCACGGGCCTCATTGTTCCACACCCACCACAGGTTGCGACTCAGCTCTTTTAAGGGAGCTAATTTCTCGGGTATATTTGATTCAACAAATAATTTTTTCCAAACTGGCTGTTCCACAATTGAATGTTTTATAAACCTAACACCATCTCCCATCTGATTGCTCCCCTTTTGTTTTCAAAATAAATTTTGTATAAACATCTAGGAAGCAAAAGAAGTCAAAATAAACTTTACTCATTGAAGCTAAATGTAAAGCCGATGTTAAATTTGTGATTATTATAAAGGTTACTTGCTGGCTGTTTTCGTTTTAGCCGGCTTTTCTGGAATAGAAGCAACTCGCTGACCATTCTGTTTGGATTGCTTTGATTGCAGCGTTTTAATTTCTGCCTCATACTTTTTTAATTTAAGGTCCTTTTCTTCCAGAATTTTATTCAAACCAGCAATTTCTATTTCTGATTTACTTTCAGGAACAAACGAATTAAGCCTAAGTTTAAAATCACTTAAAACATTCATGTAATTGATAAACGCTTCGTAGGGACTTTCATAGGGGTTGAAATATTTATGCACTTCCCCATCTGAGAAAAACTTGGTACACATGTAATAGAAATGATCGCTTGACTGCAAATAATTCCAATCCTTGATCATGGCACTATCAGTTACCTTGTTCATCCGATCTGCCAGTTCGTACAACTTGTTAAAGGCTTCATCCTGAAGTTCATTTCCCAGCCATGCCGAAAGGTCACGTTCTTCATCGGCCCATGAAATGGGATGCGGGACACTCACAACTGAAACCGGCTGAAACTTTGCCGCTACTTCAGATGGAGTGGCAAAGGTCATTTTTGAATGCTTGAATACGGCTTGTGGTAAATGTTCCATGAAACTAAAAATACCTGTATTGGCTGCCTGGTGTTCGCCAAAGGCTTCGTAATCGAGAAAAATATTGAATATCTCATCGTTCTCCAAAGCATTCATCCAACCGACAAACTTTTCAGCCGTCAATGGATATTCATTCCATCCTTGATTCGAGAAGCGAAAAGCCAGATCGTCACTCAGTTTAAAATTACGCATCAGCACTTTCAGCC
>DASXUZ010000178.1:0-38686 GCA_036504555.1 Prolixibacteraceae bacterium | reverse complement strand
TTTTAGAAAAACCTTACTTTTTTCAAAAACCTTAGTAACATAGATAACCATAAGTCCCTAACCTTATTTACCTTATGAATATAGAATTATAAGGTAAATAAGGTTGGGCTCTGGGTGTAATTGTCGGGTTACTAAGGTTTTTATAGAAAAGTAAGGTTTTTATAAAAAACTATTGTTGACCTGTATGATTTGCAATTCCCAAATCCCAAGGCCTCAGTATCTATGTGCCCTATGTGTCTATGTGTTTATTCTTCATATCTTTATTTGTTAACGACTATTTTTACTTTTCCCCATTTCACCTCCCGGTGGATGGGCATATACGTTTTGGTTTCGTAATGAGCCAGGAACTCAATGATGTGCCCGGCAGGACAATCATCCGCGATTTTAACCACCGAGCTAAGCGTAAACCCGTCGGGCCAAAAGGCGGGTAAAACCTCATCCACCAGCTTTTCATCCGAAGCGATCACATAGGGATCGTCGGTGAATAAACGAAGGCGATGATCTTTTTCATACAGCATGATCTGCTCGCCAGCAGCAACTACTCCATCCCCGTTTCCCCGGCCATAAATCGAATCCGTCACCCCTTTACTAAAATCGCTTTGTTTTTTGGTAGCTGCCACCACGCGTCCATCATCCACTTTCAGGTTTGCAAAATAAGGCACATCATAAAAAACAGGTAGCGTGAAATAATCTTCGCCATGGAGCGTATCGTAATCCATTTTGACTTTCATCCTCAGCCATTCAGGTGCACCATCGGAGGGCGGACGCTTATCACTGTAAATTTTGAAAGGTTTCGTTTTGAATAATTGTTCGCTTTCCAGCAAACTGATGGTCTGAACGGGGGAAGAAATATGCACTGAACTATCCGAACAAGAGAGTGTTACCCGAAGATTTCCTTTGGCCCCGGTTGATCCGCCACGGTTTAGAATATTTAGTGATATCCCGTCTTGTTCATTGACTCTTAGAAATTTAAGATGTTTATTCAATTGATAACCGATTGTTGCAAACCCAGCTGGCTGTCCTTTCTTGGTAATCCCAATTTCGCTGCCATCACCCCTCAGGTCAAAATGAAGCCTGCCATCCCTATCTGCTGTCATTTCAAGTGTGGAAAGCTTATTTTGAAACTTACTATATTGGCTGATTTCATAAGTAGCACCCGGCACATAAATTGGAGCCGTTGAAACAGTTGCCTTACAATCTTTTAGGGCAGGACCCTCGGGCAACCATTTTTTGGTGTAAAATCCAAAGCCATGGGCATCCACATTCCGGAGAAACAAAAAGCCCGCTTCCTTTTTATCGCTTTTAACCGAGTATCCCCAGAGTGAGAATTCAGGACAAAGGTCATAATGTGACCATGACTTCTGCACAGGGGTTGGATTTTCAAACCGGTCGACTACAAACCGCATGGCCGATTCAAACACTTTTGTCTCACCGGGATTGTCAATCTTGTGTTCGCCTTCCAATTTATGAAATTCGTAATTGTTCAATTCACTCCATAAAGCACCCTCGTTGACTTCATCATTGAGCCCACTCATGGGACACATTTCTCGGTTGTGCAGAAGAAGCCCCACATCGCGCAGGTTATCAAAGGTATACTTCACCTGGTATAAAGTGTGGTTGTCGGGCAGTCCGATAAAAAACTCGGTGCTTCCAACCATGTTCACAGCAGCCGACACTTTATCGGGATACATGCCGGCCAGGTAAAACGACATGATTCCCCCCATGCTGAACCCGATAATTCCCCGGTGCCCCCGGTCTGTCAAGGTCCTATAGCTTGAATCAACCAGGCTCACCAGTTCAGGAAAATAGTCCTTCATCTGAACCTTGTATTTGACTTCCTTGTGGTTGCCAATGTTGTAGGGCCGGGGATCCGACTCATCCATGCTGCCATCCCACATCACCAGGATCACCTGGTATTTATTGACCAGCTCGCCCAGCATCGCATATTCCAATTTGGCGTTGTCATCCTTGAAATAGCGTCCTCCCCATCCGTGAAAAAAATAAATAACCGGGTATTTTTTACCCGATGACTTGTACTGATCGGGCAGGTATAAACGGTAAGTTTTTTCTTTTCCAAATACTTTGCTGAAATGGGAAATATCCTGGTAGGGCATCGGCTGCTGGCCATATCCTTCAAAAAACAACATGCCAATTAAAAACAGGACTATGACCGTTTGCCTGAAAAATTTATTCATCGTTTAGTTATTTAGCTTGCGTAGAAAAACTCAAGATCGTTATTTTTTTATTGAATACCAAAACAACCCCCTATTAAAGTGAGTTCGAAATAAGAAGTAACAGAGCACCAAAGTACCTAAGTCCCTAAGTGCCAAAGCACCTAAGTCCCTAAGCATTTCACTCCATTTTAGGGATTTTGCTTCTAAAATAGGACACAGAAGTCATTCATTTAAGCCTTTTTTTGTTTTGTTACTTTATTATTTTGGTACTTCTTATTTCGAATTCAGGTTATTATTCATTGGCGGATGTGATTTTTTCCCCTTTACCAACATCGACCAGCCATCCATTGCTCATAGGTATCTGTAATGTATCTGTAATCTAACTGTAATGTATCTGTATCCTGGAATACAGATACATTACAGTTAGATTACAGATACATTACAGATACCTATGAGCTGGCAACGTTTGGGGCATAAAAGATCAGGTGGATTTGAACCACAGATCAAGCGATTAAGAAATTTGTTAAACCTGTAATGGTAATTCAACCAGGGGATGATTGGCCGGGGATGGCACATCCGAACAGGGAATTGTAAAATAAAAGGTGGTTCCTTTTCCAACTTCACTGTTCACCCAAATATCACCTCCATGTTTTCTGACAAATTCCTTGCAGAGCAACAATCCCAGTCCGGTGCCGGGTTCGCCCTCGGTGCCTGCTCTGTTATTTTTAATATCGATCCGGAATAAATCATCCAGCATCCGGGGGCTCATACCGATCCCTGTATCCTGGAAAGCTATTTCGACCTGGCTATCCTGGGTTTCATAGGCCGAGATCATTACTTTTCCACCCTGATGGGTAAATTTTACGGCATTAAAAGCCAGGTTTCTAAAGATGGACTGAAGGATTTGGCTGTCAGCAAAAACGGATAGGCCCTCAGGGATGTGGGTGGTAATTTCAATTTCCTTATTCCTGGCTGATTCCATGACCATGCTGATGCTTTCATTCACGATTCCCTTGAGTTGAACCATCTGAGGATGGAATGGAAGGGCACCCTTCTGTATGTGCGACCATTGAAGCAGGTTTTCCAACAAACGGTGAATGTTGTTGGCCGATTTACTCATCGATTGGGCGATATCCTGAATTTCCGTCATGGTCAGGTTGGATAAATCATTGGCCATGATCTGGGTTAATCCCAAAAAACTGGTAAATGGACTGCGCAGGTCGTGGGCGATAATGGAGAAAAATTTGTCTTTGGTGGCCACCAGATTATTAAGTTCCTCGTTTTTAAGCAGGATTTCCTGGGCTGCTTTTTTGCGCAGGGTGATATCACGCGTAACCCCATGTAATCCAATCATGTGCCCATTGTGATCGTAATGGGGGCTGGAGTTTATTTCCGTCCAGATCCAACTGCCATCTTTACATTTTAGTTCCAGTTCAAAACAAATGGTCCCTGATTTGATTCCATGCTGTTCATCTTCAATGCGTTTTGCATTCCCTTTTCTGGCATATTCGATGCCTTCCGGTTTTAGCAGACTCCAAAGGCTGGCTCCAATCACTTCTTCTTTTTTAAACCCCCGCATACGTTCATCTGCAGGACTGACATAATCAAAGCAATAGTTTTGATCCACATGCCAGATTGTATCACTGGAATTTTCGGTCAGAAACCGGAATTTCTCATCACTTTCGATGGACTTAAATCTTTGTTTTGAATAATTTTGATGGAGAAACTTGATGACCAGGAAAATGAAGTAGGCGGAGTAGAGGAGTGAAAAAATGGAGTCTATCCAGCGGTCTTGCTCTGAATAAAAGTTAATGATCAATTCGGGTCGATAGAATTGGATGAGATAAACACTTACAAACAATCCAAGAAAAATAATCAGCACATACTTCTTTCTATGATCAGGGACAGAGATCAATCCAAGAATCAATATCACAAAACCGAGCATCACATTGGAACCATTGATTCCGCCATTAAAAATCCAGATCAGTGAAATTCCGAGCATTGAAATGACAATGGCTGGAAATATCAATGGCTGAATGATTTTCTTTACCCTGACAAAATAGTAGAGGATTGATAACACGGCCGATAAGAACAGTGGGACAATCACTGCGGGCAGTGAAGAATTCAACAACAGATTAACGGCCGATCCCATGGAGGCTGTTAATATTCCAATAATTACAGCATTTAAAAACAGGCGGTCTTCCAACAACAAATCTTCGTCTTCGGCAAAAATAAAATTCACCACATTTTTCCATCTTCCCATGGCAAGGCTTCTTAATTCAAAAAATTCAAATTCAATGAATTGGCAATGTAAACACAAACAGGCTTCCTTTCCCTTGTTCACTTTCAAGGTCTATTTCTCCGCCCATTGTTTCCACAATATTTTTACAAATCGATAATCCTAAGCCATTGCCTCCATATTTGCGGGTTTTGGTTTCATCCACCTGGCGAAAGCGCAGAAAAATGTCTTGATGAAATTCCGCAGCAATTCCAATACCAGTATCTTTGACATAGAAACTGACGGCCTGGTTGATGGGGAAAAATCCTATTTCAATGGCCCCTTTGCTTGTAAACTTGAGGGCATTGCCGATTAAATTACAAAATATCTGCCGGATACGATATAAATCATTTACAATCATCCGATTTTCATCCCCCGGCGGAATATTCACATGAAATTCGATCCCGAGACTACGGGCCTTGATTTTAAATTCATCCTCCAAATCTGAAAGTAGTTTTCTCAACTCGAAGGGGGTCTTTTTTATTTTCATCTGCCGGGCTTCCAACATCGATAAGTCCATGAGGTCATTGATCAGTAGCAGCAGGTTATTCCCATTTTCAACAATGATTTTGGTGAATTCATCTTTTTGCTCCTGGCCAAACTCAGGGTCATTGAGCAATTCAGAGAATCCGACAATGCTATTGATGGGTGTTCGGATTTCATGACTCATATTGGCCAGAAAAGCCGATTTCAGGCGGTCGCTTTCTTCAGCCTGTTCTTTGGCCCGAATGAGCTGTTCTTCGGCCAGCCTGGCCTCGGTTATATCACGGTTAATTCCTATCATGCGCAAGGGCCTCCCTTCAGAATCCCTGATCACAGAACCATCGGCCTTTATATGCAGGACTGTTCCATCGGGTTGCAGCACCCTGAAAGAGGTGTTGTAATCGGCTTCTCCTCTCAGCGCGGCATTGCATTCATCGATGGCCCTTTGCTGATCCTCTGGATGCATGCCATGGGCCCAGGGGTCTTCAATCTGGGCGAAGGTATTCTGATCGATTCCATAGAATTCGAACATTTTGTCATCCCACACCTGCTCATTGCTAAGGACGTCCCAATCCCAAATACCCAGGCCTGCTGAAGCCGTTGCAAGTTTCAAGCGGTATTCACTTTGTTCGACTTTCTGCCTGGATACAATGAGCTCCAATTCATTTTGTATTTTATCGGTAATATCTTCAATCATACACAAGTTGTGTGGATGATTATTCGGATAGATATTCAAGGGAATGATGGTCATTTTGACCCAAACAACTGTACCATCGGGCTTCAGGTAACGCTTCTGCATGTCAAAGCTGGAGCACTTGCCCGAAAGCAGGCCCTGCATCTTTGCCTGGTTGGGTTGTATGTCATCCGGGTGGGTGATTGCCATCCATTGAATGCCAGTCAACTCTTCAATGGATCGGCCAACAATTTCTGCAAAACGAGCATTGACTTGTCTCAGCTCTCCCAAAATCGAATCAGTTACCACAATTCCAATGGGGGCCTCCATAAAGATTGTTTTGAAACGGGCTTCACTCTCGCTCAGGGCCACTTCGGCCCGTTTACTTTCGGTGATATCGCTCACGCTTCCAATCAGGGCCAATGGCAGGCCCTGATCATTGCGCATGACGGTGAATTTATCATTCAGCCAGCGATACTGGCCATCGGTTTTATGTTTGAAGCGGTATTCAAACTGAAAGGCCAGGCCGGGAGGACTTGCCAGAGCCTCCACAATGACGCTGTTGATCCGGGACAAATCATCGGGATGCAGCATTTCCAAAACGGCCTCCATGGATAGGTTATTCATTTCTTCCTGCGTATAGCCCGCAATGTGATAAAACACTGGGCTCAGGTAATCATAGACGTTGGATACCAGGTTCCGTTTATAGGATGCATCCATCGAATTTTCCAATACTTCCCGAAAGCGGGCCTCACTTTCAACCAGGGAGACTTCAGCCTGATGACGCTTGCTAATGTCACGCACAATCCCAACGACCCCAATGGGCTGAGCCTTGGTGTTGTATTTGTACTGGGCACTGATGGACACCCAAAAAGTAGATTGATCTTTTCGCTTTCCCTGGCATACAAAATCCTCTACACGTTGCCGGGCGGCCAATAAGGACAAAAGCTCCTCCCTGTCCCGGGGATCTGCATAAATATTGCTAGTAGAAAATTCTTTGAGTTCCTCCGTAGCATTTATGTCATACAACCGAATTGCTGATGGACTTAATGTGGTAAAGATTCCATTTAAATCAACTTCAAAATAGCCATCCTGAAGGTTGTTAAATATATCTTGCAGTCGCTCCTCGCTCTCTTTGACTTTCTCTGCTGCCATTTTACGCTCCGAGATATCGCGTACAATGCCTTCAGTACCTACCAGCTGACCGTTGTGGACCCTAAATTGAGCGTTCATGGAGACCCAAAAGAGGGATCCATCTTTCTTTTTTCCCTGGACGACAAAATCCTGGAGACTTCCGTTGGTTTTTAATTCCTGTAAGAGTTGAAACCTTGACTGCTCATCGGCATACAGGTTGGTTGCCGACCGGCCGATCATTTCATCCACCGAATCGAAACCATACATGCACACTGCTGATGGACTCACCAGGGTTAAATTGCCCGCCATATCGGCTTGGAAGAAGGCATCCTGAAGATTGTTGAAAATACTCCTGAATCGTTCTTCACTGAGCTGTAACGAGGCTTCTGCCTGCTTGCCACTGGAGATCGCATGGTCATAAATTCCTTTCTGCAAACTATTTTCCAGTCGTAATTCCTGTAATTCCCTTACAAGCTGTGCTTTGGTCTTATTTTGGTCAATCATAATTGGAGCGTTATGATATAATTAAATGACTGGAACAGGAAAAAGAATCTGCAATCGGTTTTAGCATTTGCCCAAACCAAATATAGCTTAGCAAAATTAATATTCTTTCATTATGATCCTCATAAAATATCACTATTTTGATGAATTCTAATGATTTAAAGCAGTTGTCTGTTCACTTTAGTCAATTTCTGAAAGAGCGGAAGCGATTATCTTGCTTTGATATGTATTTCATGCGATGCTTTCAGCAGATTACAGGTAAGTTCCCCTTGGATTGATTCAATTCTTTCAATGAACATGAAGTTCATTTGAAAAGGCAGAAGGTATTCCATTTAATTGGCCTGGATGGCACCCGAGGGTATCGTAAAATGAAAGACTGATCCCTGATCGATAACGCTTTCTACCCAAATTTCTCCACCATGTTTTTCAATAAATTCTTTACAGAGCTGCAGTCCCAGGCCTGTACTTGGCTCGCCATTGGTACCGGGGCGCTTTGTATTGATGTCAAGACGGAAAAGATTATTGCGAAGTTCACTGGTCAAGCCGATTCCAGAATCCTTGACCGAAACCATAACAGCCTTATTTTCATCAAGCCTGGCTGAAATGGATACCTGCCCTCCTTGCCGGGTAAACTTGATGGCATTGGAAACCAGGTTTCGGATAACGGTTTGAAGCATATGAGCATCCGCCTTTACTTTTATTTCAACCGGGATCTCCGTATTCAAGCCAATTTCTTTTCTGTGTGCTGAATCTGCAAACATCTTCATACAACCATTGACCAGATCAAGCAATTGAATTGTTTGCGGGTTAAAAGGTATTTGGCCACGCAGCATCCCTGACCATTCAAGCAGGTTTTCCAATAAGTTAAAACTATTGCTTGCTGAGCTGCTCATGACCGTAAACAGTTCATTCTTTTGGTCTTCAGTCAGATTGAGCGATTCATTGGACATCAATTTTGTAATCTCCAGTAATCCGCCCAAGGGCCCCCGGAGATCGTGGGCAATGATTGAAAAGAACTTATCTTTTTCTGCATTGATTTTCAGAAGTTCTGCATTTTTATTTTTGATTTCAAGTTCCATCAACTTGCGTTTGGTAATGTCCATCACGAATCCAATGACCTTTAGGGGCATCCCTTTTGAATCTCTTTTTACAACAGTCCCAAGATCATACGTCCACTTGTATTCACCGGAAAAGGTTCTGATGCGATATTCAATTTCATAGTTAGGGGCCAGCCCCTTGAGATGATTGCGCATGGCATTCATGGCCGATTCATAATCATCGGGATGAACTAACCTGGTAAAATCGGTGTAATGATGAAATTCATCAGGCTGAAAACCGAGCATTTCAACTTTACGCTTATGAAAGATGACATTCCCCGAGATGACATCCATATCCCACCAGGCCATATCAATTGCATCTACAGCCAATTCAAATCTCGAATTGTTGTATCTGAAAGCTTCTTCTTCAGTTGTTAGATCCTTTTCATTTTGCTTACTTTCTCTGGTAGCGGAATTGTACAAAATTTTCAAAGAATGAAGTTCTTGTTGAAGTAACTTAATTTCGGCGGTCAGTTCTTCTGTTGATTTAGTGTGGACAGTCATAAAAAATTGAATTCTAAGTTGAAATTCCTTCCTTTGCTCATATACCTGCCAATGATTCAGCTGCCTATTCTAAACGACAGTGAACCAATGATCAGGTTTGATAAATTTATTTTATCATACATCAAAATGAACTGCCTAAATTACTAATTTTAATAATTATTTGAAATTAAATAGAAGGGTTTTGAAAATGATAAGAACAGTTCTTCCAAAGGGAGAATGGACATTCTCCAATCCATCGTTTACTGAATGTTAAAAAAGTTCACTTTCCAAATGGTTGGAAAAACGAGTATAGCTTTTGGGGGTTGGTGAAAAAGAGATTTTCAAAATAAGGATCGATTCCCCTGGCTTCAAGTTCTTGTTTGAATTGGGTGAGCAAATAAGTCAGTCCGGGAGTTCCGCCATACGATTTCCAGTAAGAGTTTTTGGCCATGTCCATGCCTACAACAATCTGGTCGGGATACTGGGGCAAAAGTTTCTCAAGCAAGGTGAGGGTCCAGTTCTCATCGGATGCTTTCCATCGAAAATGGCTGTCATACTCCACATGGATGCCCGTTTGCATCAGGTCGTGGTGAAAGGCAAGGTCCTTGTGCTTGTCGACATGCGAGATCACCACATGGTCAAGGTGGGCACCTAATTTCGAAAATAACTCCACCTGTTCCATGGCCAGTTTTCCGCCATTGGTATGGGTAAGGATGGGAGCCCCGGTTTGAAGATGGGCATTGACCACGGCTTCAAATATCTTTTGCTGGTGGTCAGTAATCCTATCATCAGCAGTAGCCAGTTTGATCATGCCGGCCTTGTAGGGGCTGCGTTCAACAATGGGTCCACCGTAATCATTACTGTCGATGCCCAGCGAAATGTCGTCGATAAAAAGGCGGGTCAGCTGGTCCGCTGTATAGGAATACCTCCAGTGATTGGGCAGGTAATACATTTCGAGATGCATTCCCGTGGGTGCAATGATGTGGACCCTTGATCTGCGTGACACTTCGGCCAGCTTTTCCACGTTCCGCCCACAATTGGCAGGCATGGTATCCACCACCGTGCGGCCACCCAGATTGTAAAGCTGGATGAGTTCATCGCTCACCTTATCCACATCGTTGAGGATAAAGAGCGGATTTGAAACCGTTGGAAAGCTCTCCTCAATGATGATGTGTTCATGTGAATAGGTCAATCCCATTTGGGAAGGTTCGATATCACCCAACACTGTTCTTACAAATGGCATGGCTAGGAACAATTAATTGGTTTTATTTCTAAGCAGGTTGTTCTTCCATCCCGTCCTGGAAGTGTCGGCCATTGAAGCCGGGATTTCCAGAATCTGTCCAAGGGCCACCAGTTGGTCGCGCAGCAGGCTCACATCCACCTCTTTTGCATCACAGCCCCTATTCAACGATTGAATTACCGCAAGGCCGGCCGCCTGCCCCATGCTCATGGTCTGAGCCATCGAACGACACGAGGCATGGGCGTCATGGGTGGCTGAAAAACAACGGCCTACCACCCAGGTCATCTGACCTGAAGCCGGGACAATCGTTCCGTAAGGCACACCATAAATTCCCGAGTCAGGAATATATTCCCAATACGTTTCATCCTGGCCGTCACGGCCACGTCGGTGATCTTCAATGGGAGCGCCACACAGCAAAACGGACGTATCGGGGATCTCACCAGCCAGGCATTCTTCTTTGGTAAGCCTGTGCAGGCCATATACCCGGCGGGTCTCACGAACCCCAATCTGGTGCGACAATCCAATGATCTTTGAATCATCAAAGCCGGTAATCCGGTCACGGAAGAAGTTTTCGTATTCAAAGGCCTGCTTCCTTCCTTCGATTTCGGCCAGGCTAAGTTGGTCAGCCTCTAAGGCATTCAGGTTTGAAACTTTCACCGCCACCGTTGAAATACATCCTGGCTGGCACATTTCGTGGGCTGAACCTTCTTTTCTGGGCAACAAATAGGTTTTGTTTTCATAGGCATCGGCCATTCTTTCCTTCAACATTTTATGGCCCCCTGCCTTTTCAAATTTAGGCAGATCGACATTGCACATCCGGAAAGTGGCGGTCATGCTTTGTGCCGGTTCCTTTGCTCCTGCCAATTCAAACGAATAGCCTGCCAGGGCGCAAAAGTCTGCATCTCCGCTGGCATCAATCACCCTGCGGGTTTTGATCCGGTAAAAGCCTGATTTATTCCACAAGACACAGGTAATTCGTTCATTTTCTTCATTGACCACATCGACCAGGGAGGTATGCAGTAAATAATTGATCCCGGCTTCGGTAATCAGCTTGTCCCACACCAGCTTCAGGCGCTCGGGGTTGTAGTTGACACCCGTCCCGGCGCCGTAAGTATTGGGCCGTAGAAAAATATCATTGGTCTTGTCCAGTTCGTTTACCACCTTATCGGGCAAGCCGCCCACTATTTTCAGGGGCCTTATACCGGGGGTAAAAAAACCATAAAAAGTATCGAGCATTTGGGTGGAAGTCCCTCCGGGAAAGCCATATCTTTCAACGAGCATCACCGAATACCGATCTTGCCGGGCAGCAGCCAAAGCAGCCATACAACCTGCAGATCCGGCGCCAATTACAAGCACATCCGTCTGGGCAAGTACGGGAATCTCCTTATGATTAAAAATGTATGGCATACTCTTATTGTAATAAGCTTAAAGTTACCTATTTGATGGGTGAATTCCCTACATTTTCAAATAATTTTGCAAGCCGATGTGCATGTTCATCGTAAGCACTTTCAAACAAGGAGACTGCCCTCTCCTCTCCTACTACCACCGCACTGCTTAAAACCCTGGGAGGCTGGCCTGCCGCCGTTAACAGGGCGGCCAATTCAGCCTTGATGCAGTTGATCAGCAAGGTGCCGCCAACAGTTGATCCAGGCGCCACGGGGGTATCCAAGCCCGGCACGTAAACCATGGCATCGCCTACGGGCGCCCCGGTATCCAATATCAAATCGGAAAAGTCAGAGAGCTTCTTCCCATCTCTGCGCTTGCTGCTTGATTTTTCTGAATGTTCTTTGGTAATAATGGAAACTACTTTAATCCTTTTCTGCTGGAACAGCTCTGCAATTTCTATGGGTACTACATTGCACCCACTTGAGGAAATGATCAGGGCAGTGTCTGTTTCACTCAGATCGAAATTGCGTAATATACGATCGGCCAGTCCACTTACGTTTTCAAGGAACATGGCCTGCCGTTGCCCATTGGCTCCTACCACCAGGTTGTGAAAAGTAAGGGAGAGTTCAACGATAGGGTTGAATCCGGGGAATGAGCCATAGCGCGGCCACATTTCTTCCACCAGGATGCGGCTGTGACCGCTGCCAAAAACATGCACCATTCTGCCTGCGAGGATTGTTTGGGCAAATAGCTGGGCCGCCTGCCTGATCTGTGCTTGCTGGGCCTTTACACTTTCCATTATTTCGTTGCATTTCTGCAAATAGGCTTCAGTGATGTTCATAGCGAAGAGTTTAAAGTTTAAAGTTCCAAATTTCAAGTTCCAGGTTCCAAATTTCAAGTTCCAGGTTGCGTGCCGATTGAAATCAACCCATTCTTGAACTTTCACCGAGGACTCGGGGTGAAATTGCATCCAGATCGGCACGCAACCTGGAACTTGAAATTTGGAACCTGGAACTTTTACCCTTACAGAATCTGTTCCCTTGCAAAACAGGCAGCCCCGACAGCTCCTGCGAGGTCACCATATTGGGCTTTTACAATCTTGGTTTGATTTCCGCCGGTGCGCCATTCATATTGGACCATGTATTCTTCCAGTGGGTCAAAAAGGTTTTGTCCCGCTTCTGTAATACCTCCACCGAGAATGATCATCTCAGGCGAAAGGATGTTGGTCAGTGTAGCCAGGGCGATGGCCAATTTCCGGATAGAGGTAAACCATACTTCCGCGGCAAAGCTGTCTCCATGTCTGTAGGCCTCCAGCAATTCGTGGGTAGATTTGAACCTTCCCAGGGTTCTTTTCTCAATGGTGCAATTCCCGATGGCATCCTCAAGGCTTCCAGGCATACCAATCACATCGGGTTCCCCCTCACTGTCAATGACCATGTGCCCGATATGTCCTGCCTTGTTAAAGGAGCCCTGGTAGGGTTTGCCTTCAATCAGGATGGCACCACCCACACCGGTGCCCAAAGTCAGCATGACGACGTTTCTTTTGTTCCTGGCCGCCCCAAAGCGTGCTTCGGCCATCATGGCCGAGATGGCATCATTCAATACAAAAGTCCTGGTTTCCAGAAAATCAGACCAGATAAAGTTTTCAAGGCCTTGCAAGCGCCCGGGCATAAAAGCAATGGCCGAGTTAACCACGTTGGGCAATCCCGGTGCTGAAATACCCACAGGAACATTGACGCGTTGAAGCTGTTGTTGAATTTCCTGCACGGCTGTTGCTACGGCCGTTTTCCAGATCGAATCATCCCCATCATTGGTGGGCTGGTAATGCGTGTGCAGCAGGTTTCCCAATTTATCAATGGCCACTGCCTTAATTCTTGTACCTCCCAAATCAATTCCTATTGCGATGTCAGTCATATTGTGGGTTTAAGTGATAAGTGAACTAAAGTATTTAAAGTGTCTAAAGTGAACTAGAGTGAACTAAAGTGCCTAAAGTGAACTAAAGTATTTAAAGTGACTAAGGTACATAATATTCTCCAGATTTCAGTTCACTTTAAGTACTTTAGTTCACTCTAAATACTTTAGACACTTTAAATACTTTAGTTCACTCTAGACACTTTAGTTCACTTTAGACACTTCTTCTTCTAAAATTGGCCTTCACTGATGGTCCAGCCACCATCGACGGCAATGACCTGGCCTGTTGTAAAACGGGACTGATCACTCATAAAATAAACTGCAAGTCCATCCAGGTCAGAGGGATGACCAATTCTGCCACCATCCAGTGGCTGCTTGGTCCTGATGAACGACAGAATCGCTTCATCTTCAGAAGCCCGTTTGGCCATGGGTGTTTCTACCAATGAAGGGGCGATGACATTGACCCTGATATTATTTTGGGCATAGTAGGAGGCAATGGATTTGGCAAAGCCGATCACGGCCGATTTGGCAGCCGCATAGGCATGGGTGGCAAAATAGTAGGGCGAGGGTGAAAATCCAAGGACTGAGCTCATGTTGAGCAGGGTGCCTCCGGTTTCCTGCAGTAAGAATTGCCTGATAGCCGCCTTGTTGGATAACATCAGGGAGGTGAGATTTAATTCCAGGGTTTTGTTCCAGCCTTCAAGAGTCAGCTCATGCAAAGGGCCATCTCCCATCCTCCGTCCGCTGCCCCCGGCTACGTGGTATAGCCCGTTGAAGCTTCCAAAATGACTGATACACTGCTCGATGGCCTGAATGGCTGTTGAGGGTTGAATGGCATCCCCTACCAGGACTTCAGCCTTGTTACCCAGCAGCTGTTTTGCTTCCTCAGCGCTTTCTGCATGCCTGCCCACCACCACCACCTGGGCACCGCTTTCAATAAAAGCTTTGGCGGCAGATAGGCCAAGACCGGTGGTTCCACCAATGATGACTATGTTTTTGTTGGCTAAACTTTTTTGAAGCATTGGTTAAAGGGTTGAATGGTTAGATGGTTGAATGGTTAGATGGTTGAATGGTTAGATGGTTAGATGGTTGAATGGTTGAATGGTTAGATGGTTAAATGGTTAAATGGTTAAATGGGAGATCCTGAAACAAGTTCAGGAGGACGTTCAGGAGGACGTTCAGGAGGATGAGCCGTTGAATTCACGGATAGCATCCAGCATGGCCACGATGTTTTCAACCGGCACATTGGCCTGGATGTTATGAACCGTATTGAATACAAATCCGCCATCCCTGGCAAAAATAGTACACAGCCGAAGCACTTCTTCCCTTACTTTTTCAGGAGATGAATAGGGCAGCGTCTTTTGTGTATCGATGCCTCCCCCCCAAAAGACAAGGTCCTTTCCATAGTTCTTTTTCAGAAGCACCGGGTCCATTCCTTTGGCACTCACCTGAACGGGGTTGATAATATCAAATCCGGCGGCTATGAAGCGCGACATGAAGGGTTCAACGGCCCCGCAAGAGTGTTTAAAGGTTTTCCAGTTGGTATGGGCATGCACCCAGCCATTGATTTGCTGATAGTAGGGCAGCCACAAGTCATCGAACTGTTCAGGGGCGCAGAAGGTGGAATCCTGTGTGCCAAAATCAGTTCCACAGATGTAAACGGCATCTATGTTGTCCCCGATCGCCTGGTGCAGGCGGGTAAAATTCTCAAGTGCAATTTCAGTCTGCCTTTCAAAGATGGTCCTGATATACTCAGGGCGCATCAGGATGCTCATATACCATTCGGTGATGTCGCGGATGCCTTTGGGCTTTTTTAATTTGATGCCCGGGATATGGGCTATATCGCCCAGGGCCGTACCTCCCAATCCGGCAATCACTGCCTTGCCCGTAGCCCGCGCCTTTTGGGTGGTTTCTTTCCAGTAGGCCAGGTCGCTGTCTGATACCAGTCCATATTCCTCCAGGTTATCCTGGGGATCAAGCTGGTCCTCCTCAAAGGCTTGCTGACGAATAATGGCATCGAAAAAGTAACCATTTTTGGGCATGCGTCCCGAAGGTGCAGCCGAAGTATCGCCCTCTGGGTAAATCAACACATCCTCCTTGTCATCCTTGGTGGTACGAAAACCTTCAGGAACCAGTACTTTCTGGCCCCATGGAGTGGTATATTCTTTCAGCGGTTCCTGGTTGTAGAAGCCAAAGGAGGTCTTTCGACCCTTGGCAGCTACCACGTCAATGCCCATAATCCCAATTAGTTCAGCATCCACTTCACCCAGCATCTGGTATGGATCGGTCACCCGAACAGCAATGTTCTTCAGTCCATAATATTTCCGAAGGTTTTCAACCGACTGAACATGGATGCCAGTTACGGAAGTGGACCCAAAATCAACCACCATCCTGTCGGGTTGCCTGTGATTGACGGTCAAATCAAATCGTTCTTTAGAAGTCATGGGTTTCATTCATGGAATTATATTTCACCTTTGAAGCTTATGCAATTTTGCCTACTCAAAATTCGGAGATTAAAATGATAAAAACTAATACATTGGCTACTAATATTTCAATCATTTAAATTCTGATTAAAAAGAATAACTTTAAATTATTAATTTTGTATCCATGAAATTAAAACCTGTTCAGGTTACCAATGCAATATATATTGACGGTTATAAGGTTGAAATCTGGTTTTCAGACAAAACATTTAAAACAATTGACTTTGGTGATTTTCTTGAAAAACACCCGCACCCCCAACATAATAAATACAAGGACACCGAACTATTTAAACAATTCAAAATTGAAGGCGGAAACCTTGTCTGGGGCCAAAACTGGGATTTGATTTTCCCTATCAGCCAACTGCACAAAGGAGCCATCAAAGATTAATAATTGACGGCACGAACGGCGTTGCAATCGAAACAAGCTCTAGAGGGATCATCACAATGGTGTAGAAGAAAAATTCATCCTCCTTTTTACCTTCCTTCTTGGATATGAAAACAAATAATCTCCCAATAAAAAAGAGACAGCCCTTTCAAACTGTCTCTTTCGAATTTCTATTCCAATTTAAACCGGACAAGCCTTACCGGGACTCCTTTCTCATTTTTTAAGTCCGGCAGCCCATAAATCATTCCATTGTAAAAGACCATTTTGGAAGGGTTGATCTTCAGGTCATATTCATCACATACAAAACTACTTTGACATATAAACTCACCTCCGTTTTGCAAGACCCACACATGAAACTTATTGGCATTCTCTTCTTTGGGATATTCAAAGAAAAGAAGATTGCCATCCGAATCCTTGATAACGGTTGAAATGGCTGGAATTGGAATAGGATCAGTTATCTTTTCCAAATCCTGTTCCATGTTTTTGACCACAGTATTCAATGCCAACACTTTTTCATCATTTGAAGCCCAGCTGGCAAACATGGGATCCTGAAAGTTTTTATACTTTTCGATGGCTTTTCGTTGAATTTCTTTCTGTTCTTCCACAGAAATAAAATTGTTGGCCCAGCTTACTTTTTCCTTTCCCAGTTTATTCCCATTAAGGTCAAACAAATTGATTTCACCAGTATCAGGAATGACTACCACCAGTTGATTGCCGGTAGTGGCAATAATAGGAGGAGCACTCATTCCCAATGTGGAGACGTAGGGCATGGTATTAATTGATATCATGCCCTGCTTTTCAAAAGTGTAGGTGTAATTGAATAATTTACATTGTTTATCAGGATCACATCTATCAGTGAAATGTTCCCAAACAATCTTTTCTTCATTGGTATCATAATTGACAATAGAGACAAATTCACGAAATTTCTCTTTCCAGATAACCCATCCCACAACGGCAATGCGGTTGTTGGGCAAAGTAATCATCTGACGAGTCATATAATTCAATTTCAAGGTCTTGACATAGTTTCCCTTAAAATCAAAACAAACCATGTTGCCCATATTATCCAGCTGGGTATAAAAAGTATTGTTATTTACAATGCCTGCTATCTGGTTGACCTTCTTATAAGCTACCCCTTTGCTGCTTTTTATACCCAATCCCCCCACTAACCTTCCTTCAGGAGAAAACAAAGTATAAATGGCTTGGTCGACATGGCCCACAACAGCTGACCCATCAGGCATCAGGATGATATTTTTCCGTTTACCCATCTGCCTGGCGTAAATGGTGTCATTATAATTCTCAAACCTGAAATCTTTTCCTGGCCCATATTCCTTGTCGGGAACCAGCCTTACGGTTCCTTTTTTATAAATATCGACCAGCTTCTGAGCTGAGCCAGTCAAGGTGCATAAGGCTATAGCGAAAACTATTAGTAGCTTTTTCATCTGTTTATAATTTGTTTTTTAATTGTCAGATGGAACTCGCCAATAAACATTCTCTGTGTGAGAAAACTTTCTCATGGCTCGTTTCATGTTGTTGATTTTTTTACGTTGTGAATTACTCGACAAAATACTCCGAGCGTTGCCCGTTGCCATCATACACTTCGATGACAAATTCCTGTTCGCTGGCCGGGCGATTGGCATCCACTTCCATCGGAATACTTTGCACAATGGTCATTTCCTCTTGAGGAGATTCAATTTTCTTGTCGACAAAAAACAGAACAAATAATAGAATGCAGGCAGCCGACAGGCTGTATATGATGAGTTTAATATTTCTCTTTGGAGCGGTCGTATTCTTATTTTTAAACACAGGAATTTCAATGTTTTCAATATTCAAAGTATTGATCGCCCGTTTGATTACATCTGAAAGTTTTTTCATTTCAGCATATTGCTGTGTGCATTTGGGGCAATCAGAAAGGTGCTGTGTTGCAAGGGTCCTTTCATTTTCCGTGCATTCATCGTCTATGTATTTTTGCAAAAGTTGCTTCTCAATACAATTCATACTTCAATTTTTTAAGTTCAATTCCCAATTTTGTTAATGCTCTTGAAAGTGTCTTGCCCACCGAAGAAAACCGGATGCCGCTTATTTCAGCAATCTCCTTGTACGATAATCCTTCACTGTAAAGGATGGCCAGAACGCTTTCATCTTTCTTCAATTTGCTCAGCGCAAGCCTGATGATGGTTTGTTTTTCGTTGATCTCCAATGAATTGTCCTCCTCTTTCAACTGACTGAACAGTTCAATCTTTTCATGCTTGTGCTGCTTCCTGGTAAAATCGATGCACTTGTTGACCGTCACTTTATACAACCAACTGCGGGGATATTCAATGACCGCCTCTTTTTCAAGGTTTTGATACAGATTGATAAACACTTCCTGAACCAGATCGGAAGCATCCTCCCGGTCGGGAACCATCTTTTGGACCACATTGAAAATGAGCCGATAGTTGTCCTTGTATATCTTATCAAAGTGGTCCAAAAGGTTTTTTTATGTATGAGACTAAACTTATGTTTTTTTGTGACAACTTAACAATGAAAAGTTTGAAAATAAATTTCACGATCAATATTTTTCTGTTTGAACGACCTATGCTCGTCCAGATTTCCTGATCAGCGGACCTTGTCCGGGCGATGTTCCAACATTGGCTTGTGTGTTGCTTGTGTGTTGCATGTGTGTTGCATGTGTGTAGGTGCTGTGTTCATAAGCACACATGCAACTCTAAAGCAACACACAAGCAACACTCCAACCAATGGGAGAACCATACTGGATTATCGCCCAACGCTTTCAGGATGAATTTTGAGAGTTCAGTAGAAAAGATGCCTGGTCAATTGATCAGGTAAGGCCAGCCTCAAGGACTCGAGGCTTTGAGAAAGAAATGCAAAAAGGAGTTTTGGTTGGTTGAACGAATTGGTCAGAAACAGGACTTACGGTTCGCCTGTATTTTCATCGATCTTGCGCAGCAGCATGACCTGCCCGCCTCCACCTGCAAGCCGGAGGCTTATCTGATCAGCAGCAGTGACTTCCTTGAGCTGTCTTTCCAGCAGATTTGGATTGGCTTCAGTTTCAGGACTATCGGTGTATATCACTGCCGTATATTTTCCCTTTGGAAGGAAATCAAATGACACTGTCACCTGGCGGGACTGATGGTTGGTGAGCGAACCAACGAGCCAATCGTTTCCTTTTCGGCGGGCGATGGTGATCTGCTCAGAAACATCAGCACTGAGTACCTTGGTTTCATCCCAGGTGGTTGGTACCTTGCAGATAAACTCAAATCCGGGTTGCCCTTCATAGGCTTCGGGATAATCACAGACCATTGTGAGGTAACTTTCCAGTACGACATACATGGCCAACATGTGACAGCGGGTACCCATACACAGGGGATGATCGTTGCGGGCCACAAAGTTGTCTTCGCTCACTGCCCTGAAACCTCCCAGGTGGTAATCGGTCGCCCCGGCAAGCAAGCGTGTAAAGACGATGTTCAGGTCATGGTCGGGAGTTACTTTTTTCTCCCATTTATTGACTTCATAATTTAAAGTTCCTTCCCGGGTAAATTCGTTGGGATAGGTGCGGTGCATCCCGGTAGGCTTGTAGGCGCCATGAAACTGGATGTGCAAATGATGGGCCGCTGCCCTTTGCAGGATTTCATTTTGGATGTTGACCATTTCCTGGTCATCTCGGTCCATGAAATCAACCATCAGACCGGCAATGCCCCATTTCTGATAAAGGGTAAATGCGGCCTCGAGCTTTGGGTACAGGGCAGCCCAATGGACCCACAGGCGGATTCCCACTCCTTTTGAGCGGCCATAATCACACACCCGTTGCATATCAAGCCCTTCAACTGTGCGGGTAACATCGAATTCGATACCGGGCTGATAGCCAGAACCATTGTTGACATACCATTCATGGCCCCCATATTCGACCACCGAATGATACTCAATGCCGTTTCGGGCACAGAAGTCGATGTAATATTTATTGGTTTCAAAATTATTGCCCTTCAGAACCGTCGAATCTGCTACCACCGTGCCGTTCCACCAGGGCCAGGTGGCCTTACCGGGCTTGATCCAGGATGTATCTTTTATTTTACAAGGCTCATTGAGACTGGTAATGATGTTGGACTCCAGCAAGCTTCCTACCTGATCGCTGATCAGCATGACCCGCCATGGACTTTTATGAGGGGTTGAAGCTTTTACCTTTATTTCAGCCTGTCCCGGAAGGGGTGATAAGCGGCTGACAAGGCTACCCTTGTGTTTGGTGAGGTACATGCCGGCATAATCGTCCAGCGCGGCTTCTGTAATGGCCATGTACACCCCCTGACAGTAAAACAAGGCAGGCATGTCCATCAAGGTATCTTCCCTGAGTTCCTCCAAAGACGAGCTGGTATAAAGGCCCTCGTGTGAAGTCGTATAATTGGGAAGTAAGAGGGCTAGCACCTGGGGATTTCCTGCAATATTAAATGTAGTGAATTCACCGGTCAAGATGAAAGACTTCCAATTGTCCTGCTGGGGAAATACATACCTGAAGGCAAGGCCGTCATTATAGGCCCTTACCACCAGGTTGACCTGCCTGTGCAAGTCATCATTTCCCAGCACTGGAATAGTCACCTGGTTGCAAAAATCCCTTGCCTTGCTGGTCTTTCCAACGACCAGTTCATAGGTTTCATCTATTTTCTGAAAGAGGGGTTTTTGAACAGTGACCTTGCTGCTAAATTCTCCGCTGTCCTTAAACTGGAGGCTTAAAGGGGACTGCCCAATTAAAGATTTTCCTTTGTAATTGACCGAATAAGATAAAACATCCTTCTGCTGCTGAAAGGAGAAAACAAGTTGTCCGTCAGGCGATGTAAGGTGAATGGGCGTGAGGGCCTGAACAGGCAATCCTGTCAGGATACCTACCATTAAAAAGACAGCTGTAGTGAAACCTGTAATAGTTGACTTGATTCTCTTTTCCATGACCTTAGGATTTATTTTAAACCCCCTGAGACATCCGATTTTCATTACAGTGTCTCAGGGGGATATTTCAGTTTAAGGCATCGCCGGAAGCTTCCATCCTTCACGGTAAGTATGCTTGATATAACCGTTGGCTGCTTCAAGGGCATTGAAGCTGGCATACTGGGTATTAAAATGAGGATGCCCGTCAATCACTTTAAATTCATCAGCGGTCACGATTTTCAGTTCTTCGGTGGGCGAAATATTGGTAAAGCGCATATTGGGCGCATCCCATTTCAGGGTCTTGTTCAAACCTTGCAGGCGGATGGCCAGTACACCGAGCAAGACCATTTCGTTGAACGGGCCGGAGTACCCAAAATGGGAAGTTCCCTCAATCCTGTTCGCGGGCGATTCTTTGCAGGCCCTGATCCAGTCTTGTTCGTGGGGTCCATCCACATAGCCAATTGCTCCGGGAACCCTGCGAAGGTATGGAGTCACCTTGGGAACCCTGCCTGAAAGCAGACGTGCATTAAAACCACCGCAGCCGGTGATCATGGTATCTTTTGAACCGACAAAGATCAGCCCGCCCAGTCCGTCAGCCATCAGGTTTTCACCTTCGGGCAACAGATCAGGACGACGGGGAAGGATTCCTCCATCGTACCAATAGACTTTGACAGCGGGCATCTTCTGATTCTTCACCGCCTCACGGGCTGGAAAATCAAATTCGACCGTCTCAGCCTGGGGAGCGCTTTCGGTATTTACCTGGGTGGAACTTCCACTCACCTTTTCAGGATAACCTAACTTGAGCGACTGGTAAACAGGATCGAGCACATGGCAGGCCATGTCGCCAAAGGCGCCAGTTCCAAAATCCCACCAACCTCTCCAGTTCCAGGGTGTATAGATATCATTGTAGGGACGCATGGGGGCAGAGCCAATGAAAAGGTCCCAGTTCAGTGTCCCGGGAGGGGTCATTTTCACCGTTGGCCTTTGCAAGCCTTGTGGCCAAATGGGGCGGTCGGTCCAGGCATGGACTTCCTTGATTTCCCCGATCTCGCCATTCCAGATCCATTCACACACCTGGCGTACACCGTCACCTGAATTACCCTGGTTGCCCATCTGGGTGGCCACTTTGTGCTTGGCAGCCAGCTTGGTGAGCAAGCGGGATTCATATACTGAATGTGTCAATGGCTTTTGGCAGTACACATGCTTGCCCATCGACAAGGCCGTTGCGGCAATGATGGCATGGGAATGATCAGCCGTGGCGACCATCACTCCATCGAATGAACTGCCCATTTCATCGAACATCTTGCGCCAGTCCCAATAACGTTTGGCTTTGGGAAAATCCTTGAAACAGGTTTCGGCATACTTCCAATCGACATCACACAAGCCGATGATGTTTTCGGTATTCATTCCCACCAGGTTTGGATGGCCTTTGCCTCCAATACCGACGCCAACTATATTTAATTTATCACTCGGGGCGCGATGTCCAAGCCCACTAACGGTCATACTGGGAACAATTGAAATGGCTGCCGTGGCTAAAGCCCCTTTCTTTAAAAATTCGCGCCTTGAATTGGTAAGTTCAGACATGGTTTATAAGTTTTATGGTTGGATGGTTAAATGGTTGGATGGTTAAATGGTTGGATGGTTAAATGGTTGGATGGTTAAATGGTTGGATGGTTGGATGGTTGGATGGTTAAATGGTTGGATGGTTAAATGGTTGGATGGTTGGATGGTTGGATGGTTGGATGGTTGGATGGTTAAATGGTTATAGTTCTTTGATTTTTACATTCCTGTACCAGACCTTGGTGCCATGATTTTGAAGGGAGATGTGGCCTTCATCGTATTTGCCGTAATCGGGATAATCGGCCCATTTGCCGCTGGCGCGCAGCTTCTTCCATTCATCCGAATACTTGTCATATTCAACCACCACTTTGCCGTTTAGCAGCTGGGTCACATGGTTGCCTTTCACGATCAATACGGCATTGTTCCATTCGCCCAGTGGTTTGTAAGGTTTTGCCTTGGGAGGATACATGGCATAGTTGGCCCCAAGGATCTGCCAGTCTTCCAGTTTATCGGGCCAGTTATCCTGGTCGATGATCTGGTATTCAGGGCCTGTCTCGTAAGGGAACTTATATTTCTTGTCTTCAGCCACCTGGAAGATAATCCCACTGTTGGCTCCTTTGGTCAGTTTAAAATCGGCAGAGAAGGCAAAATTCTTGTACGATTTGTCGGTAATAATATCCTGGCTTTCAGCCCCACCTTTGGTGGTCATGGTCAGGGCATGGTCCTCAATGATCCAGGCAACCGGGATTCCAGACATATTATAGCCATGCCAGCCGGTGAAGTTCTGTCCATCGAACAACAATTGCCAGCCTTTTCCTTTCTCCTTGGCAGAGAGGGTATTGATGGCAGCCTTTTTATCCAGTTCTGAATAAATCTTTAGGGGATTTTGTTGGTTGACAGTGACAAATGACAATAAAACTGTTGCGGTGAGCAGCAACAGGATTTGGGTAGTTTGTTTTTTCATCATTATTGGGTTAAATGGTTAAATGGTTAATGGTTAAATGGTTAAATGGTTAAATGGTTAATGGTTAGATGGTTAATGGTTAATGGTTAGATGGTTAAATGGTTAATGGTTAAATGGTTAAATGGTTGATGGTTAGATGGTTAGATGGTTAGATGGTTAGATGGTTAGATGGTTAGATGGTTAGATGGTTAAATGGTTAAATGGTTAATGGTTAAATGGTTAATGGTTAATGGTTAAATGGTTAAATGGTTAAATGGTTAATGGTTAATGGTTAATGGTTAATGGTTAATGGTTAAATGGTTAATGAAAATAACTCTCCTAAAGTACACATTATCAAATTAAATTCCTATTAAAAAAGGTCATTTTACAACAAAATCCGCATCTATTTTTATCCTTTTCAAGATTTGATGACCGGGTAGGGGAAAGCTGATTCAAGGGCAATTCTTTTACCCTCCTGCTGTGATTTACGGGCGGCTTCGATGATCTCCAGGACGTGTAACGAATGTTCCACATTGATCAAGGGATCATATCCTACGACCAGGCTTTTACAAATCTCCGAGGCTCCTTCCTGCCACACATACGTGCCCGCATCGGTGGCAAACCGCTCGGGCTTTTCGTGATCGATGGTAGCCATTTCAACGGCAAATGGCATCCAGTCATAGCCAATCAGGTGCATCGCCCCCTTGGTGCCTACGATGGAAATGGTGGGTTTATCCTGACCAGTTCCCTGATGGCCATAGGGATCGAAATAATTAAACCCGCACATCACATGGGAGATGGCCCCAGAGGCATGTTCCATCAGCACACTGGCATTGTCCTCGGCTTCGACCTTGATCAGGCCTTTGTCGTCAACCGTACGCTCGTGGGTTAAAATATTGGTCATGGCCATCACCGATTTGACGGGTCCGAGAAGTCCCGAGAGGGTGGTCAGGTTGTAAACACCCAGGTCGGGTAAGCTGCCTCCCAGCTCTTCATAGAAGAAAGCCGACCAGGTTGGACCCAAATGGCCGTAATGTGCATGGGCGGCGGCTACGGTTCCCAGCTTGCCATCCTTGATTTGCTGGGCCATGAACGCGAACTGCGGACTGTTCACCACCGCGGGAGCACCCCAGATGCGCACTTGCTGTTTTTTTGCCAGCTGTAAGAGTTCAAAGCCTTCCTTGTAAGAGTTGGCCAATGGCTTCTCACTCCAGATATGTTTGCCTTTTAAAAGGGCCTGTTTGTTGAGCCTTCCATGTTCCTGCATGTTGGTAAGGTTGACCATCAGGTCGAAATCGGCGCCTGCCAATAGCTGATCGATGTGGGGATATTGGTTGGGAACCTTAAATTCTTCGGCACGTTTCCTGGCCCTCTCAGGCTTGATGTCACAAACACTGACAACCTCGACATAGGGAGAATTGGTCAGGTGAGGCAGGTAAACACCCGAAACACTGCCGCAACCAATGATGCCGATCCGGATCTTCTGATCCTTTCCAAATCCAAACACATTGGCCTTTGCAAGCGTTGGAATCATCATGGCAGCAGTACCTGCCAGGGCAAAATGGGTTAAAAATTGCTTTCGGTCCATAACAGTTTAATTTTAGAGAACGGTTTAAATGGGAGGACTCAATGTTGGCCGTCAACGGAAAGTTGATGTTCAAAATTATGAAATAAAATAATAAGATCGAAACATTCAATCACTTATTCGCAAGCTTCCAATTTACGCAGCAGGATTGCAAACCAGCAGCGTCATGCCAAAGTCTGGATCACGAAGAAAAAACAACTCTGGTCTTAAAAGAGATAAACGATCATCCACATAGTTAAAATTAATACTGAATATATTAATAAATATTTGCCCATATTATTTTTTGATTTGTTTTTTTTATATAAATTTGAAGTTCTTACTCTTAAATGTGGGTAAAATAGAAAAAGTATGCGGGGCAGGATACAAGAAGAAGGATAGATACATACTACTGTTAACCTATTTGTTTAAACTGTTACTTATCTAAACCGAAAATGAAAGACGTAATCATCTGCATTTTAATGATTGGTTTTCTGATCTTGGCTTGCACAACTCCCTCCAAAACTATTGTGCCGGTCAATCCCCATGCAACACCTGAAGCACGCAACCTACTTGACTTTTTATATTCTATCAATGGTAAATACACGCTGACTGGACCATGCATTTTGCCAAGTCAGGCAGTAAGTATGATGAATTGGTTTATAAAATGACAGGTAAATACCTCGTGGTTGGGGGATGTAATTTAAGCTTCAACGTAATGAACACTTTTTCACCTATTTAGCTAACCATTTAATTTAAGAATTTATGAAAAACTACATTGACAAGTGCTTCTTAAGTGATTTAAGACAGAACCGTCTTGTGAAAGGGATTTCCCTTTTGGCGTTTCTGCTTTTTATCAATGGTCCACTGGTATTGGCCAGTGTGAATTCCAATTCAACTGGGCTTTCGCCTTCTGCCGAAATGCAGCAGAGTAAAAAAGTAACAGGGAAAGTTGTTGACAGCCAGGGTGAAGCGATTCCTGGTGCAACCGTTATGGTAAAAGGGACAACAGTTGGCGTTGTTACCAATATGGATGGAGAATTCGCAATAAATGTGCCTGCCAATGGCAACACACTTTCATTCTCGTTTATCGGAATGAAACCAGTTGATGTTCCAATCGGAACCAAAACTACTTTCAATGTTACCATGGAAACTGAGTCCATCAGCGTGGACGAAGTAATCGCCATCGGTTATACTTCAACAGCCAGAAGAAATGTGGCCAGTTCGATCAGCCGGGTATCCGAGAAGGAAATCGTTGGTCTTTCGGTAACCGATACCAAGCAGACCCTCCAGGGGAAAATGGCTGGTGTACAGGTGGTCAATAACAATGGTGATCCTGGATCAGGCGCCCGCATTATTATCCGCGGGATGGGATCATTTTCGAACCCAGACCCCTTGTATGTAATCGATGGTATACAGGGTGGGGACATTAATTCAGTCTCCCCGCAGGACATCGAAAGCATCACGGTATTGAAAGATGCTTCAACAACCGCCATCTATGGTTCTGCAGCTGCCAATGGGGTTGTTCTGATTACCACCAAATCAGGCGTGAAGGGAAAAATAAAAGTACAATACGATGGATCAGTGGGTATTGCTTCTGTTACCAAACGGTATGATCTGCTTGGAACGGCTGACTACATTGACCTGGTCGATGATATCCAAAAAGCGGGCGGGTTAACCCTTTCCGAAAAACTCAGGAACCTGGACCGCAATACACCAGCCACTGACTGGCAGGAAGCAATTTTCAGAAATGCCTTGGTGACCGACCACAATATCCGGATTTCAGGGGGTGGTGATAATACGAATTATGCATTCTCTGCCGGATACATCAACCAGGAATCAACCATTATTGCACGTAATTTTCAGCGTGCTACGGTGGGTGTAAAATTGGATCAGAGTTTATTCAACAAAAAGGTCAGACTTGTTCAGAACTTACGCCTAAAGAATGACGTAAACAAAGGTACGCTGGCCAATTTCAACGATGCTTTCCGTATGCCACCTTATGTCCAGATATATGATCCAAATAACCTTGGCGGTTATGGTCGTGCTGATAAAGTTGAAGACCTGAACGATGCCAATAACCCCTTGAACAGTGTGTATAACTCTGATTACAATAGCCGGGGTTTGAACGTAAATCTTGAATTATCAGGTGAAGTTGATATTTTACGGGGTTTGGTGTTTAAAACCCAGGGACGCTTATCAACAGGCAATAACAACAATTATACCTTCAACTTTCCTTCAAACGGCGGTAACTTCGTCAAGCTTCAGGCTGATATGAATGAAACTTATAATTTCAATTACAGCATGTTGTGGGAGAATTTCTTTAATTTTAACAAAAAAATCGGAGCCAATAACTTCAGCGCTACACTGGGTAACACGTATGGCCCTCCCCGGTTATACCGCGAAATTAGGGTTGCAGGCTCAAACTACACCAGTACTGCCATTGAGAATATTGCCCTTGGAAATTCCACTTCAGTTCAGGGAGGAAGTGTAAACAGTGATAAAGCTCGTTTATCTTACTTCGGACGTTTGGGTTACACTTTCATGGACCGGTATATTTTTAACGTGAGTGCGCGTCGCGATGGTTCAAGTGTATTTGGAGCCAACAACCGTTGGGGTAATTTTTATGGATTGGGATTTGCATGGGACATCAAATCTGAAGGTTTCATGAAAGGTGTGGATGGTATCTCAAACCTTAAACTTCGGACAAGTTACGGGAAAACCGGTAACGACAATATACCTCCATTCCTCACCGGTTCTACTGTTTGGAAAGGTGATGCCAACAACATCGTTTATTCTTTTGGTGATGGGCCATCCTTTTCAACGGGCTCAATCGTGAATAGCATTCCCAATCCTGACCTGAAATGGGAAGAAACAACCCAGACGGACCTTGGAATTGATATTGGTTTCTTGAACAATAGGCTAAATTTTGTATTTGATTATTATAACCGTGCAAACAAAGACCTGTTGATCGAAACTCAGCTTCCGTTGACAACCGGATTGGGAAACCCCGGGCAGGTTGGAACCATGTGGGTCAATGCTGCCAGTATGACCAATACCGGATTTGAATCAAGTGTAAATTATTCCAACAATTCACATGAATTTAAATGGGATATTTCGGCCAACCTGACTTACAGTACCAACGAAGTAACTGCACTTGGAACCCAGGGCGACCTGCCAATTTCAAAGGGCGAATTTATGGGTGGCATTGGTAACTCAACACGTACTGATATTGGACATCCGCTGGCTTCCTATTATGGCTATGTAGTTGACCACGTTGCAAAGGATCAGGCTGAAGTTGATGCGCTGAATGCAAAAACCATCGCTGCAACAAATGATGTGAAAAAAGAGTATAAGACAGGTATGAAGCCTGGCGATTATATCATGAAGGATATTGACGGTAACGGATATGTCGATGACAAAGACCGTACCTATCTTGGTAATCCATCCCCAACATGGCAGTATGGCGGAACTTTCAATGCCAGCTACAAGGCATTTGATTTCCAGGTATTGGTACAGGGAGTGGCCGATGTTGATGTTGTAAACGCTGGTCGTTACTGGTGGGAAGGGATGTCAAAACCTTTTAACCAAACTACTGCAGTGCTTGATCGTTGGAGAAAGCCTGGCGATGTGGCTACGCTGCCTGCAGCAGGTCAAAATTCAGGGGCAAATTTATCTTTCTCTTCCTGGTACGTAGAAAAGGGCGATTATATCAGACTTAAAAACCTGACTTTAGGATTTACACTTCCTTCCAACCTTGCGCAGAGTACCTTCAGCAAAATCAGGGTTTTTGTTTCTGCCCAGAACTTGCTGACCATTACCAAGTATTCAGGTTATGACCCTGAAATCTCTTCTTATTCCCCGGATGATAACAATATTACCATTTTCGCAAGGGGTATCGATCAATATCAGCGTCCAAATCCAACAACATACCGTGTAGGTCTTCAATTAAACTTTTAAAAAGATGAATTATATGAAAAAGTATATAATCTATTCATTATTTCTCTCGCTGTTGGTTGTTGCCTGTAGCGAGGATGTACTTGATGTAAAAAATGAGAACAAATACGTTGGAACTACTTTCTTCACCAACGCTACCAGTTATACAGAGGCTTCCACTGCCATGTACACTCCGCTGATATACCAGGGAATGTATGCCAGGGAATGGTATTTCATTTTTGATCTCCTGGGCAACGATGCCGAGAAAAACTTCCCGCTTCAGGGTGGATTGCTCGAATTCCCCAATTATACCTATACGCCCAATAACAGTGAGCTGAACCCTGTGTTTAACTCCTGCTATAAATTGATTTTCAGGACCAATTTTGTGATCGACCAAATTGAGAAGTGGCAAACGACCGTTCCCGCGGAAATGGACTTAAAAGTCAGGATTACCGGTGAAGCTCAATTCCTCAAATCGTTGTCTTATTTCTGGCTGGTCAATTTATTTGGCGATGTACCTTTAAAGGACAATATTGCTTCTCATTATGTAATGTTATCCGAGCGGACTCCAAAAGAACAAATTTGGGCTTCGATTGAAAAAAACCTAAAAGAGGCTATTGATAAGCTCCCGGTTGCATATGCCAATGAGGCCGATTATGGCCGCGTCACCAAAGGTGCTGCCCAGGCTTTACTGGGAAAGGTTTACCTGTATCAAAAGAAGTATGCAGACGCTGCTACCGAACTGGTTAAACTGACAGCTGCCCCTTATTCTTATGGATTGGCCACCTCCCTGGACGATCTTTTTATCGATGACAAGAAAACCAACGAAACGGTTTTTGCCGTCATGAATGGCCCCTGGCAGGGTTGGGATGTTGGTAATGCTTATTATATGTTTGGTGGACAGGAACTTTGGGGTGGAAAAGCTACCCATACCGGTCGTGCAATGGAATACGGTTTCAACGACTGGTGGAATGTCCTGGTATCCAATGCCCTTGTTGATGCCTTCACCTATCCCAATGAGAGTGGCGCAAGCTATACAGACCCTCGTGCTGCCTTGACTTTTTACTCGGCCAATGGTACAAAAGGCGGTGACGCTACCTATTGCGACGAATGTGCCGACAGCATCAAGAAATATGGGTTCAAGGTGAAAGATGGACAGAAATCATGGAGAAAATACGAACTCTATGAAAAACAGAACAACTATGGCCAGCCTGACAGCCCAATCAACGGACAGGTCATTCGTTATGCCGATGTGTTGCTCATGCTTGCTGAATCATATATTGAAGATGGTAAAATCAATCAGGCTTTGCCATTGATCAACCAGGTACGTGCTCGTTCCGGCGCTTTTCAATATACTTCACTGGGCGATAAAACCAATGCAACAAACCTATTGCGTCGTGAAAGGCAAATTGAACTTGCAGGTGAACAACATCGTTTCTTTGATTTAGTTCGTTGGGGAACGCTGGTTTCAACGATCAATGCAGAAAAGCTTGCTGCCAATGGTATTGCTCCTGTCAAGGATTATCATGTGCTGCTTCCAATTCCGCAGTCTGAAAGAGATGCCAATCCAACATTGAATGCACAGGTGAAAAACAACTGGAACTAAGTTACATGTTAAAAGTTCAACGCATGAAAGTGAATCGTTAGTCAGATAATAATTGCTTTTGAATAACATTCACTAACGCTTGTATAAATTAAAAGAGGCCTTTCGTCAATTGATGGAAGGCCTCTTCAAATGAAAGCCACAAAGTGACAGAGTTACAAAGTTCCAAAGCATTTTACATCATTTTAGAGATTATTTCATCTAAAATAATACACTGAATGAGCTAATTTAAGCCTGTTTTTGCTTTATTACTATGCTACTTATTGCGCTCATTTTCTTATATCGAACTCAGGTTTATAAAGAATATATAAATTCAAAATAAGGAGTCATATTATGCCTGAAAGTGTTTACAAAATCATCGAATTGGTAGGATCGAGCAGTGTACGCAATTAGATATTAAAGGACAAAATATTTTTGTCTCTAAGATGGAACCGAAGAGATCTCCGGGAGCTGCTTGTTACTATTTATCGACCGTAAAATTGGTTGTCCCGTAGCAGATTTTTCCCTCTTTGGTGATGCCTTCCATGTAGACTACATAATCAGCCAGCACATCGGAGGTAAAGAATCCAAGGCTTGCTTTTCCATCTACAAAGCTCACATCAGGATTCCAGTACAAGGTAGGCCTGAAATCAGGTTCGGGTGAATTGAAGTTCTCCATGGTATATTTGGGTGAATAGAACAGGACAGCCCTGTGAAATCCTTTCAGTTCAGGAATGATTCGGCCTTTGACTTCCAGGTAATGGATATCAATTTTATGAATATCCTTTCGGTAAATGGAAATTAGTCCCCTTGAGTCAACCACTCCCAGTTCACCCGGGAGGCGAAAGCCCGGGTTCACAACGTCAATTAATTCAATTTCGGGCATGCGCACGGTCAGGATTTCCTGTAAATCGGTATCCAATCCATCGAGCATAAACGCCACTGGCTTATTTGACAATGTCATGTAATCACCTGAACGCACCAGGGATGGCACATTATACTCTACATAATCAATCAAATAGGTAAATGAATAATCTTTTGGAGTGACTATCAATGTTTTATTGGCCCATGGATACTCCCCGAAACTTCGGGTAAAGGACGAGGTCTTATTGCGTACAATATCGACCCCATCGAGTAAAATCGTTCCCTTTTCAGGGTTGAATTCCAGTTCCTTCTGTTGACGGAATGAATTGTAGCGTTTAAAATCGGGATTCAGATCTATGTTGAAACAGTTGTTGTTTAAGAGTAGTGGCGATATCTGTAAATCCCTTTTGGGTAAGGAATCGAGTATGATTTCGGCATTGCGGGTCCCGTGTTTGGTCCGTGCATTGATCATGACATCCAAGGTATCAATCAGATAGGTGTTTTTAAAAAGGAATCGTCCGTTATTATCCGTGGTAGTTTTCCCAATTTTAAAATTCCTGAATACATAATCCATCGATACTTCCGCATCCACCACAGGGGCTTTCCACAGTATTTTTTTCACATAGCCTGAAATATTGATCCCTGCATTATTCCAGTCAGCAGCAACCGGGGTAGGTTTTTGTTCCACATCATCCCATACATAAGATCTCCATCCATTGACCAGCATCAGTAAATCCAGTTTCTCGGCTGAAGTATGTAATTGATCGTTCACAAAATAAGAAGCCGGCGATTCGATGGCCCCTTTCAGGTCGGAGTCGAGCAACAAATAGCTTTTGATGTTCTGGCTGTTCTCTCCTGTACTTAAATAGCTTTTATTCACCACCGTCACCGACAGGGCCGATTTGAGCGTATCGCCCGGTTGCAAAAGTGCCTCTGTCTCCAGTTTTACTTCTTCCCGGGGCTTAAATTCTTTCTGGCTGACATGAAGGCTGAGCAAATCGTCCTTGCCATCATCCACAAAGATGAGGCGTTCAGCGATCGGATTCAAAGCCAGATCAAGCAGGGTGATTTTTGAAATTCCTTTGGGGAACATACTTTTACTCACCTTGATGGCCTGGGTGTAATCGACCATGGTGATTTTCTGATGGAACAGGACAAGTCCCTTGTGAGCGGCTACAAAGTAAAATTCAGGAAACTTTTCCACGTTCATGTTGGCCGAGATTTCAAACATCAGGGACTCCTCCTGAGTTTTATAATTCAGGCACAGTGCCTTTCCATTGGCTTTGGGTAGCAGTATTTTCAATTCAGGATGTCCGTCAATGCTTGCATAGTAATTCACGCCCTCTTCAGGCATCAGCATCAGCTTACCCATCCCCCTGTAACTTGAAGCAAACGAGGTGATGGTATCGCCGCTCTCATCCATGATTTGACCCTTGACGCTGATCCCTTTTCCCTTTTCATCAATGGCTTTAAAGGCTACCATATTGACTGCATTGAGCACCAGATTCCCGCCTTCAGGCAAAAATGAAACATCCATTGCGGGTTGGGTGGCTTGATCCTTTTGTGCCAGGTTAACGGGATTAAGAGAATTGATGATCCATATTTTTTGGTGAAAGCAAGCTTCTTCCCCAAAGTTTTCAAGGTATTTGGTCGTTGCCCGTATGGTGTACATTCCATTGGCAAGCCCCTCGGTTTGAAATTCACCATTGGCCTGACCTCCGATGGACAGCAACATCAGGTCTTTCACCACTGTTCCTTCTTCCGATAGCAGCTGGACAAATATATTCCTGAAATTGGTATTGAGCTGGTGGGTTATTCCATTCACCTGGTAGGCTTTCAAGGAGATCCTGTCACCTGGGGTATACAATTCCCTGTCCACATGGAGGTATAACTTTTCGAAAAGAAGCGGCTTTTTAGCTGCAACCCAATCCTCGATGGTCTGAGCCTGAAGCTGAGTAAAAGTAAATAACAGGAAAAATAAAGCGGTCGTTAGGTTTTTCATACAGGGCAAATTAGCTTAGTTAATCGGTTGAATCTCTGTAATATTTAATGAAATTAACAATTCAACAATCATGCCATCATATATTAAATATACAACAAATGCCCCATTGAAGGAGCATTTGTTAAAAATCTTTATCACAGGTGGTTATTTCTTATCCCACTTGACTGTTTTGGAAGGATAAAAGTTGATATTCATGGCTTTCATCCGTTCACCATGGCTGGCCAAACGGCCCTTGTATTCGTTCCAATTGCGCAGGGGGGCTGGAGTCCAGCCAATTTCTGCATAACCCAACAGTCGTGGGAAGATCAGGTATTCAGCCTCTTCATGGTTGGTAACCGTTTCTGACCAGAGGGCCGCTTCAATACCGATGATGTTTTCCCTCTTAATTTCAGGAACCAGGGTAGCAGGGTCCCAGTTGTAGGCCTTGTCCACCTCAATGTAGGCTGCCCAATGCAAACCATAGGTGCTGGTCGAATCGTACTGCATGTCGAGGTAGGCATTGGTAGCTGGCGACATCAATACTTTTGCACCTTGCGCCACCCCTTTGATGGCATTGTCGGCTTTGGCCCAATATTGCACAACGGCATTGGGTTTCAAGGTAGTCAAAGCGATTTCGTCCCATCCCAGGACTTTCTTCCCATGGGAAATAACAATATCCTGAACCCTGCTGACAAAAGGAATATAATCTTCAATAGGGGTTGAATGCGATTCGTCGCCCCCGATATGGATATAAGGACCGGGCGTTATTTCGGCCAATTCACGGATCACATCGTCCACGAATTTGTAAGTAATCTCTTTATGGGTATCCAGGGTGCTGAAACCGACTTCAACTCCGGTATATAATTCGGGAGATTTGCCGCTGATGTTTAATTCAGGATAGGAAGCCAGGGCTGCATTGGTATGGCCTGGCATATCAATTTCAGGAATAATGGTAATGAATCGTTGCTGGGCATACTTCACAATGTCCGAATATTCTGCCTGGGTATAGAATCCACCCACTCCACCGCCAACTTCAGTTTTACCGCCAAACTCAGTAAGCTTAGGCCACGATTTAATTTCAATTCTCCATCCCTGGTCATCAGACAGGTGCAAATGCAACACATTCATTTTGTAGTAAGCCAGTTGGTTGATGTAATTCTTCACCTCGTCCACGCCAAAGAAATGTCGGGCCACATCAAGCATGGCGCCACGGTATTCATAGACCGGATAATCACGGATCGTACCGGTTGCAATTTTCCAGGGGCCTTGCTCACTGGAGGTAGATTCAACCCTGGCAGGCAAAAGCTGGCGAATGGTCTGAACCCCATGAAACAATCCGGCGGGCTTGTTCGCCGTCAGTTTAATTGATTCAACGGTGATGGACAGTTCATAGCCCTCATCGCCCAACTCGGGATCGTTTTCTGAAAGGGCCAAAAGAATATTCCCCGGCGCAGGGATTTGGCCGGCGGGTTTAACATCCAGTCCCAATCCCGTTGAAGGATTCAGCTGATCGGCCATGAATTGTCCGACCTGTCTGAGCTCGGCCGACTCACCTTGAATGTATATATCAGTCTGATCGGTCAGACCAAAGGAATCGCCCGTTGGAACCACTGAAACAGGTTTTGGAATGATGCTTTCCTTTGAAAGATTGGTTGGTCCACAAGCCATTTGACTGAAAAGGGCTGTCAAAGCTAAAAAGGCCCAAACCCTTGGATGGTTTTTCATTTGATTCATGATTTGATTAGGTTAAAAGTATCGTTTAAGTTTCAATTATTTCATTCGACAAGCTTCAAAATTCGTGTTTTTTTTCCAATCCTGAAATTAATAATTACCAGTGCAAAACAGGAACTCACGATTACAAAAGCACCTGACATCTCAATGGTACTGAACTGTTCGTGAAAAATCAGCCAACCCGAAAACAGGTTGAACACCGGTACCATTGACTGAAGCAGTGATCCGGTGGCTACATTCACATAGCGGTATCCTTCGGTCATAAACAGCTGCCCGATGGTGGCTACAATACCCACCAGGACCAGCAAAAGCAATTCTGTCATATTTCCTTTGGCCTGTGTGGTGCCCGAAGGTATCAAAAACATCCAGAACCCAACAATGCACTGGGAAAAGAAAATAGCATATGAATTATCACTTTCGTGAAGTTTCTTTACAAACACCACTGCCAGCCCGGTGATGACGGATCCTGCAATGGCAATCAATTCATAAATTCCCATTCCCCCCAGCGAGCCTTTTCCACCCAGTGAAAGTAAGATCAGTCCAGCAAACGAAATAAAAATAACAATGAATTTAACAGGTTCCACCTTTTCTTTCAAAATCAGCATACTGAACAAGGTGGCAAAAATGGGATAGGAATAAATGTAGACAGACCCCTTCCCTACCCCCAGTTTGATGATAGCCAGGTAGAACAGGTAGACAGCAACGCCGCCTACCAGCCCGCGCCAGAAAAGATTCTTCTTGTCGTTGAACTTTAGGTGGACAATTCCGAAAAGGGATAAAAGGCCCATGATGCCAACCCCGATGGCAAAGCGAAAAAAAGTAGTCTGGTAACTTGATACATTGGGAATAGCTTTTACCAAAACAGCCATCAGTGCAAAAAAGACAACTGATCCCAAGGTTAAAAGGATCCCTTTCGAATTATCTGACATACCAATGAGTAAAGAATTAGGGAGACAAAACTAAGGATATTATCCTAAACATTACTGACAATTGGCAGGACAAAGGCAATTGACTATTTATTTATTTACAATTTACTATTTAATCAGCCAACCATATATTTTCATGGAAACAGAAAAGCATTCAGCCAGTCCTTGACACTTTCAATCCGTCTTAATCCGTGTAATCCGTCCTAATCCGTGAAATCTATTTAAAAAAAAGAAACCCCCGCTGTTGGCGAGGGTTCTGATGATCTATTCTTCTGTAACAACGATCTTTTCAATTAAATCGCCCTGGCGAATGGCATCAATCACTTCGAGCCCTTCGTAAACCTTGCCGAAGCAGGTGTGTTTGCGATCGAGATGCGAGGTGTTGTTTCGGCTGTGGCAAATAAAAAACTGAGAGCCTCCGGTGTCCTTACCTGCATGAGCCATGGATAAAACACCGCGGTCATGGTATTGGTTATCCCCATTGAGTTCGCATTTAATTTTATAACCCGGACCACCGGCTCCGGTTCCATTTGGACAACCGCCCTGGATCACAAAATCAGGAATCACACGGTGAAAAGTCAATCCGTCGTAGAAACCGTCTTTCGATAACTTGATAAAGTTTGCAACAGTTCCAGGGGCATCCTGATCGTAGAAGTTCACTTTCATCACCCCTTTGCTGGTATAAATTTCTGCTTTGCTCATTGTTTTAATTTTAAAATGTGGTCACAAAAATACAAATAATACTTCCTTTGAACAAGTTATCTTTATTGGAATCAAATGGAAGCCGGACTCTTTACAAGTCAGTAAACCCTTGTCGTTGCCTGATATCCTGTTATTCGGATAAAGATGACACTTCCTCCTCAATAAACATTCGCCTTCATCATTTCACAATATTCAAAATGTAACTGTTTTATCAGCCCAGACAACCATGTTCACGCAATCAACCATTGTTGAAACCGGACAGGCATCGGTACTATCCAATTGTCTCGATTTCAAACAGGTACCGCATGCGAGTATTTCACCTCCAATATGTACAAAAACTTTCAATTGCTCGTCAACATTGTACTTTTCATGGGTTAAACCTTCACATTCAACGGCTTCACCCATTAAAAATACTTTTACCTCATGCCCTTGCTTTTTAGCGGTCACTGCGAAACGAAAAGCATTCCAGGACTTTTCGTACTCCTTTGTTTCCAGGATGACTCCGATTTTCATACTACTTATTTAAATATTAGACAATGAATTCATGAATAATTTTAATGTATGATATTTTCAAAGGTTTGATAATTTATAGTTTAGTTATAATTATTCCGAAATGATAAGGTTCCAGCATCAGGTCTTTGGAAATGGCAAAACCTGATTCAAGGGCCCATTGTTTACATTGTTCCGGCCTTGGCCGAATGTCCAGTTGAGGCCCACGTGGGGTAGGAATATCGCTCCGCCAATGAATTATTCCCGCTCGCCCCCCTGTTTTTAAAATCCGGTGGACCTCGTTCAATATTTGATGTGGCTGATCGTGATGCAGGATATTAAAAAGCATTACATAATCAATTGAATGGTCTGGCAATCCAGAACCTCCATTGATAAAATCCGTTAGATGTATCTCAACGTTTTTTATTTCCAATTGCTCAATCTTGCTTTGTAATTGCTCAATCATTTCCTGATCCATATCGAAGGCATGGAGGGTGCCCTTCACTCTGCATGCAGCGGGGATGGAGAATGTTCCAAAACCACAACCCAAATCGACTACGGATTGTAAATCAGGTGTTAGCCCCATTTGCTGCAAGATAAGCTCAGGATCAAAAAACTTCGCCCAAATGGCCTCTTCTGGCATACCGCTGTCTCTAACTTTCATTGCATGTATTGTTATAAATCAGCTTTTTACACAAAGTGATTGGTTGCTTTACTTCGGTTTTATTGTTTTGTTAGAACAACATTCTGATGCTCCTTTTTCTGGTTCACCCTCATTCTCACTTCCTTGATCAGCAAAGGGAAGGCCGGTTCAGTCATTCCATGTCCAAAACCTTGTAATTCATACAACCGGGTATCCTTGTGGCCCACAATTTTCATCATCCGCATCAGGTAAGCGTTTTCTTCATAACGACCCAGCATCTCCAATTCCCGGTCACCTGTGATCAATAGCAAGGGAGGTGCATCGGCCCGTACATGATAAAGGGGCGCATACTCATCTACAAGGGGTTGGGTATCGGCAATCCCCCGTTCCTTTCGGATGGTGAAATGGGTAATGGTTTGTGCACTTAGAGGTATTAAACCCGCAATCCGGTTGGCGTCGATCTGATAAGTCTTCAACCATCTTTTATCCAGGCCCACCATCAGGTCAAGGTACGCTCCTGCCGAATGCCCCGAAAGATAAATCTGTGAAGAATCTCCCCCAAACTGATTGATATGCTTGAATACCCAGGCAACCGCTGCTGCTGCATCCTCAATATATTTGGGAGATTGAAC
>DASXUZ010000177.1:0-40971 GCA_036504555.1 Prolixibacteraceae bacterium | reverse complement strand
TATATCTATTGATTGGCATATTCCATGGGTTGCACCCATGGTTATTCACATTCAACCACTTCGTGGTTTCAAGGAGCTATTTGATTACACTTAATGTCAGTTCCTTTTGGATGCAGTAATTCTTAATTTCATTGATCGTATTGTCATCGGGTAAGGAAATATTGACCCATTCATCGCCCGAATGCTTGCCAATCCACATGATCTGTTCTTTGGCTGGGAATTTATCAAGCAACATTTTAAGTGAATCTTTACCAATGACAGTGATTTTATTGGTAACGACCTCCTGATAAGTCTTCTCCCTGTTGGTGCCCATCAGGATTGAATAATTCCAATCACTTGCATTGGGCCAGCTGTACAACTCCCATCCTTTCATGGAAGGAGCAAATGTGATGGTATCAAGCTTTGTACTGCTTTTCTCAATGAGTAAAGTCACGATCACATCATCCGGATACGACACGGGGTTTACTCCCGGCAGCGGTTTGACATCCACAATGTGAATGGTGAATCCGGGGGGTTGTTTTTCCGAGGTTTTAATGACCGAATGCAGTGTAAAGTAGCTTTTAACCGTATTGTCGGTCCATTCACCTTTCAGGGTCACTTCGCCTTGCCAAATACATTCGACCCCTTGCGGGCAGCGCGAATCACTGATCGAATTGATCTGCAAAGTATAAAGTCCGTCGGTTGATATAAATGGCTGGTGAAGGATAAAAGTAGACTCCTCTCCAATCGTAAAAGTTTTATATGGCTGAATATTATCCTGGATAACTTTCTCACAACCGATGGCGGTAAAAAGGAAAAGAATTCCCAAATATTTTAAAGCCGATATAAGTTTCATAGTTTTGCCGTTTATTAGAGTAAGACGTAATCCAGAAAGTAGAGGTTGCGTAAAGTTATAAAAAATTTAAGAACCGTGAAGATTGGAAATATAGATTTGGGAGTGATGCCCTTGTTCCTGGCGCCCATGGAGGATGTAACGTATAAATCGTTTAGGTACATGTGTAAAAAGTATGGTGCCGATGTGATGTATACCGAGTTTGTATCCTCTGAAGCATTGATCCGCGACATTGAGAAGACCAAGCAGAAGATGACCCTGTTTGATTTCGATCGTCCTGTGGCTATCCAGATTTATGGCCACGACATTGATTCGATGGTTGGTGCGGCCAGGGTAGCCGAAGAATCGCAGCCTGATTTTATCGACATCAATTATGGCTGTCCGATGAAGAAAATCATTCGCCACGGGGCAGGAGCGGGGATGTTGCTTGATCCTGAAAAGATGCAGCGCATGACCGAGGCAATCGTGAAGGCGGTGAAGGTTCCCGTAACCGCCAAAACCCGACTGGGCTGGGATGAGAACAACAAGATCATCGTGGAGGTGGCCGAACGTTTGCAGGATGCTGGTGTTGCTGCCCTGGCCATTCATGGCCGTACGCGCAGCCAGTTGTACACCGGTGAGGCGGACTGGACCTTGATTGGGGAGGTGAAAAACAATCCCCGTATGCATATTCCCATCATTGGGAACGGTGATATCAATGGTCCTGAGAAAGCGAAAGCCTTCCTGGAACAAACGGGTGTCGATGCCCTGATGATTGGTCGTGGTTCCATTGGCCGTCCCTGGATCTTCTCAGAAATAAAACACTACCTCCTTACGGGTGAACTACTTCCCCCGCCAACTGTTACTGATGTGGTTCAGAATGTTCGCGATCAGTTGAACATGTCGATTGAATGGAAAGACAATGTGCGAAGTGGTATTCTGATGATGCGGCGCCATTTTGCAAAATATTTTCCCACCTTGCCCAACTTCCGCGAGCATCGCATCCACTTGTTGCAGGCCGACACCATTGAAACGGTCAATGAGGCCTTGATCTTGATTGAGAAGGAATATGGACATTTGAGGGTCGATTATTCCAATATTAGCCTGAAATAGGGACTTTTGGCATGGAGCATGGGGCTTGGAGCTGAGAGCCAGAAGCTTCGTGGCATGGAATTTGGTGATTGTAAAGCGAAAACGAGGAATTGCGAATCGATGTAACTCAAATTCGTGTAATCCGTTTAAATTCGTGTAATCTATATTGTTATGAAAAAAAGACGCATTATTGAAATAGGGGCAGTTTTATTTAAACTGTTTTCTGATGAAAACAAATCAGAAAAATACAGACAACATTATTCCGATAATTCTTTTTGGGCCAAATTGAAAAGGACGGCAAAGGGTGCGGGGATGAAAGTGGTATATCCCGCGCTTTTATTGCAATACCTGATGAAGTCGGATGAGGTTTCATTGACTACCAAGCTGATCATCTCTGCAGGATTGGGCTATTTTATTTTACCCTTTGATTTTATTCCCGACTTTGCGCCCCTGATTGGCTTTGCTGATGATTTGGGTGTTATGCTGCTCATTCTGCGCAAAATGGCTGTCAATATTACGCCCGAAATAAAGCAGAAGGCCCGTCAGCATCTTCATAAATGGTTTGGCGAAGCCGATGAGGCACAACTCGATCAACTTGAATTACAGTTTACCCCAGGCAATAGTTGAATCCACTCCGAAAAGGCTTAAAGGGTTTAAAGTTCAAAGTTTAAAGTTTAAAGTTGCGTGCCGATCTGGAAGCAACTTTAAACTTTAAACTTTGAACTTTAAACTTTGAACTTTAAACTTTAAACTTTGAACTTTGAACTTTAAACTTTAAACTTTCTCCTTTTGCCAGACGGCCTGAAAATAGCCCCCGCTTTGCGACATTCTGCGGTTGGCTTCGAAGGCATCCGATTCTTTGATCAATTGGAAGCCATCGAGCATGGCGTTGTAATCGCTGAACTTAATGGGGGTGACCACTCCTGAACTTTTGGAGCTTTCCTTTCCATTTCTGGCCTGTAACAGATAGACCGACTTGCAATGCTCTTTGATGTAACTCAAATAGTTTTTCGCAATTTCCGGTTCCATTTCGCCAAAGCTGGCCCCATTCCAGAATACATCCATGGGGAATGTTTTTAACAGCGGAAACATCCAGTTACCAAACATGTGAACCTTTCCTTTTTCAACCACTGCCTTTAAATCGGTTGCATCAATGGTGCGGTCCGATTTAACCACCTGGCTTTCACCCAGTGCTTTCGAAAGGTATTGTTCGCAGAGATACAAGGGAGCAGGCAAATCAAAACACAGAATGGTCAGGTTTGGAAATATTTTTTTAAGGATCTCCACCTGGAAGCCGGAGCCTGAGCCCAATTCAACGATCGTTTCGTCGCCTTTCAGGTTTAAATATTGTTGGGCAAAGCAAAACCGGATGTAGAAATTCAGGAACTGCATGGTATATTTCTTTCCCTTCATTTCAAATAAATCAGAAGGGTTTCCAAAGGTGCTGGTTTCAATTTCAGAAATGGATTTGGCATGGGCCAATTGTCCCTGCAGGATGCAATGATTGTAGGCCATCTCCCGGATGTCGCTTAACCGGAGCGAATAAGGCAGGGTGGCTTTGTTGGAAATGAATAGTTTACGTATGATTTTCTTGATCACCTTGGTGTGAAGGGGCATGTTGATGCTGTAATTGTAAACCGATTCACAGAAGCCGAAGGTTCCGAAGATGGGGTATTTGCCGCTTCTTAACTGCTCAATATCTGCGCTTTTTATTTCGCTGGCAATCTTGTCTTCATAGGCTTTCCAGTACCTTCCGGCTTGAAATATCTCGGGTGCATTCTTGTATTCCTTAATCAGTTTATCCAGGTTTTGCATATTCCTTTTTTGTACGGTTTTACAATTCATCAATATGGGTTCCAAAGGTAAGATTTTACAATTAGTTTGATAGCATATTTTTTTGCAAACAGGATTGTATGCTGAATTTTGTGACAACGTTATCCCATGGCCTGGGTTCCCAGACCAAATCAGTAAAAACGGTATGAAAATAAAAGTTTTGGCTGTGAATTGTATTTTATTTTATCACAAATTTGAAAAGATCAGGGAGGAGGATCCCATTTTTCTGGCTTTATTTCTGTAAATTTGAAAGGATGTAAAACTATTAAAATGGACTTGGCTAAACGTTTTTCTACCAACCCGCTTCTACGGCCATCTGATCTAAAACCCGGCATAAAGGGAATGGAAATTGTCTGCCTCCTGAATCCTGGGGTATTTCAGTTCGATGATAAAATATGGCTATTGCTCCGGGTGGCAGAACGACCGCAACAGATCAACGGGATGATCAGCTTTCCGGTTTACAATAGTCAGGGTGAAATTGAAATCCTTAGTTTCAGCAAGGATGATCCCGACCTGGATGCCCATGATCCAAGGGTAATCAACTACAAGAAGAAGGATTATCTGACAACCCTTTCTTATTTACGGCTTGTTTGCAGTATGGATGGCATCCATTTTTATGAGCCTGATGGTTATCTGCCTATTTTTGGCAAGGGGGAACTTGAAACTTTTGGCATCGAAGACTGCCGTGTAGCCACCATGGAAGGTGGATTCAACCTGACATTTACCGAAGTCTCAGAATTTGGGGTAGGCGTAGGGCTGATCAAGACCAAAGACTGGAAAACTTACGATCGCGAGGGAATGATTTTCCCCCCTCACAACAAGGATTGTGCGCTTTTTGATGAAAAAATAAACGGGAAATATTTTGCCCTACACCGACCCAGCAGTCCCGAATTTGGGGGTAACTACATGTGGGTGGCTGAATCACCCGATCTGATTCACTGGGGAAGGCACAAATGTATCGCAACGGTGCGTGCCGGCCATTGGGATTCGGCCAGGGTTGGAGCAGGGGGAGCACCCATCCGCACCTCCAAAGGATGGCTCGAAATCTATCACGGGGCCAACAGCCTGCACCGTTATTGCCTGGGGGCTTTGCTGCTCGATCTCAATGATCCAACCAAAGTGCTGGCTCGTAGCACTGAACCGATCATGGAACCAAACATGCCTTACGAACAAACCGGATTCTTTGGAAATGTGGTATTTACCAACGGGCATTATGTGAAAGATGACGATATCGTCATGTATTACGGAGCAAGTGATGAAGTGATTTGCGGGGCAAGGCTCTCTATTTCCGAAATCCTTTCAACACTCATTTAATTGCCTTTAACCCTGTTTGAAAAGCTAACAAGTGAATACCTGTTATTTCTCTCAGCCTCACAGCATGAAGCTTTTATTGTAATCGAATTGCCGCCAGGTACCAAGTGGAAAAAGAATGGGAAGTTGAAAGCCGAAAAGGCTGTCATCCTCTACCAATAGCTTCCTGATTTGTTGCAACCAATTCCCAGCAAAGTTAATATCATCATTAGACCTTACAAAGGCTTGACTTTTACCATCAATTACGGAATGGACCACATCAATTCTATTGACAGTTGCTTTTAACCGAACTTGGGGTAAATTAAATCGTATAAATGCCACAAACAATCTTTCTATCACCTTATTAACCATTCTAACAATAAAGACAAATGAAGTAATTACAAATTTAAAAACAACTATTATGAAAGTTAATAAATTATTGAAGTTACGCACTTTAATGCTTCTGCTGATCGTAGGCTCGGGTATGATCATTGGATTTGGGTCATGTAAGAATAACGATAGTGGGGGCGGGGGAGACAAAAGTACCCTCAATGCATTGATTACCAGAGCCGATTCTCTTGCTAATGCAGCAACGACTACTGACTATCCGCAGTCTGATATCGACAATTATAAGTCTACGCTTCAAACAGTCAAGGATGCCGCTGCTACGAACTTGAGCCAGGTTCAGATCACCAACCTGATTACGCAATTAAATACAGCCATGACTACCTTCAAGTCGAAGGGTTTCGCCTATATTGATGAAACGAAGTATCTAAACGCTGGCTGGCATTTTAATGAAGGAACGGGAACCACGGCAACGGCATTTTCACCAACGAAGCATGTGGCAACCTTTAAAATGGGAATGACTGCCTGGAATACGCCCGGTACAACACTACCCACCTGGGTAGACGGTGTAAAAGGTGGAAAAGCCATTTACCTGGATAAGGGGGCTCACCTTGAAGTGCCCTTCACTCCTGAATTCCTACCTGCCGACATCACCATCTCTGTATGGGTTAAAGTGGATGATAATCATTTCCCGGACAATTATATCGTTTCTCAAAACTACAAGTTTGGATATGAGTTCCAGACTCAGGGCACAGGAAGGTCTTTCTTTACTGAAGCGGTAGATCCTCCTTCTAAATTAGTAGATAAAGATTGCGGAATTAGCGACGTGGTTAAAATTAACACCTGGACGCATTTGGTAGTGGCTCTAAACAGTTCCACCGCTACTGAAACGTTTTATGTAAATGGAAGCCCAACAATTATTTATACCGCAGCAGATGGAATTGGCCCACTTACCAGAACACCTATGCATGGTCCTGACAATGCTTTGGTAGCTGGAAATCTTCCATTTATCATCGGAGCTGCAGCTACTGATGCCGATATTGTGGCCAATAACTGGACCTGGATGGCCAATCAGTTGTCCTTCAAAGGGGCCATGGATGAGCTGAAAATCTTTAACATCGCTTTGACCAACAGTCAGGTATCAAAACTTTACAATGACGAAAAACCATAAGCCCAATTTGTAATTTTTGGTAGTAATATTTAGTGGAATGGCCCCAATGCCCTGCAATAGTAAAACAGGCTTTTGGGCCATGTCTTTTTTTATCACATTATTAAATAATTTACTATTTACATCGATTTCGCGGGAGCTTTTTGTCGATGATTAGCCTGCTTAAAGGGAAAGTTAATGTGTCAATATATCTTATGACTTTCTATTCACCAATGAACAAGCTATGATTTGTCTGCCCTGATAAAAATATTATAAAAAACTGCACTTAATTAGGATTCATTCTTATACTTTTATAACAAATCTTTCTTCCTTGCGGAAGGCAATTTTATGAGTTGATCATTCCTCTCATCAATTTAATTGGAAGGATCAGGTGCTTGTAGGCCCTTGCTGAAAAGAGTGATCTGTTCAGTCATATTCAACATTCACTAAAATAACGCTTTGCTTTAGGCAAAATAGGTTTGGTGCATTATACGGATAGATGAATAAAATTCTTAGAAAAAAGATGTTGGTTGTAGGTTGTACCCCTGTAAGAAGCTCAGTGTGACCATTTAATACTGAAAAATGGTACAACCCCAGACCTGGCCCCGGGTACTCGGGTTAAAACATGTAAGATCCCTTGGTTGTAGCCAAAAATGATTCAGGTGACTGCTGCTTAAAACATTACAAGGGTACAACCTACAACCGGTATAGATGTGTGGTTGTTTTATTTTTAAATGTGCATAGTTTAAAAAAATCCTATACTATGATGTATCACGATTAACAGGTCCCAGCGTCACCTTAGCTGTTACACAACAGTATTGACCCAAATGGAATTTGTTTGCGATGAAAGGGACCGGATCTTTCCCATTTCATCGGGACTGTTTGTAAAATAAAGGAGTCAACTTGTCACTAACATTCCATCCGGTCGATGCTGAATATTTTTCTTTCTTTTTGGGTTTTTGATGAAACAAAAAACAAGAGGATGAGTACCATTGCATATTTACAGAGCAGTTGACTCCAGGTCACCTGCGCAGTCACACTCCAAAACAAATGTACCATGGAAAACTACAACGAATTGAGAGATACCTATACCTTGGGTATTTGGACCGTTAAACCTGGAATGGAAACTGAATTCATCAACGAATGGACCTTGTTTGCAAATTGGACCAGTGAACATTTTACGGGTGCCGGCCATGCCTACTTGTTACGTGACGAGAAATTCCCTGATCGTTTTATCTCCTTTGGACCCTGGGACCAGATATCCACCATTCAGCAATGGCGTGACAGCAATGAGTTTAAAAGTTTTGGAACCAGGGTGAAAAGCCTTTGTGTCGACTTTCAACCCAACACGATGAAGGTGGTTTCAACCTCAAAAAAAGGCCATCCAGAGGAGGTATAAACAGGCTGTTGTCACATGAAAGTTAAATCTACTGCCTGGGTGAATCCTTGAATGGATGCCCCGATGGTGCGGTACTTTATTGTTCTTTTTGATAAGGGTCAACTACTCCATAAAATAAATAAATAAACAATATATTATTAGTTCGGATGGATAATTATTCTTAATTTTATAACATATTAATCGGCAACAATGAAAACAGCAACCGCCTTTCCATAATTAGATGGTCTACGGGCCTTCCAGCGTTGCACACCAATTGATTTCTTATGAAAATTAAACTGATCCTTTTCGTTCTCATCGCAGCTGTTTTGTTGATCTATTATCAATCCAATGAAGAAGTGTTTGCTGGGAATGCAAACTCCGGGATGAAAGGGAAAGAGGCGAACTTAAAACTCGATTCTTCCCCGCGAAATCAAGGTCATGTCAGTTATCAACTGGTGCGTGAAAACCATCCAGATAAAAATGGTTTGTATCCCAATAAAGATGAATTATCGGCCTACAAATTGATTACCCAGGTAATGGACTCTGCCATCCATTACTACAATACCTATACGACAGCCTCCAAAAAGATTACTGTTTATTACCTTACAGATCCATCAGTGCGTGCCGATGGCAATATCAATGGGAACATTCGGTTTGGCCCAGAAAGAAAATTTATGAGTGTGGGTATTGCCACTCATGAAGTAGGCCATACCATAGGCGTTGGGACTTCTGGCAGGTGGCGATCATTTATGATTCCAGGAGTTTCAACTGAACCAATGACTTTCTCGGGCAAAAAGACAATCAGTATGTTAAGACAAATTACCGGAGATCCCAAGGCCCAGCTTTTCATGGACAACCAGCATTTCTGGCCCTATGGGTTGAATTACGCAACGGAGTATAAGTCAGAATCTGATTTAATAAACTATTGTAAGATTTTAAACGCGATGCTGGAGGATGGACTGTTGAATTAAAATAGTGTGCCTGTCAATTGAATTGACCAACTGAATAACCAACTAAAACTACTGGTATGAAATTTGGAATGCGAACACCTTCATTGATGAAGAGCCTTGGCGCCAGGACATCACCTACCCGGATGATTAAAAACGCCCTTGGGTTGAAAGTTCCAAGAGGTTACGGGTTTTTAACGAATCCCAAAAAAGCAACTTACAACAGGGTTTATAATCGAACTTCATTCAGCTTCTTTTCTTTGCTGAAGAGCCTGTTTAAATAACCTTGTTTGCTTTTGCACAAATAGCTAATTAGTTAAGCGTTATTCAGGAGGAATTAAAAACCGCTCACTTTCGGCGGGGGATATTTTTTTACAGATAATAAAAATGTTCTTTTGACTTGTTCTAAAATAATGATAATTTTAGACTGAATTTATCATTCAGGTGCTATAATTTTCAACAATGAAACGATTATTCTTTCTGTTCAATTGTCTGGTGATTTTGTTGGTTTCTAATTCCAATGCTCAGAAACCACATCTTCCTTTTGTGAATTTGCACCCCGAGATTCCCAGGGTGGAGAAAGGGGATGTGGTCATTTCTCATGTGGGGTATTCATTTTTGTACAAGGAAGAATATGAACAATCGAGCTGGGTGGCTTATGAGTTGACCAAAGAGGAAACCCAAAAGGTGGTGAAGCGCTCCAATCAGTTCAAGCCAGATCCTGCTGTCAGTACCCTAACGGCCAACAATGCCGATTATGCCGGTTCTGGATACGACAAAGGTCATCTGGCCCCTGCAGCCGATATGGGATGGTCAGCAACGACCATGGCCGAATCGTTTTACTTCAGCAACATGAGTCCGCAGGTGCCTGGCTTCAACAGGGGGATCTGGAAAAAGCTGGAAGAGTTGGTGCGCTCATGGGCCATTGAAAACAATAGTTTGCTGATTGTTACGGGACCTGTGTTAAAGGATGGTTTGAAAACCATTGGACCTGATCATGTTGCAGTTCCAGAGTTGTTCTACAAGGTGATCCTGGATAACCATGAACCGGAGATCAAGGGAATTGCCTTCCTCATTCCCAATGCTTCACAAAGTGCCAGTTTACAATCGTTTGTAGTGCCTATTGACAGTGTGGAAAGCGTGACAGGTATTGACTTCTTCCCCAATTTTCCCAATGAAGCAACCATTGAAAAGACTTCATCTACAGATCAATGGAGTTGGACACGTACTACTGAGCGGGTAATTACATCTAATCAGGGTGTTAAAGATTCGGAGCATTCTACCATTAAGGGAAACCAGTCATCCCCTCATTTACAGCAGTGTCATGGGATAACGAAAGCAGGAACCCGCTGTCAGAATAAAACCCTCAACGCAAGTGGATACTGTCATTTGCACGAACCTAAAAGTCGTTAGGGTAATTTCTCACCCTCTTATTTATTTTCTCACTTTCTCATCTTCTCACTTTCTCATCTTCTCACCTTCTCTCACCTTCTCTCACCTTCTCAATCCAGTTTCAGCACTGCCAGGAACGCATTCTGCGGAACTTCCACATTGCCGATCTGTTTCATTTTCTTCTTGCCTTTTTTCTGTTTCTCAAGTAGCTTGCGTTTACGGGTGATGTCACCTCCGTAACATTTGGCCGTTACATCCTTGCGCACCGCCTTGACCGTTTCGCGGGAGATGATCTTGGCGCCAATGGCCGCTTGTATGGCAATGTCGAACTGCTGACGTGGAATCAGTTCCTTGAGCTTTTCGCACATGCGCTTTCCAAAATTGTAGGCATTGCTCACGTGAATCAAGGTTGACAAAGCATCGACCATTTCACCGTTGAGCAGGATGTCGAGCCTGACCAATTTGGCAGGCCGGAAATCGAGTACATGGTAGTCAAATGAAGCGTATCCTTTGGAGATACTCTTGAGTTTATCGTAGAAGTCAAATACAATTTCACCCAGCGGAAGGTCAAACATCAGTTCAACGCGATCGGTGGTCAGGTAATCCTGCTTGATGAGTGTTCCGCGTTTTTCAAGACACAAGGTCATGATGGGACCGATATAATCAGTGGCAGTAATAATGTTTGCCCTTATAAAAGGTTCATCAATGTCATCGATCGTTGTTGCAGCCGGCAGCCCCGAAGGGTTGTAAACATTGATAATATCGCCCTTGGTGGTATGCACATGGTACAAAACATTGGGAACGGTGGTAATCACATTCATATTGTATTCGCGGTCCAATCTTTCCTGGACTATTTCCATGTGAAGCAGTCCGAGGAATCCACAACGGAACCCAAATCCCAATGCAGCCGATGATTCAGGCTCATACGTCAGGGAGGCATCGTTCAACTGAAGCTTTTCCATTGATTTGCGAAGGTCTTCATAGTCTTCGGAATCAATGGGGTATACCCCTGCAAAAACCATTGGCTTCACTTCCTCGAACCCTTCAATTGCCTTTTCACAGGGCACTTTTAGGTGTGTAATGGTATCTCCTACTTTAACTTCCTTGGCCGTTTTTATTCCGCAGATAATGTACCCAACGTCGCCGGCTTTCATCTCCGGACGTTCAAACATGCCAAGTCTCAACACCCCCACCTCCTCGGCCACATATTCTTTCGATGTCTTAACAAACTTTATTTGATCGCCTTTTTTGACCGTGCCATTCACGACTTTAAAATAGGCAATAACTCCCCTGAAAACATTAAATACTGAATCAAAGATCAATGCCTGAAGGGGAGCTTCTTCATTGCCTTGTGGTTCAGGGACCATCTTCACGATGCGTTCAAGGATATCTTCAATGCCGAGGCCTGTTTTTCCGCTGGCACGAATAATGTCGGTGCGTTTGCAGCCAATCAGGCCAATAATCTGATCCTCCACTACTTCTGGCATGGCTTGATCCAGGTCCATCTTGTTCAGGATGGGAATAATCTCCAGGTCGTGTTCGATGGCCAGGTAAAGGTTCGAGATCGTTTGCGCCTGGATACCCTGGGTGGCGTCGATGATCAGAAGAGCCCCTTCACAGGCAGCAATTGAACGCGATACCTCGTAGGAGAAGTCAACGTGTCCGGGGGTATCAATGAGGTTCAGGATATATTCCTGCCCTTCATACGTGTACAGCATCTGGATGGCATGGCTCTTGATGGTAATGCCACGTTCCTGTTCCAGGTCCATACTGTCCAGAACCTGGGCGCGCATGGCCCGTCCGTCAACCGTTTTTGTATATTCGAGCAGCCTGTCGGCCAGTGTACTTTTACCGTGATCGATGTGTGCAATGATACAGAAATTGCGTATGTTCTTCATTCCTAAACTGTCTAAAAACCTTATTAATCAATTACTACAGGGTATTTTGCGCAAAGATATTCAAATTTAATGAATGTCCGCCTGAAAATGGGACCTCGGATTTTATAGATAAAGAAAAAGGAGCATTGAATTGATCGATTAATAAAAAGGGAACACTGATCTGACTGAGCCCGAGGCATCGGGGAAGATTTACACTGATCAGAAATTTCGTGTAATTCGTTTCAATTCGTGAAATTCGTATTTTTTCATACTGAATATACCTACCTTTGGAACTTTAAAAAGTAAACAGGCCATGAAGCGATTGATCGGTCCAATTTTAATCCTGCTTTTTGTAATAGGGTGTAAAGAAGTGTTTGAGGCGCCTCCCCAGGCAATCCTGCGCGCTACGTTCTATAACGACAGCACTAATCTGGCAATGAGCCCAACCATTACAGTCATTGGGGTGGGCCGTGACAGCCTTTTATACAATGAGGAAGTCAGGTCCAATGTGTTGTTGCCATTGACCCACCAGGATACCACCCGCTACATTATCTGGTTGGATTCAAAAGCCGACTCCCTAATCTTCGTTCATCAGGCAACAAAAAAGTATGCCTCTGTTGAAACGGGATTTTACTATGAATATAAATTGCTCTCAGTCAGATTCACACACACAAGGATTGATTCCCTCAAAATTATTGATAGCCTGGTAACCACAAAATGGAATGAAAATATTAAGCTTTACATTCATCCTCTGCCTGCTGGCGGCAAGTAGTTTCGCACAGCCGGAGCAGAAAAAGAAATACAAACCCAAACGGACCGATCAGTATATCCACATGAAAGGAATCCGTTTTGGCATGGATGTGACCCGTCCATTCCAGGATTTATGGACCAAGGGAAACCGCTACGGCACCGAGTTCTCGGCCGATATGGAATTATGGCCCAGCTTGTATTCTGTTTTTGAAACCGGCTATGAGCGGTTGAACATCAAGACCCCCTATATCGATTACTCGGGCAAGGGGAGCTATTCGCGCATCGGCATCGATTACAACCTGCTCCAGGCAGAGCATGAGAATGACAAGGATGAATTGTACATTGGACTACGCTATGGATTTGCCTTTGCGGGCCAGCAAATCAATCACTACCTGATCGATTCGTATTGGGGACCAGAAACCGGAGGCTTCGGCAATCAAAGCTTCCCGGCCCACTGGGGCGAAATCCTGCTGGGAATCAAGGGCGAAATATTCCATAACTTTTACATGGGCTGGACCATTCGGGGCAAAGTGAAGCTCAGCAACAAGCAGCTCAACCCACCGGTTTACTTTATTCCCGGTTATGGCAAAGCTGAAAAAGGCTTTAATCTCGATTTTACGTATTCGGTGTATTACAACATCCCATGGGATTTCCGCAAGTCGGCGGGGGTGAAAAAACTACCCGTAAAAAATGAAATCAAAACACCGGATAAAAAATAAAAGGATCCCAAAAACAGGTGACAGGTTCGTCCTACGGGATTCATAGGAGGAGATGATTCCATCGGATGATTTTGACTTAGCCAATAAAAAACGACCATCCATTCACAAAAAATACATCAAAGTTTGCCCAAACGATAAAACCTTTTAGGTCTCCATCTCGTTTCATTACTGAAAATCAAAACCACCAAGTAATGGCTAACCGGAGAATGTTTATCAAATCACTGGCAGGAGTGACTGCAGGAATCACTGCAGGGATTACCCTGTCGGGTATGGCACATGCCGAGAAAAGTGACAACGACCGGCTTGGAGAAGTGCTTCCAAAGCGAAAACTGGGGCGCACCAATGAATTGGTTACCATGCTGGGCACCGGTGGCTATCATGTTGGATGGACCAGTGAACGGGATGCCCAGGAAGTCATTGAAGCTTCTCTGGAGGGCGGTATCCGCTTTTTCGATACGGCCGAAAGCTATGGCGATGGAACCAGCGAAACCCGGTATGGCAAATACCTGATTCCCAAATACCGCGACCTGGTTTTCCTGACCAGCAAGTCGACCGGTCAGGATGCCAGGACCGTTCAGGATCACCTCGATGCGACCTTGCGACGATTGAAAACCGATCAACTGGATTTGTACCAGGTACATGCCCTTGCAACGCCTGAAGATGTGGACAGCCGAATTCAATTGGGGGTTTTGGATGTTTTACTCAAAGCCAAAGCTGATGGAAAAATCAGGTACCTTGGCTTCACAGGTCACCAAAATCCCTTTGCCCATGCCCGCATGCTGGAAAGGACCAAGGAAACTGACCTGTTCGATACCGTCTTAATGCCTGTGAATGTGCTGGATCAAACCTATTTCAGCTTTACCAAAAATGTACTGCCAAAAGCCCTGGATCGTAACCTGGGAATCCTGGCCATTAAGTCATTGGCCGATGGCCGGTTTTTCTCCAAAAAAGAGGAAGCAGGCTGGAGCTCTGACGATCCGCTGATCCCCAATTACCTGAGCATCAAAGAGGCCATGCATTTTGTGTGGTCGCTCCCGGTCTCCGTCCTAATTTCGGGAAATGAAAATGCCACTTTCTTACGAGAGAAAATTGCCATTGCCCGATCCTTCCTGCAACTTTCCGATGAACAGAAAACAGCCCTGATCGACAAGGTCACCGATATTGCTCTGACTGGTAAAGTTGAATATTATAAGGTGAAGGATGCCTGACCATCAAGGGCATTGCCCTCAGGTGTGTTCAATACTCAACAGCGCTTGCTGAAAAAGCATATTTTCTAATCGGGTGGGAATGAATAGTTTGTCCATTTAATTTTCAATTGACTAAGTTGAGACTCCTATAGTTGGGAGCCCGAATTCGCATTGACCATTGGCAGGGCATTGCTATCTGTAATGTAACTGTAATGTATCTGTAATGTATCTGTAATCTAGAATACAGATACATTACAGATACATTACAGTTACATTACAGATGGCAATGCCCTGGCAATGGTCAATGGATAAAAGATCCACCTTGGGCGAATGGCCTATAGGGAATAAAGAAGGTTATGCAGGATTCTTTTTTGAGGGAAATGCCCCAGTTAACAGGCCCCCTGGTGTGGATTGGATCGGAATTGAAGGGCCTTGTGAATGACTCCGGATCCCTGTCTTCTTCCGGGTAGGAGGTTCAGCTTTTCAGCAAAGGATTGAAATTCATAAAACAGGATATTCCGTAAAATAAAAATGACCAGCAAGGCCGGTCATTTTTATGTATCTTAAAAGAAGAAAACAGATTATTTCTTTTCTTCCGCTTTTTTCATTGGACAGGCCTTTGCATCTTTAGCAGTGCAAGTTTTTGCATCTTTTGCACAGCAAGCTTTTTTCTCAGCCTTTGCACAGCATTCAGTCTTATCTTTCGCAGTTTTATCTTTTGTGGCAGCTGAAACTGTTGAAGCTCCCAAACCCATGGTAAAAACCAGTGCCAAAATCATTGTAAATCTTTTCATGATAAATTTTTTATTGGTTATAATTATTTCTTGTGCAATTTATGGACTTTTCACCGATCTTCAAACAGCGTTAACAATTATTTGGAATTAATTATATCAATGAAAGAATTAAAGGGCTGAGGTGGAGGGATTTTTCGAACAAGTGGCTTGGTTGATTCGATTATGAATGGCCTCAAATGCCTGAAGTGATGAGAACAATTGGCAGGGGATATGAAACAAAAATGACCGGTTGAGCCGATCATTCCTGTTATCTGAATTTTAGAATACTTGTTATTTCTTTTCAGCTGGTTTCTCAGCTTTTTTCTCCGCAGTGCAGTCTTTTTTATCTTTGCTGCAACACTCTTTCTTGGCCTTCTTCGCGTCATCGTTTACGGTTGAAGCTGAAACCGTAGATGCGGCCAGGCCCATGGTGAAAGTGACTACTAAAATCATTGCTAATCTTTTCATGACATCATTTTTTTTGGTTAATACTAAATTCAATGCCAAACTAGGAAGTTTTCAGATCACCGCAAAATTCGTTAACAATTATTTAGAATAATTATAAATAAGTAAGTGTATATATGGCCACATTCCACTTCCTGTTAAAGGTTTAGCAGTAAATGTCGCGCCTGCCTTTTTTGACTTTTTCGAGCAGCAGGAAGGCGCGTTCACGGGCAACCCCTTCCATCGAGTTGATTACATCATCGATGAGGTCTTCGCCGATTAACCGTGTTTCATAGGAAGCATAATCCATCAAATATTCCATGAAAGTCGATATGGCATTTGGATTGCAATGGCTCTTGATATTTCCCGGCTTTGCCATGTCCATGAAGTCAAGTCCGGTACGGCCCAGGCGGTGACAGCTGTTGCAAAATGAAGGGATATAGCCCATTTCGGCTACATCGCGTACCACTTCATCGAGCGAGCGATGATCGCCAAGCGAACATTCGATTCCCTGTTCGGCTTTCATGTCATGGGTAATGCGCTCGGTGGCGGTATGGCTGCCGGCCGAAATCTGGGAAACGCCCAGGGCAATGGTTTCGCGCCGCATGTGGGCCGTTTCGCGCGTTGACATGATGATGCCTGTATAGGGAACTGCCAGCCGGAGAATGGCCACAATCTTGCGGTAATCGAGGTCAGATACGGCAAATGGGGGATTTGAGGCCACCTTGGAGCCCAGGGCAGGTTCAATGCGCGGAACGCTGATGGTGTGGGGGCCCATGCCGAAAACTGTTTCCAGTTCACGAATGTGCTGCATCAAGGCCAGCAATTCGAAACGGAAATTGTACAATCCAAACAGAACGCCTGTTCCCACATTCTGGATACCTGCTTCCATGGCCCGGTGCAATGCCGTCACCCGGTATTGGTAATCTTTCTTTTTTCCATCCAAATGAACCTCCCCGTAGGTTTGATGGTGATAGGTTTCCTGGAAAAGCTGGTAGGTTCCGATTTTTGCATCGCGCAGCAATTTGAATTCTGCAATTTCCAGGGGTGCTATATTGACATTGACCCTCCGGATTTCGCCATTGCCCACTTTGGCCTGGTAAGTGGAGGCAATTGAATCGAGCACATATTGAAAATCCTGGTTGGGATACAGATCACTGGCAACGAGCAGCACGCGCTTGTGGCCTTCTTTGATCAACATTTCTGTCTTATGGACGATTTCCTCCTGGCTCAGGGTACGGCGTGCAATTAAATCATTTTTTGTCCTATATGCACAATAGCTGCATTCGTTGGAACAATAATTGGAAATATACAGTGGGGCATAAATCACAAGCCGCTTGCCGTAAATCTTTTCCTTGATGTGATTGGCTGTTTCGAAGAGCTCAAAAAGCTGCATCGAATCGCTGATGTTGGTTAGCACGGCCACATCTTCAAGATCGAGCCCTTTCATTTCCTTGGCTTTCGACAGTACATAACGCACTTTCGAAGGATCAGGCTTCTGGTTTAGATTTAAAATCCGGGCAATTTCCGCTTCGTCTATAAATGGAGAATAATGCGTGCTCATGTCATTCTGATGTATTTTTTGTTTGCCTGCCGTTCAATTTGATTGATTGGTAATGAATTGTATGCCAAGTTGATAGTCAATATTTAATTATTGACAGACCGTTCATTTTTCCTAAATTTTATTTTTCCAAATGTACGATTCAATCCTTATATATGGATGATGTAAGTTCCAAATAATGTGATATACTTGCAATAAATTCAATTTATTTTCGATACAATAAATATGCATGAAATCCTGATACGGCAAATTTCCATTGTAAGTGTATCGCTATTGAACCTGGCGATCACTGGTTCCTATTGTTGGTTGACCTACAAGCAAAAAATCAAGCCGGCACTGGCCATGTGGGTTTTCTTTACAATTGCGGTAGCCATCAGTCTTGCCACGTACCTGAAGGCAGATGATTTCAGCTTGTTTGACAATATTCTCAATGCCACCGATCTGGTCCTGGCAACCGCTGTTTCGGTGGCCATTATTTTCTTTGGTGATCACAGCACCCGCTTTACGCGGTTCGATAAGGGATGTTTAATGGCCGTGATCGTTATTGTACTTTTCTGGTTCATAACCAAAAATCATGTTGTAACCCACGCACTTACGCAAGGAATATTGGTAATTGCCTATTTTCCTGTTCTGAGCCGATTGTGGAAGACAAGAGAAAACGGGGAATCCTTTCTTGTCTGGACAGGAATGCTGCTGGCTCCCATGCTCTCCTTGTTCTCTAGTAAGGGCATCCTGGCAACCATTTATTCGGTCAGGGCAATTGTTTGTATCATGTTGTTGATGCTGCTCATGTTACGGGTGGAATACCTGGCCAAAAAACGCAGCGAGAAAATGGATTTGAAATAATTCTACTTTTTCTGCAGCCGATGGATCGCAGTCGATTTGGAAAGATAGGCCCCACATTGGATTTTGGTGAAATTTAGCTTCATTCAAATTTGTGTGATGGCAAAATAAACCTAAATTTGTAAATCACTCAGTAAAACCTCCTGTTATGATTTTTGAAAAAACTGTTGGTGGAAAGATCAGGCAAATTCGTGAAATGAAAAAGGTCAGTCTTGAAGAGTTGGCCGAGCGGAGCGGAATGGACATTTCCATGGTTCAACAAATCGAGCAGGAAAGAAATATTCCATCCCTGGCTCCCCTGGTTAAAATTGCACGTGCATTGGGTGTTCGCCTTGGCACTTTTCTCGATGACAGTGATTCCTATGGACCCGTGGTGGTGCGCTCGGGAGAGTATCATAAAGGGGCGAAGTTCACCTCGCAGGTGGGTGAAACCCGCGAACATTTGAACTTCTTCTCCCTGGCCTTTGACAAGGCAGGTAGAAACATGGAGCCATTTATTGTAGACATCGAACCGGGACTTCAATCTGATTATATGCTTTCTTCGCATGAAGGTGAAGAATTTATCTTTGTCCTGGAAGGCGAAATTGAGATCAACTACGGGAAAGAAATCTATAAGCTTGGCAAGGGCGATAGTATTTACCTGGATTCAATCGTGTTACACAATGTACATGCAGGCAACAACCAGTTGGCCAGGATTTTGGCGGTGGTGTATGCGCCATTTTAAAGTTTTATCCTGAAAACCAACGTTCATGCAGTTACTCGATTATACCTTTGGTGAATTACTTGAAAAGTATGCCCTGGAAGCCCCCGACCGGGAATTCATCGTATATGCGGACAGGAATTTGCGCTTTACCTATTCACAATTCAATGCCAGAGTGGATCAACTGGCCAAAGGCCTTTTGTATATTGGGGTCAATCGGGGTGATAAAGTTGGCATTTGGGCCAACAATGTTCCAGACTGGCTCACCTTCATGTTTGCAACTGCAAAGATCGGTGCCATTCTGGTGACCATCAATACCAATTATAAATCATCGGAGCTGGAATATTTGCTTCAAAATGCCGATATCCATACCCTTTGCCTGGTGGATGGATTCCGCGACAGCGATTATGTGAACATGATCTTTGATCTGGTTCCTGAACTGAAAGGCAGCCAGCGCGGCAACCTGAAGAGTGAAAAGTTCCCGGAGCTGAAAAATGTCATCTTCATTGGGCCTCAAAAGCACCGGGGAATGTACAACACTTCTGAACTTATTCTGCTGGGCAGTCACATCGATGATTTTGAGCTGGAACTGATCAAGGAAACAATCAGCTGCCACGATGTGGTCAATATGCAATATACCTCCGGGACTACGGGCTTTCCCAAAGGGGTGATGCTTACCCACCACAATATTCTGAACAATGGTTATGCCGCCGGGGAATGCATGAAATTCACTTCCAGGGAGCGTTTACTGGTTTGTGTACCCTTGTTTCACTGTTTTGGTTGCGTGCTTGCCCTATGCTCAGTATTTACACATGGGGCTACGATGGTCATGGTCGAAGATTTTGATCCCCTGATGGTGCTGGCTTCCATCGAAAAGGAAAAATGTACAGCCTTGCATGGGGTTCCAACCATGTTTATTGCCGAATTGAACCATCCGATGTTCAGCATGTTCGATCTCAGCTCACTACGTACGGGAATCATGGCAGGCTCGCTCTGCCCGATAGAAACGATGAACCAGGTGATGAAGAAAATGAACATGAAAGACATTATCATCGTCTATGGTCTAACCGAAACCTCGCCCGGGATGACGGCCACACGTACCCATAATTCACCTGAAGTGCGGGCCACAACCGTTGGCTTTGAATTCCCCAATGTAGAAGTTAAAATCGTCAATCCTGAAACGGGTGAAGATTGTCCGGTAGGCGAACAGGGTGAGATCTGCTGTCGGGGTTATAACCTGATGAAAGGCTATTACAAAAATCCCGAGGCCACGGCCAAAACCATCGATCCCGATGGATGGCTGCACTCGGGCGATCTGGCAGTGAAAACACCCGATGGCTTTTACCGCATTACCGGGCGGATCAAAGACCTGATTATCCGTGGAGGAGAAAACATTTACCCCCGTGAAATAGAAAATTTCATATACAACATGCCGGAAGTGGAAGCCATCGAGGTGGTTGGTATTCCAAGCAAAAAATATGGTGAACAAGTGGGGGCATTCATCAAACTAAAAGCGGGAAAGAATTTGTCGGAGGAGGAGGTACAGGAATTCTGCCGGGGGAAAATTGCGCGGTATAAAATCCCGTATTATATATTTTTTGTCAGTGAATTTCCGATGACTGCCAGTGGCAAAATCCAGAAATACAAACTCAGGGAACAAGGCATTGAATTGCTTGCACAAAAAGGAATTGAAGTGGTTTAATTGGGTTTCTAACAATTGGATCAGAAAGATCCAGCTTTTTATTTTTCATTGAAGTGCTGATCAATATTTTCTAATTTAGGGAGTTTCAACTTTGGATCACCTTAAATCAAATAAATATTTATACATTTAACCAGATAAATAAAAACGATTCGGAAATTTAGTTTTATAGAAGTCATAGTCTTCTGTGAAATTTTAATGAGGAATATAGCTTTAGTTTGCATATTAAAAAAGCACAATGAAGATAATTTTAGTAGCTGAGGACAATAAATTGATACAACAAACCATTGCCTACAAGTTGGTAAAAGATGGTTTTGAAGTCATTTCAGTGGATGATGGTAAGGCCTGTCTTGAAAAACTCGAAAGTATGCACATTGATCTGTTAATTACTGACCTGTTTATGCCTTTTATCAATGGACATGAAGTGATTTCTACCCTCAGGAATGAATGGAAGAAAAGCATGCCCATCATGGTGTTATCCTCTGCCGGATCAGAAGAAATGGTGCTGAAAGCATTTGAGTTGGGTGCCGATGATTACATGGTAAAGCCTTTTAGTCTGGGGGAATTAACCGTTCGTGTAAAAAAGCTGTTGATAATTAGGCACTGAAAAGTGACTTTGTTGAGGAAGGTTGTTTGATAAATTGCAGAAGGATTACCATATATTTCATACGTGAAACAAACCGTCTATCGCCTGGCTCTGATTGTTTGTCTTTTTGGACTCATCTGCGTACCTTGCGGTTTAAGTGCAAGTTACACTGTGCAGATAGTTGCTTCCAAAACGGCAACAGATATGAATTGGTTTTCTCAAAGATATCATATTGAAAAGAAAATACTGGAATTTAATGAGAAGGGATGGCATAAATATGTCATCGGTGAATTTGAAAATGAAAATGAGGCATTAGAATACATTAAACTCAAACTGCATTCCAAAGGCTTACAACATCCCTTTCCACGAATCATGCCTGATTCGCTTAAACAATATTCCGAAAAGGGAAAGGAACCGATCCTTGCCATCAAAGCCCCTGTGCAGGAAAGCCGACTAGACAGATTAACGAATTCAGATTCTGCAAGGAATGTTCCTTCGGTTCAACCGGTTGCTCTGCAAGTTAAAAGACTTCAAACCAAGAGACTAAACAATGAGAAGTATGGTCCATGGGGAAGAATGATAAGGGGTAAGCATCTTCATACGATTGAAATGCTGGTTGTGGACAAGATCAAACCAATTCTACCGGGCTCATGGGTGCCTTTCTATGCCAGGATGGTTGATAGGGCCATCCGGTTCCCAGTTATTTTATTCTTTTTCATGTTAATCATTTTGTTCATTCTCAACGCGCTTCTACTGATGATTTTCCTTGAGATGAGTAATACCTTGAAAAATAGGATCGAACGTTTTGATCAACTTTACCGGAACATGTATGAACGGGCACTGACTGGCTACATTTTCCAGGAATATGATATGGAAGTGGCCATTCAACGGATTAAAAAAATTCATCATACACGAAACCGCAAGATATTTGTTACAGTGCTTTTCAATTTCCAGAAAAACCTAAGTGGTGATTTGGATCAAAAAATCCTGGATATCTATTACCGGCTTGGGCTTCATGAAGATGCCATCAAGAGAACCCGATCGAAATCGTTTTACCATCAAATTTTAGCATTGAGCGAGTTGACCAACCTTTATCCGTCAGCTGCATTTTCAATTGTCAATAGTCACATCAATGATAAGAACAATGAATTAAGAGCCGAGGCGCAAACTTCCTATGTTCGACTTCATCCCGATGAGCCGTTCAGGTTCCTGATGGACTTGAGAAAACCCTTTACCCCATGGACTCAGCTGACATCCTTTTATATTTTCAAACTCCATAAACTTTCAGCACCTTCTTTTGGGCAATATCTGAACTCAAATTTATACAATGTTCAGAATTTCAGCCTTCGGATGATTGTACATTTTCAACAAAAGGAGAATGCAGAAGAGATTATAAAATTGCTCAATGCCGATCGGGAAAAAACACGGTTCCTGGCGATTAAGGCAATTAATGAACTAGGTATCCGGGAAGCAAAGCCCAAATTAAAAGAGGCTTATGGGAAAGAAACTTCCAGGAACAGGCTGGAAATTGTAAAATCATTGCTGCACATTGGCAATGTAGAGGATTTTGATTTCCTAGAACGCATTATCCGGCAAAATGATGTGTCCTTGAAAATAGAAGCATGCCGCTCGATGTATTTCATGAATAGTGAAGGAATGGACAATCTCATCAGGCTTGGTCTTGAAAAAGAATTAAACATTGAGCCCTACATTGCACATATTTACGATCAAAGAAACTAAAAGGGATGATATTAAGAATATTTAAAGCGATTGTGGAGAATGTCATACTTTTTTATGCCATTTGTATTTTTAGCATTTACCTGATATTGGCCGTTATTTCCGCCTTTGAGCTTCGCAGGAAATACTTCTTAGGGAAAGTGGCTAATTATGATGCGATACTTTCATCTCCTTTTGCACCCTCCATTTCCGTAGTGGCCCCTGCCTATAACGAATCGCTGACCATTGTGGAAAATGTAAAAGCTTTACTTGCCCTGTATTATCCCAATTTCGAGATTGTGGTGATCAACGATGGAAGTAAGGACGATACTTTGGAAAAGGTCATTGCGGCATTTGATCTGGAAATGGCACCATACGTGGTTGACTACAAAATTAAATGTGCTGCAATCAGAGGGGTTTACAAATCGAAGAAAAAATCATTCAACAACCTGACAATCATTGATAAGGTCAATGGTGGAAAGGCTGATGCCCTGAACGCAGGCATCAACATTTCAAAGGGCGACTATTTTATTTCCATTGATGTGGATTCAATCATTGATCCATATGCCCTTCAGAAACTGGTAAAACCATTTATGGAAGAAACTGACCGGCGCATTATTGCAACCGGAGCAGTCATTCGAATTGCCAACTCGTGCGTCATCAAAGATGGTCAGCTCATTGAAATTAATGTTCCCGATAAGTTTCTGCCTCGTTGCCAGGTCATTGAATACAATCGCGCTTTTTTGATGGGACGACTGGCCTGGAGCCGGATGGATGGTTTATTGCTGGTCTCCGGAGCCCTGGGATTATTTGACAAGGAAATAGTGATCAACTGTGGTGGCTATTTAGCTAAAACCGTTGGGGAAGATATGGAATTAGTGGTTAGGATGAGAAAATTCATGGTTGAAAAGAAACAGAAGTACGGGGTCGTCTACATCCCTGATCCCTTGTGTTGGACGGAAGCCCCAACAAGTTATAAAATACTCGGACGTCAGCGCAACCGATGGACCCGTGGAACCATTGATACCCTTTTTATGCATTGGAACATTTTTTTTAATATTAAATATGGATTTATGGGAATCATTTCCCATCCGTTTTGGGTATTTTTTGAATGGCTTGCCCCCATTGTGGAGTTTTGTGGATTGGTCTATTTTATGTTGATTGCACTTTTAGGTCAACCAAACTGGCCCTTCTTCTTTGTGCTGTCATTTTTCGTCTATTTCTTTTCAATTGCCTTCTCTACGTATGCGATTATGTATGATCATCTTGCCTTTCATCGTTATAAAAAAAGAAGGATGATTGCCAAACTGGTTTTTACTGCATGGATCGAACCATTCCTTTTTCATCCTCTGATCGTTTATTGGGCTCTCAGTGGCAATTGGGACTATTTTATCAGGAAGAAGAGCGGTTGGGGCCAAATGACAAGAAGTGGCTTTGAATCAAAAAAAGCTTAATCATATTGAAAACCATCCTGACACTCAACAGCCTTAAACGGCTTCAGGAAATATTGTCTGAAAATCGCTTTGTACGTGTTCACCGCTCATTCATTGTGGCCTTGCAAAAGATTGATTCAATCCAGCGAAATCGCATTGTGATTGGGAAAACCTTTGTACTTGTTGGCGAGAACTATAGGAATTCGTTTAAAAATACAATTGCCTCGATCAACCTCTGATTAGGAATTTAAAAACTTCCTGGCTTGCTCCAGATCCTCGGGGGTATCAATGCCGATGCTTTCCGAGAACGTCTGGGCGGTTCTAATGCGGAACCCGTTTTCGAGCCATCGTAATTGCTCCAGCGACTCGGCCCCTTCCAGTAAACCTACCGGAAGTTTTGTCAATTCAATTAAAATATCAAACCGATAGGCATACATGCCAAGATGGCTGTAAAAAGCAGTCGTATCCAGCCATTGTTCTGGAGGACAACCACGCACAAAAGGGATGGGCGATCGGCTGAAATACATGGCCTCCTGATGCTTGTTAATGACCACTTTGGGCCGGTTGATATTGGTAATTTCAGCAGCACTTGAAATGGGTTTGATCAAAGTGGCAATTTCTGTTTCCGAAGTATTGAAACAGGCCTTGAGGCTTTCGATCTGTTCAGGTCGAATAAATGGCTCATCTCCCTGGATATTTACCACCACATCGATCTTCATTGATTTTGAAAGTTGCAGTGCCGCCTCTGCACAACGATCAGTTCCACTTTGATGGTTGGATGACGTGAAAATGGCTTTTCCGCCAAATGCTTCAACACACTGGAAAATTCGTTGGTCGTCAGTAGCCACATACACCTCTGCCAACGATTTCCGGGTATTTTCATAAACCCATTGAACAATGGGCTTTCCAGCAAGCAAGGCAAGCGGCTTACCGGGGAAACGGGTTGATTGAAAGCGGGCTGGTATAATTCCTATGAAATTCATTTTCACGAGTTTTCGTAGTTTTTAATCATAAAAAGTTAAAACATCTTAAAACTTGACCATTTAAAGAGATCGAAATCAAAGTTAATTTAATTTTGAACAGTACTTAAAGGTTAAAATAGTAATTTTGCAAAACTAAAAAACATTGTCCGTATAATGGATATTCAGGAAATAAAACAAAGGTTTGGAATTATTGGGAACTCGCCCGGCCTGCTTCGTGTGATTGAAATTGCGGTACAGGTAGCGCCCACGGATTTAAGTGTGCTGATAACCGGTGAGAGTGGTACGGGGAAAGAGTCCTTTCCGCAAATCATCCACCAGTTCTCTACGCGCAAACATGGAAAATACATTGCTGTCAATTGTGGCGCAATACCTGAAGGGACCATCGATTCGGAGCTTTTTGGCCACGAAAAAGGATCGTTTACCGGGGCCATGGCTGACCGGAAAGGGTACTTTGAAGAAGCTGATGGCGGAACCATTTTCCTGGACGAAATCGGGGAATTGCCTCTTTCAACTCAGGTGAGATTGTTGCGTGTTCTCGAAGCCGGTGAATTCATGAAAGTGGGTTCTTCCAAAGCCCTGAAAACCAACGTGCGGGTAGTGGCTGCCACCAATGTGAACATCACTGACGCGGTCGAAAAAGGAGAGTTCCGTGAAGATTTGTACTACCGTTTGAATACAGTGCCCCTGAAGGTGTTGCCCTTGCGCGACCGGAAGGAAGATATTCATCTGCTGTTCCGTAAATTTGCCTCCGACTTTGCCGAAAAATACCGGATGCCCACCATTCGGCTAGACAATGAGGCCGTTAGAGTTTTACTGAACTACGACTGGCCAGGCAATGTGCGTCAATTAAAAAATATCACAGAGCAGATTTCTATTATCGAAAAAGAACGATTGATTGATGCTAAAACCCTGCAACACTATATCCCGGCACTGAATGAAAATAAGCTGCCAGCCTTGTACCGGGGTCTCGATGAGAAAACATTCTCTTCAGAACGCGAAATCCTTTACCAAATCCTTTTCGATATGAAGAAAGACATGAACGACCTGAAAAAACTGGTTCATGATATCCTTCAAAATGAAACCGCAGTTGCCAATATTCAGGATGACAATGCCCAACTGATTCGAAAATTGTATCAATCCGAAAATGGAAATTACATGCCTGACCACACCCCCCCTTCCAGGGTAACGGTGAATCCGGTGGTGAATGAAAATATTTATGATACCGAGGAATTCGTTGAGGAATCCTTATCGCTCGAAGGCAAGGAGGTTGAAATGATCCAAAAGGCCCTTGAGAAACACAAAGGCAAACGCAAGTATGCCGCCAGGGAACTCGGCATTTCGGAAAGGACCTTGTACCGGAAAATTAAAGAATATGACATCCAATGATTATGAAGATACGAAGTTCAATACTCCTGCTAACTGTTGGCTTGGCCCTTGTGATTTTTACGGCCTGCAAAATCAGCTATTCGTTTAGCGGAGCAGTGCCCATGGTGGGTGTTAAAACTTTCTCGGTGGCCTATTTCCCCAACCGGGCAAAACTGGTAAATCCTAATTTGAGCCAAAATATAACCGACGGGTTGCAGGAAAAGCTAATCCGGCAAACCTCCTTCAGTCAGATTTCTGAAAGCGGTGACTTGGAATTCTCAGGACAAATCACTGAATACGATGTCCGACCGATGAATATTCAGCAAGGCGACCTTGCTGCCCTGAATCGCCTGACCATTGGCATTAAAGTCAAATATACCAATAACAAAGACCACGAACAGGATTGGGAAAAATCATTTTCAGCGTATGAAGATTTCGAAAGTTCACAGTCGCTCAGCAGTGTTGAAGATGGCCTTGTTCCTGAAATTGTTAAAAAACTGACAGACGATATTTTTAATGCTTCGATTGCAAACTGGTAAGAAAATGACAACCGACCAATTATATCAATACATACAGGACCCAGGGCTACTGAACCAGCAAACTCTTCCGCACCTGCGGGAGCTCATAGAACGGTATCCTGCATTTGAATCTGGTTGGATGCTCTACCTGAGAAATCTGAAGAACCTGAACGACGCTTCCTTTGAACAGGAACTGATCAATGGGGCGATCCGTATTCAAAACCGTCGGAAATTGTATCTTTTTCTCAATGACACAAACAGGGAAGATGATTCAGTCCCAGCGACCTCACCGGTTTTAGACAATGAAGATATTTACGGCCTGATTTTCCCAACCGAGTACCGGCTTGAAGAGACTGAAAATAAAGAAGAATCCATTGAAGAATTAGCCCGTTCGATCAGGAATAAACCTGCTAAAGGAATTCGTTTAATCGATAAATTCCTTGAAGCACAACCCAAAATGCCTCAGATAAAGGAGAAAGAATCAGGCCCTTCAAAGGAAAGTGCTTCCTCGCAAGAGGATGTAAATGAGGATTTTGTGACTGAAACGCTGGCCTCCATCTATGCCCAGCAAGGCTATTATAAGAAAGCAATCCAGATAATTGAAAAATTAAGTTTGAAATATCCGGAAAAAAGTACTTACTTTGCCGCACAGATTGAAAAAATCAAACATTTAATGAACAATTAATTCAATTATCATGTACACACTGATCACCGTCTTATTATTTATAATCTGCATTTTACTGGTTTTAATTGTATTGGTTCAGAACTCAAAAGGAGGCGGATTGGCTAGCAATTTCCAGTCTTCCAACCAGATTATGGGCGTTCGCAAAACAACCGATTTTCTTGAAAAAGCAACTTGGGCATTGGCCGGAGCCTTGTTTTTCCTATCAATTGTTGGAACTGCCTTCATTCCAAGAGAAGCCAGAACTGGTGGACAGTCAGCCATTAAAGATCAGATCGAAAAGGCTGTTGATCCCAATCAGGTTCCCAGTTTTCCTGCTCCAACCGATGCAGCAAAAACAACTGCTCCTGCAACAACTGCTCCTGATAGCACCAAGTAAGCAAATTACCCATCCAGGCGAAATGCTGGATATTCGATAGATGAAAAGTCTTCAATGCAACCCATTGAAGACTTTTTTTTTGCCATAGGCCTGGATGCAATGGACTGGAAATGATACTACCTTTGATTGGGCTTTACACCCAATGGCCTTGCTTTCAGGTAACTTGTGAATAGGAAGTGTTAATTTTACTATAGAAATATATATATTCTATTGTTCTTCTGATTTATTGTTGTATATTAAACCATATTTTGAAAAAACCAATTTCGCTATGAACCGATTTGCCTTTCAGCATTTATTGGCATTACTGGTGATTCTATTCCTTGCTGGTGCCTGTCAAAAGCCAGTTACGCCTCCAGCTCCTTTTGGACCGCTGCCCTCTGAACGTCAACTGGCATGGCATGAAATGGAGCAATATGCTTTCGTCCATTTTACCACCAACACATTCACGGATAAGGAATGGGGATTCGGCGATGAACCTGAATCGGTTTTCAATCCAACGGCCATGGATGTGACGCAATGGACCCGTACCATTAAAGCAGCTGGCTTGAAGGGATTGGTGCTGACCTGCAAACACCACGATGGATTTTGCCTGTGGCCCAGCCAATACACGGAGCATTCAGTGAAAAACAGCCCTTACAAAAATGGGAAAGGCAATGTGGTAGATGAAGTGGAGAAAGCCTGCCGGGTCGATGGTTTGAAATTTGGCGTTTACCTCTCACCCTGGGACCGCAACCGCGCCGATTATGGCACTCCGGCATATATCGAATATTACCGCAACCAATTGAAAGAACTTTTTGCAGCCCATTCACCCGTTTTCGAAATGTGGTTTGATGGCGCCAACGGAGGTGACGGATTCTACGGAGGAGCCAAGGAACAGCGTAAAATTGATGGCAAAACTTATTACGACTGGCCAACTACCCTTAACCTGATCCGTGGACTGGAACCCTCAGTGATATTCTTCAGCGATGCCGGTCCCGATATCCGCTGGTGCGGGAATGAAAGCGGTCATGTCAATGAAACCAACTGGAACACCATCACCCCTGACACCCTGTATGCTGGCAAAAGTGGCATCCAGGATCTATTAAGCCGGGGTGAAGAAAACGGAACCAGCTGGATGCCCGCCGAGGTGGATGTGTCGATTCGTCCCGGATGGTTTTACCATGCCAAAGAAGATTCACTGGTTAAAACCCCGGAACAATTGTTCGATATTTACCTCAGTTCGGTGGGTCGTGGTGCAAACCTGATCCTGAATATTCCTCCTGACCGTCGTGGCTTGATCAATGAAATTGATGTGGCTTCGCTCCTGGGATGGAAGAAGTTGATCGACCAGCGTTTCGCTGTCAACCTTGCAGAGAACAAACCCTCAAAAGCATCGGCTGTTCGCGGGAATTCGCCCCTTTACGGGGCTCAGATGGCTGTTGATGGGAACAAGGAGACCTATTGGACAACCAACGATACCGAACAGACCGGTAGCCTTGAAATTGATCTGGGTGAAGATAAAACCATCAGTTATGTTCTGATCCAGGAATACATTCCACTGGGCCAACGCATTAAGAATTTCTCCCTTGAAATTGAAAAGCAGGGTAAGTGGCAGAAAGTTGCAAAGGGGACCACCATTGGCTATAAACGGATCATTCGCATCGAGCCCATCCAGGCGCAAAAGCTTAGATTGTTGATCAGCGATTCCAGGGCATGTCCCCTGATTTCCAATCTGGCGGTTTTTTAATCTGACAGGATGACACCTGACAGGGGTGAAAATACAGTAAAACAACGGTTATTACTGACGCTTATCAGCTTACTGTCCTATTTGTGTAGTTTGCATCTGTAAAATTGGCAAACTCCACCACCATTGTTCGTCCAGATTCATTTTGGCATAGTATCTGATAACAGTGGATGTTGTAAATTATAAACATATGTCAAACCAATTAATAATTAGAAAATGGCAGATTTAAAAGGAAAAATCCTTGCAGGTAAAGTTCTTGTACAACCCAAGGAAGCAGAAAAGAAAACAGCGAGTGGAATCATTATTCCTGATTCAGCAAAGGAAAAACCACAAGTTGGTAAAGTTGTGCTGGTTGGTTCTCCTAAAAAGGATGAACCCATGGAAATCAATGTAGGCGATATGGTATTTTACGGAAAATATTCGGGTACTGAGCTGAACATTGACGGAACTGATTACCTGCTGATGTCGCAAACCGATGTATTATTTGTTGCTGAATAATTGATTAATAACGATTAAAAGGAAATTAAAATGGCAAAAGAAATTAAATTCAATATCGAAGCCCGCGACCTCCTGAAAAAAGGAGTTGACAAATTGGCTGATGCTGTAAAAGTAACCCTTGGACCAAAAGGCCGCAACGTAGTTATTGAAAAGAAATTTGGTGCTCCTCAGATCACCAAGGATGGTGTGACTGTTGCAAAAGAAATTGAATTCTCCAATCAATACGAAAACATCGGCGCTCAAATGGTGAAAGAAGTTGCCAGCAAAACTGGTGACGATGCAGGTGACGGAACAACCACTGCCACTGTTCTGGCTCAATCACTGATCTCAGTTGGTTTGAAAAACGTTGCTGCTGGTGCAAATCCAATGGATTTGAAACGCGGTATCGACAAAGCGGTATTGAAAGTAGTGGAAAGCATCAAGGCTCAGGCTCAGAATGTAGGCGATGATTTCAAGAAAATTGAACAGGTTGCCAAAATTGCAGCCAACAACGACAGCGAAATCGGCGCCCTGATTGCTGAAGCGATGGAAAAAGTAAACAAGGAAGGTGTCATCACCGTTGAAGCTGCCAAAGGAACTGAAACTTACGTGGATGTTGTCGAAGGTATGCAGTTCGACCGTGGCTATATTTCTCCTTATTTCATTACCGATGGCGAAAAAATGGCTGCTGAACTTGAACGTCCTTTCATCCTGATCCACGACAAGAAGATTAGCTCAATGAAGGATTTGCTTCCTATCCTCGAACAATCGGCTCAGACTGGCCGTCCACTGTTAATTGTTGCTGAAGATGTTGACAGTGAAGCATTGGCTACTTTGGTGGTCAACCGCTTACGTGGTTCATTGAAAGTATGTGCAGTGAAAGCTCCCGGATTCGGTGACCGCAGAAAAGAAATGTTGGAAGACTTGGCAGTGTTGACAGGTGGAGTAGTAATTACCGAAGAAAAAGGTATGAAGCTCGAAGACACTACATTGGAAATGCTTGGAAATGCTGAAAAAATCACTGTCGACAAAGAAACAACCACTGTTGTTGCTGGTGCCGGTGCTGAGGATACCATCAAAACACGTATCAACCAGATCAAAAAGCAGATCGAAACAACTACTTCTGATTACGACAAGGAAAAACTGCAAGAACGATTGGCTAAATTGGCCGGTGGTGTTGCTGTACTTTACGTTGGCGCTTCTTCTGAAGTGGAAATGAAAGAAAAGAAAGACCGTGTTGACGATGCATTGCACGCAACCCGTGCTGCTGTTGAAGAAGGTATCGTACCTGGCGGAGGTGTTGCTTATATCCGCAGCATTGCAGCTTTGGAAGGCATGACAGGCGAAAATGATGACGAAACCACTGGTATCGAAATCGTCAAACGCGCCATCCAGGAACCATTGCGTCAGATTGTTTTCAACTCAGGAAAAGAAGGCGCAGTCGTTGTTCAGAAAGTAATGGAAGGCAAAGGTGACTTCGGTTACAATGCCCGTACCGATGTATATGAAAACCTCTACGAAGCTGGTGTAATCGATCCTGCTAAAGTAACACGTATCGCTTTGGAAAATGCAGCATCTATTGCAGGTATGTTCCTGACCACCGAATGTGTATTGGTTGACGAAAAAGAAGACAAACCATCAATGCCACCTATGGGCGGTGGAATGGGTGGTGGCATGGGCGGAATGATGTAATATCCGGCATACCCTTCAAATTATATAAATTCAAAGCCCTCTTTCGGTTCTCCGGAAGGGGGCTTTCTGCGTTGCGGAAATACCTGCAAGGGACCAGGGAAAACCTTTGCCGGGTCCATCTTTTAATTGATGTACAGGGATAGCCGGGTACTGTTTCCACAAAGGTTCCACAATTGGCTTGTGTGTTGCTTGTGTGTTGCATGTGTGTAGCATGTGTGTAGGTGCTGTGTTCTGGAACACACATGCAACACTTAATCTACACACAAACAACACTCAAGCCATAAATAGGGCATGGCACGAGCAGCAGGCGGGGCAAGGTAAATGTATGATTGATGGGATGGTCACCCAAAGAATTAATATAAAATATGCTTAATGTAATTGATTGGCAAAATAGCAGATACATTTGGTGGTAGTTACTAGTTATCAGCAATTTTAGGAACTGGCAACCATCAAAAAACAAGCAATGATAAAATTAAAAATTCTACGAATATATGATAATTAAATTTTATATATTTACTTAAAAATAGAAAATAATGGACACCAGGACTATATAGAGAAAGAAATTCCTTCCTTTTCTTCAGAGTAAAAAAAATAGGATTTTGTTTATGCTGATTAATATCTACTTGGTTATAGGAGTCAGTTGCCTGTTGATTACAATGTTTTATTTGATAGGTCACATAAGCCATGCTGATCGTATTATTAGATATTGTATTCCGGGATTTGTCTTGGGTGTAAGCGCTGGGATTATCTATTTTATTGGATACCAAAGTATGATTTCAGAGTTACAAGATAATAAGCCTTGATTCATGATTGGCAATAACCTCGACATTTGAACTATATGAGAAAACCAGTTTTATTTTTTCTGCTTTTAATATCCTTACCTGGTTTTTCCCAGCTGGGAACTATCTTAGCCACAGCCGAACCTGAAAAAATGGGCTTGTCATCCGATCGCTTACATGAGGTGGATATCCTTATGCAAAGATATGTGGATGAAAACAAACTTTCAGGCATGATTGCAATGGTTGCCAGGCATGGGAAGGTTGTTAGTTTTCAGAAGTATGGATTGATGGATAAAGGAAAGCCCATGCAATTGGATGCTATTTTTAGAATTGCCTCCATGACAAAACCTATCACCAGTGTAGCAATCATGATGTTATATGATGAAGGTTATTTTCAGTTAGATGATCCTGTTTCAAAGTATATTCCTGAATTTAAAGATTTGAAGGTGTTTTCATCACAGGATAAAAACGGAATTAATCTTGTAAAGCCTTCAAGGCCAATGACTATCCGCCAGCTTCTTATGCATACCTCAGGTCTTACCAGTGGTGGGGAGAATACGCCGGTTGATTCCATCTACAGTGCAGCCAATCTTTCGGAAGGGACATTGAAAGATATGATTCAAAAGTTGGCCAAAATTCCCCTGCTATTTCAACCCGGTGACCGGTGGCAATATAGCAGATCATCAGATGTGCTTGCTTATTTGGTGGAAGTTGTTTCAGGAAAGCCGTTTAACGAATTTATACAAGAGAGAATATTTAAACCTTTAAAAATGGAAGACACCGGTTATTCTGTTTCTAAAGAGAAGCTAAATCGGGTTTCGAGCGTGTATAGTCTTGCGGGCAGCAGTGGAATTAAAGTTTTAACGAACCCGGAAATCAATAATGTGTCAGCACCTGTGACTTTCTTTTCAGGGAATGGAGGACTCTTTTCTACTTCCACTGATTATATGATTTTTTGCCAAATGTTGCTCAATAAAGGTGAGTATAAGGGGGTAAGGCTTTTAAAAAGCAAGACAGTTGATTTAATGACTGCCAATCATCTATCGAAAGAGCTCATGCCAAATGATGATTTTTTTGGCCCACTGCTTAAAGGGATGGGATATGGACTTGGATTTGCGGTATTAAAAGAAAACAATCAATCAGATTTTGTAGGTTCTGCTGGCTCATATTGGTGGGCAGGTACAGCCAATACGTATTTTTATATTGATCCCAAAGAGGATTTAATTCTGATTTTTATGACACAATTTGTTCCTAATTTTTATTATCCGATTTGCAAAGAATTTAGGAATTTGGTGTATGAATCAATCATTCACTAAATAGGTGAATAGTTCTGTTTTCATGAGGCTGGCCTAACAACTTCAGGACAGAATGAAAAGTGAAGTAAAGTTGATTCCAAAAACAAAAAATCCCGCTTTGTCAGCAGGATTTTTTATATCAATGATGAAGGTTCGCGATTGAACCAGCCAAGCATTAAACGATCAGTTTGTATCCTTTTCCGTGAACATTGATGATTTCAACCTTCGGATCGTCCTTTAAATGCTTGCGCAGTTTGGTGATGTAGACATCCATAGAGCGGGCATTGAAATAATTGTCGTCGATCCAGATGGTTCGTAAGGCAAAATTGCGTTCCAGTACCTTGTTGGCATTGTTGCACAGCAGGCTGAGCAGTTCAGCTTCCTTGGTGGTCAGCTTCACTTCTTCTTCGCCCCCTGAGAGGATCTGCTTGCGTGAATCGAAGGTGTAAATTCCCAGCTTGTAGATGGCATCCTCGTGCGAATTGGCGTCTTGCGATACCCTTCGCATGATTGCTTCGATGCGGAAGATCAGTTCTTCCATACTGAAAGGCTTGGTGATATAATCGTCGGCCCCGATTTTAAAGCCTTCCAGTACATCTTCTTTCATGTTCTTAGCTGTGAGGAAAATAATGGGAATATCCATGTTCAGCTGCCGGATGTCTTTTGCCAGTGATATTCCGTCTTTTTTTGGCATCATGATATCCAGTATACAAAGGCTGTAAGGCTGGTTTTTGGTAAACCCTTTGTAGGCTGCTTCTCCGTCGGGATATAAATCGGTTTCATATCCTTTTGCAATCAGGTATTCCTTGAGTAACAATCCAAGGTTTTCATCATCCTCGGCCAATAGCAATTTAACTTTTTTTTCCATGTTCTTGTGTGTTTATCGGAAAATATATCATGAATTTGGTTCCTTTATTGAGATCACTTTCAACTTTTATTTTGCCCCGATGGGCGTCAATAATTTTCTTCACATAGCTTAATCCGAGTCCGAAGCCTTTTACATCGTGTACATTTCCTGTGGGGACGCGGTAGAATCGCTCAAAAATCTGGCTTACATATTCTTTTTGGATGCCAATTCCATGATCTTTTACCGCCACAACTAAAAAATCGTCTTCCAGGTGGGTGGTGATGATGATTTTGGGTGCCTCCTTGCTGTACTTCACTGCATTGTCGAGCAAGTTAAACAAAACATTTGTAATATGCACCTCATCCCCCTTAATGATTGCAGGCTCCGCTTTTAAGTCAGTGCTTAACTCACCCTCCTTGGCTTTTACCCGAAGCTCGAAATTCAGGACCACCGATTTGATAAGGGTATTTAAATTTACCTCTTTTATTTTTAATTTTAGCTTTCCTTCATTAAAAACTGCCATTTGGAGCACTTTTTCTACCTGAGTGGTGAGTCGTTTGCTTTCCTGATAGATTATGCCCGAGATATGCTCAATGGTTTTGGGTGTATTGGTAACTGTATTATCGCGCAACATCTGACTGGCCAGCGAAATGGTTGAAATGGGTGTTTTCAGTTCGTGGGTCATGTTGTTAATGAAATCGTTCTTGATGATCGATAATTTCTTTTGTCTCAGGATAATGAGGATGGTGAAAATAAAGATGCCAATCAGCATGGCTGTCAGGACCACGGTGGGGATGACCAATATGCCGGTTTGTTTGAGCATATAACCTTCCCGTTTAGGAAAATACAGGTACAGATAATTGGGCATTTTGGTTCCATCCAGGTCGTTTGGGAAGAGCAGTACGGGGTATTCTTTCTGTGGGCCTGGATTATAGCTTTTCCCGCCGATGATATCTCTTTCTTCCCCACGCTGAAATGTTTTTACCGCGTATACGAAATTGAGTGAAATTCCTGAATTCTTTAACTCTTTGGTGAGCTGGCGTCTCAGCTTTTGAGCATCGATTCGGGCATCAATGGGCATCTTGGTAAAGGAGTAAGTATGCTCGATCAAGCTGAGCATCTTTGCCTTTTGATTCAGCATATCTTCATATTGCTGGCGCACATATCCGTCCTGTTCATGGATAATATCAAATGCATTGGGGAAATCGCCCGGTCTGCCTCGGTCGTTCTGTTCCTCTGGCTTTGGCTTGCCATAACCGATGGCCAGTTCCTCGCTGTATGTATTGCTGGTGATGCGTTGTTTGTATTGAAGGGAAAGTTGAATGTTTTGCCTGGACATGCCCCTTGGATTGGAAGATTGAAAACTGTTGCCCGGGAATACATCATTGTTGCGGGTGGGGAAATTAGTCTTCTCATACTCCGCCAAGGATTTAGACTCCTCCATTTCCATGCTTACCACCACCCGGTTCAAAGCGCTCTTGACAGCGGCATCGAATTGTTCTTCCTTAATTCCAAGAGCCTGGTAGATGGAATTGATCTGGACGAGAATTAGGCTGGTCATCACCAAGGCCATTAAGACAATCAATATCAGTATTACCTTTCTACTCATATTACAAAGATAACCTTTTGAAAGGCTGACAGTAACCACTTAACAATATTTAACATTGGATGTTTTATCCTATGTTTAATCAGCTGCAGGTGTTTGAAGTAAGGTATTATTGATTTTGTCCATGGCTACTTTGGAGGCATTTTGCTGGGCTTCTTTTTTAGATGTTCCGGTGCCTTTTCCCCAAAGTTGGGAATCCACTTCGATGCTGGCCACAAACCAGGGTTGTTTGCCGTCGTTTTTGCTTTCGTCCACGGTGTCGAAGGAAACAGCTCTTTTATTTTTTTGCGACCATTCGATTAACTGGCTCTTGTAATTGGTATTGGTATTCTGAACTTCGACCAGGTTGACATAGTTGTTCAGTAACTTGCGGGTAATGAATCGTTTGGCCTCGGGGTATCCTTTGTCCAGGTAGATGGCACCTATCAGTGCCTCGAGCGTATCGCCGTAAATGTGGCTTGATTCGAGCGTAGAGGTGGTATTCGATAAGATGTAATGGTTCAGTCCAATCTGGTAGGTCAGCTGGGTCAGGAAACTGCGGTTGACCAATTTGGAGCGCATTTGTGTAAGGTAGCCTTCATCCTGATTGGGGAAACGGTTGTACAAGAAATCGGCGATGGCAGCTCCCAGGATGGCATCACCCAGGTATTCGAGACGCTCATTGTTCACAAAGTTGCCTTGCGAATTAATCTTGGAGGCCGATTTGTGAATAACGGCGATGTCGTAAATCTTTAAATTCGTCGGGTAAAAACCGAGCAGCGATCTTAAAAACAAATAAAACTCTTTTCTTGGAGAAGAAAAGAGTTTTATTCTTTGAACGATGGTCCGTATCACTTTAATTAAATTTTCTTGAAAATAACAGTAGCATTGTGTCCGCCAAAACCAAAAGTGTTACTTAAAGCAGTTTCGATTTTGCGTTTTTTTGCTACATTGAAAGTGAAATCAAGTTTGGGGTCAAGTTCGGGATCATCTGTGAAATGGTTAATTGTAGGCGGAATGATACCATCTCGTATGGCCAGGATACATGCAATGGCTTCAACAGCTCCGGTTGCTCCCAAGAGGTGACCAGTCATTGACTTGGTTGAACTGATGCTTAAATTGTAAGCATGTTCGCCAAATAATTTCTGGATCGCTTGTGGTTCAGCAATGTCGCCAAGAGGAGTGGATGTACCATGTACATTGATGTAATCAATGTCTGTAGTTTTCATCCCTGCATCTTCCAAAGCCCATTTCATGCATAAAATTGCACCACCTGATTCGGGATCCGGTGCAGTCATGTGATAAGCGTCGGCTGACATGCCTCCACCAACCATTTCTGCATAAATCCGTGCGCCACGTTTTACGGCATGTTCATATTCCTCTAAAATCAATGCTCCAGCGCCTTCTCCCATGACAAACCCGTCGCGGTCTAAATCAAACGGACGTGATGCCGTGGTGGGATCGCTGTTTCGCGTTGAAAGGGCCCGCATAGAATTAAATCCAGCCAAACCTGCAGGATTGATCGCTGCTTCTGAACCTCCGGAGATAAACACATCCACCTTACCCAAGCGAATATAGTTCATCGCTTCGATAAGGGCGGTTGAGGAAGAAGCGCATGCTGTTACCGTGGTGAAATTAGGTCCCCTGAATCCATAGCGGATTGAAATCAGTCCACTGGCGATGTTGGCAATCATTTTTGGAATGAAGAAAGGAGAATAACGAGGCATCTCGTTTTTGTACTTCAGTGTTTCTTCAAAAAAGGTTTCTAAACCTCCAATACCGGCGCCCCAAACAACCCCCGCTCTGTCTTTGTTGAGAGTTTGGAGATCAAGCCCTGAATCCTCGATTGCCTGCGCAGCAGCTGCAAACGCATACAAAGTAAAAGGATCATGTTTCCTGATTTCTTTTTTCTCGACGTAAACTTCTGGATCAAAATTCTTCAGCTCGCAGGCAAAAGTTGTTTTATGCGTTGAAGCATCAAAATGGGTGATAGGACCCGCTCCGCTTTTCCCGTTTTTTAAGCCTTCCCAGTATTCCTCAATAGAATTACCTAGCGGGTTTACAGTTCCAAGTCCGGTAACAACTACCCGTTTAAATTCCATAAATGTCGTTTTGTTATTATTACTTCAGATTTGCTTCGATGTGTGAGATCGCTTCACCTACAGTTGAAATTTTTTCAGCCTGATCATCTGGAATAGCCAAATCAAATTCTTTTTCGAATTCCATAATCAATTCAACTGTGTCAAGTGAATCAGCACCAAGGTCGTTGGTGAACGATGCTTCGTTGGTTACTTCACTTTCATCAACACCTAATTTGTCAACAATAATTGCTTTTACTTTTGCTGCAACGTCAGACATAACTCTAATTTTTGGTTAATATTAAAATTGTTTTAAAAAATTCGATGCAAAGTAATAAATTTACCCCTGATATTTCAAACAAAAAATGAATTAAATGGATGAATTAAGCTTTAAGAGGTCCAATGTTAAGATTCTATTTGAACCTTTTATTCTAAAATTCCATTAAGCATAAACATTAATAAGACATTAAATGAAACTAATTGCCATTTTTGCTTCCGGCTCCGGAACCAATGCACAGAAGATAATCGAGTACTTTGCAGGCAGCAAGGAAATATTCGTAGACTCACTTTGGTCCAATAATGAGAATGCGTATGCCTTGATACGGGCAGAGAAACTTGGAATTGAAACTTTCACTTTCGAGCAAGAGGAATTTTACCGCAGTAATGAGATCCTCGATAAGCTAATCGATCGGCGCATCGATATGATTGTTCTGGCCGGATTTCTTTGGCTGGTTCCCCGAAATCTGACCGAACTTTTTACCGTGATCAATATTCATCCCGCCTTGCTGCCCAAATATGGAGGAAAAGGAATGTATGGAATGAATGTTCACAAGGCCGTTCTTGCATCCAAAGACAAGGAATCGGGAATTAGCATTCATCGGGTAAATGCTAATTACGATGAAGGAGATATCATTTTTCAGGCTACCTGCCCCATTTTGAAAGGGGATACACCTGAAACCCTCGCTGCCAGGATCCATGAACTGGAGCATCTGCATTATCCACGGGTCATCGAAGAAGTGCTCCTGAGTGAGGATGAAGAATACGATTAGCGGAAAGGAATTCCACTTTTTACTGCCTGGGCGATTTACATTCGCCCACGCAGTAAATCATTGGTTCAGATTTGCAGGATATTAAAACCCATTCCATTCCTCCAGTGAATGGCGAATCTGATTACTGAACCTCTAATTGGGCCAATGACCTGCATCATTCAGTATTTTGGTGTAGCTATCCCCCTTGTTTACCCTGTTGCTTATTTTCAAGACCCTGTAATTCTCAATTGGAATTGCACTGATTCCCCCACCTATTTCACGCAGCAGGCCATCCCATGTTTTTCCCGGATGACCCCACAGACCTTCTCCATAGAGGGTATTGGCCCCGGCAATATCGGTAACTACCATTCCGTATTTCTGCAATGCCTTAGCCACGGCCAATTCGCCGGGATGTAATTCGAATTTGCTTAAATCCAGGCTTGGATCCAGCTGAATAACTGCCCCTTCAGGGATACCGCCAACGATAAATCCATCGGTCCAGATGGCTGGAAATACATGTTCTTTGTAAGCATTCATGCGGGTGGCACAAGCCAGCTTGTGATTGATTTCGCCTTTCTGAACCTCGTCATACATGATCAGCCCTGCAATGGCTGGAACCCCTGCCGCTCGGCTCGGACCATAGTAATGCACACTTTCACCATCCTGCATTGCGAAATCTTTGGCATCAAATACCCCTTCGCCATCAAGGCTGTATTTCATCCCCGTATTGGAAGTCCAACTGCTGTCAGCGTTCCTGGTAAGTCCCCACATGTCCCAGGCGATGCGGTTTTTCCAATCCACCAATGCGCAATGGGCATCTTCCTGCGGATCGGCTTGAGCATCTTTGGGAATGGGCACCAATTCAGCTTCAAATTCCTTTCCATGGCCAAATGTTTCACGGTTGGTATTCCATCTCTTTTTCTCAGCGGCACTGAGGTGATGCAGTTTAATTTTATATCGCGGGCTTGAATCGTTGACTTCATATACCGGGATGGTCCAGGCCACCAGGTTAATTTT